>NZ_JCANTD010000023.1:0-80397 GCF_059570675.1 Salinispora goodfellowii | reverse complement strand
TCAGGTGCCACGTCTGGTCGGTGAAGCGGTCGACGACCTCACCGGTCGTCGCTAGCTCTCGCCAGGTTCGCCTGCGGTCGCAGGCCCCGTATAGATAGACCAATGCCTCAGCGTTGTCACCGATGAGGTTACGCAGCGTGGCTCGATTGTTTCGGTCGAGCAGCGTCACGTCGAAGCCGTCCGTGCCGTAGACGGCATGCACGAGACCGGCCAGTTGCGCGTCAACGCCACACTCCAGCTCAGCGAGACGGTCATGCACCCGGCACAGGTGGGCGTAGAGAGTGCCGCCGGGGTGCTGGATTTTCTCAGCTCCACGTTGCCCTAGCCAGCGCCGCACGTCAGCGTCCGCGCCCATGGCCCGACCTTACGTAAACCGTGTCTGGCCTGCAGCCCCCCCAGCGTGGGCGGTTCGTCACACCGCTGCGCCCTTGTTTCCTCGGCTGTCCAGGCAGTTGGGTCAACGACATGGCTCGAATCGCGTTTGACGATGCGGACGCCGCGGCGTTCGAGGCGACCCGTCACCTCACCGACGACGGGCTCTCGGCTTGGCGGGAGGCCGTGACCCGGCACCTTGCCCCTCATGCAGGCATGCGAATACTCGACCTCGGCTCCGGCACCGGAATGTGGGCGCGAGCCTTCATTGACTGGCACGACATCGAGGTCACCGCGGTCGAGCCCTCCGAGGCGATGCGTGCCCGCTCGATGTACCAGCCTGTCGTGCATGGCGACGCCGAGTGCATCCCGCTCGACGACGGCAGCGTCGACGCCGCCTGGATCTCCACGGTCATCCACCACGTGCCAGACCTGTACCGTGCAGCCCGAGAACTACGCCGGGTCGTGCGCCCCGACGGCCGGGTGCTGATCCGTTCCGCGTTCGCCGGCCGACACCAGGCGATCACCCTGTTCCGCTACTTCCCCGAAGCCATTCGTGTGCTCGACACCTACCCCAGCGTGGCCGACGTCGAAGCAGCCTTCAGCGCCGCCGGGTTCGTCACCGTCGGCCTCGAACAGGTCCCGCAGGTGACCGCGGCCTCATTAGACGAGGCTGCGACGGCGCTGCGCCGCGAGGCGCACACCCCTCTGCAACTGATCAACGACGACGAGTACGCCGCCGGCCTCGCCCGACTGCGCAAGGCAGCGCAACGTGAGACCGGACCCGTGGTTGATGCCTTGGACCTCCTCGTCCTCACCTGAACGGCTACAAGATCTTCAGTATCAGCTGAAGACGCGGTGGGGTCTGGTCGTCCGCGCTGCCGGCGGCCAACTCCACCGCTCGGCGGAGTGGTACTGGTGGCTGCGCGGTCTGATCGGGGAGTGACTACCACACGACGGGGTAGCGCCGCTGTCGGTGACCGTTTTGCTGCCGCGCCACGACGACATCCCCGTCCGCGATGCCAGCTTCGACCAGAGGTCTTCCTCAACCAAAATCGGTGCGTCGGCGGCGATCGTGCCCAGCAGCGGAACCTGTACGCCGGAGCGTGGGCGCGATTCGTTTAGGGGACTATCCGGGAACCGGGAATGGCCCGCAGGCGCTGGCCTCCTGAGGACGTCTCTTGCGTTGACCCACGGCGGGCAGATCCCTGTTCCTGAAGGGAGTCAGTCTCCGTGCCAGTGGAGCGACAGGCCCAGATCGGATGACCGGCCCGGAGCCGGACTGCCTCAAACGCAACCGGGGCCAGGGCTGCCCGCCCACTTCGCCTGGGACTGCATCGCGGTCGGCGCCCTGGCCCGGCTTTCTACATCGCTGGTGGCGGGACACTGCTGGCGCACCCGGAGTTGGCCGAGGCCGCGGTCGAGGAGACGCTGCGGCACAGCCCGCCGGTGCGCCTGCAGCCGCTCTTCGCCACCGGGGACGTCGAGCTGGCCGGGGTGACGGCGCCGGCCGGCGCCCAGGTGGTGGTGGCGACCGAGGCTGCGAACCGGGAACCGGCGGTCCATTCCGACCCCGGGCGCTTCGACCTTGACTCGCACCGGGCCTGCGCCGCTCGGCCTCTCCGAGATCCCGGACCTGGCGCTCGTCGCACTGTTGGTGCGGATGCAGCCGGCCTCCGCTCTTCGGATCATCGCCACCGAACTCCCACAGCTGCGGGTGGCGGGGGCGGCTCCGGCGCGCCTGCGCTCCCCCGTGACTCGCGGCCGGCTACGCCTCCCGGTGCGCATCCGATGACCCTCCGCTGCCCACGAGGCACTAGGACGACGTAGCTATGTAGTAGATGTAATATGCCTCGTACAAGATGCCTAGCGAAGGGCGCAGCCGATGGCAAGCGCACAGAAGTTGGAGAGGGCAGCGCCGACCGTCGATCCACCCGACGATCCGGTCGCGATCGATGTCCGCGACCTGCGCATGCGGTACGGACACAAGGACGTGCTCACCGGGGTGAACTTCAATGCCCGGCGGGGCGAGGTGGTCGCCCTGCTCGGGCCGAACGGAGCCGGCAAGACCAGCACGATCGAGATCCTCGAGGGCTTCCGGATTCGGTCGGCCGGAGACGTCCACGTCCTCGGCGAGGATCCGGCGCAGGGCGGCGAACACTGGCGGGCCCGGCTCGGCATCGTGCTGCAGTCGTGGCGCGACCACGGCCGGTGGCGGGTTCACGAGCTGCTCGCCTATCTCGGGGAGTACTACCGGCTGTACTCGGTGCCCGGCCGCCAGCGGCCGCGCGACGTCGACGAGTTGCTCGGGACCGTCGGCCTCTAGGCACACGCGAACCAGAAGATCAACACGCTGTCCGGCGGCCAGCGCCGCCGGCTGGACGTGGCGATCGGCATCGTCGGGCGGCCCGAGGTGCTGTTCCTCGACGAGCCCACCGTCGGGTTCGACCCGGAGGCGCGGCGGGACTTCCACGACGTGGTCCACCGGCTCTCCGACCTGGAGGACACCACCGTGCTGCTCACCACGCACGACTTGGACGAGGCGGAGAAGCTCAGCGACCGGATCCTCATCCTGGCTGGCGGCACGATCGTGGCCGACGGCAGTGCGGACCAGCTCGCCCGACAGGTGTCCAACCACGCCGAGGTGCGCTGGAGCGTCGACGGCGAGCACTTCGTGCACTCCGCCACGGAGGTGACACGGTTCGTGCAGGACCTGTTCCGCCAGCACGGCGACCGGGTCGAGGACCTGGAGGTCCGCCGGGCTAGCCTGGAGGACACCTACATGACCATGGTACGCCAGCACGAAGCCGGCCGGGTCACGGAGGCGGCCGAGTCGTTCAAGGGGGCGCGGGAATGAACCCCACGACACACGCCGTCCGCCTCGGCCTGCTCCGGGGATGGATCGAGTTCCGGCAGAGCCTGACGAACGTGGGCGACATCGTCTACTACCTGGTGCTCGCAGCCGTTTTCCTGGTAGTGCTGTTCTTCCAGCGCAACTCGACGGTGGAGGGCACCGACCTGTCCCTGGCGACCGTCGTGATGCCCAGCCTGTTGGGCGGTCTGCTGGCCTTTCAGGCGATGGGCGGCGCGGCCTACTCGCTGGCGGCCGAGCGGGAGGACGGCACGCTGCTGCGGGCCAAGACCATCCCGCAGGGCATCATCGGCTATCTGAGCGGCCGGGTGCTTGGACTGTCCGTGGGCACGCTGCCGCTGCTGGTCCTGATCCTGGCGCCCAGCCTGCTGCTGGTGGACGGCCTGGCGTCGCTGGACGCCAGCCGGTGGCTCACCCTGGTCTGGGTTTTCGCGCTCGGGCTGCTGGCGACCCTGCCACTGGGCATGATCGTCGGATCGGTGGTCAAGGGCCCGAGGGCGGCGAACACCTGGGGGATCTTCCCCACTATGGCCCTGGTGGGCATCTCCGGCATCCTCTATCCGATCCAGAGCCTGCCGGTCTGGGTGCAGAACATCGCGCAGGTGTTCCCGGTCTACTGGCTGGGGCTCGGCACCCGGTCGGTCATCCTGCCGGACGCCGCCGCGGCGGTGGAGATCACCGGGAGCTGGCGGCACCTGGAGACTGCCGGGGTACTGAGCGCCTGGGCGATCGCCGGCCTGTTGCTGGCGCCTGTCGTGCTGCGCCGCGCGGCCCGCCGCGAGTCCGGTTCCAAGGTTCAGGACCGCCAGCAGGAAGCCATGAAACGCGTTGGCTGAGAAGTCGGCGATACAGCGTGCGGGCGGCGCCGGCGGCGGTGGTGCGGTGTACAACCGGATCGCCGTGCTGCGCGCCGAACGCGCGATCTCGCGTCGACAGCTCGCGGATGCGGTCCAAGCGCATTACCAGACGATCGGGTACCTGGAACGTGGCGAGTACGCCCCGAGCCTCTACCTGGCGCTGCGCATCGCGGCGTACTTCGAGGTGCCCGTCGAGGTCGTCTTCGCCACCGAGCCGTTTCCGCGGATCGGGTCGGTGGAACGGTCCGAGCGCTCGGCCTGATCGTGCCGGTCTCCCGGTCCCCCGGGAGAGCGGCTCCAGGTTTTCTCGGCCGGTCGTCGAGCACCACCCCGCACCGTGGCCCCATGCGAGTGCTCTTCACACCCTTCCCGGCCGCCACACACGTCAACGTCCAGGTTCCGCTCGCGGTAGGCGCGTACCGCGTGGTCCGCGCCGGCCTTGCTGGCGTTGTACGGCGTCCGGGGACGGTACGGCGACTCCTCCGTGAGCGCACCCGGGTCGTCCAGCGCCAACCGGCCCGGGTGGAAGAACGCTCGAGCACTACCCGCCGAACCGCGGCTCCGCGTGCGGCCGGCCCTTGAGCTCGTGGAAGCCGGACACCGAGGCGACCAGGACGGCGCCGTCGAAGAGCCGGCCCGCCTCCTCGCCGCGGGGGATCCGGGAGATCACCGGACCGAAGAAGGCGACCCGGCCTGCGTCCGCCGCCTCCGTGGCGACGACCGGGGTGCCCACGTGTTCACCGACCAGGGCGATGCCGGCGGCATGCGAGGCACGGACCACCTCGTCGAGCTCATCCGTGCCGGCGGCCGCCGCCAGGTCCTTCGGGAGCCCGGTCTCGGCCAGGACGTCCTCGAAGTCGACCCACTCCCCTCCCTGGTGCACGTGGGTCCCGTACGCGGTGAAGAAGCGGTCGAGCCCGTCCTGGCCGTACCGCTGCTCCACGGCCGCGCAGACGCGCACCGGGCCCCACAGGTACCCCTCGGTGTCGCCCTCGGGATCGATCTCCCGGTGTTCGTTGAGGACGGAGAGGCTCATGACGTGCCAGCGGATGTCGAGCGGCCGTACCGTGGCCGCCTCGACGATCCATCGTGACGTGATCCATGTATAGGGGCAGCTCGGGTCGAACCAGAAGTCCACCGTCCGAGTCATCGCCGGGCATCCTCCTCGCGCGCCGTTCCGCAGGACCGCTCCGCCACCGTACGCGCGAGACGGCACGGACGGGAACTCCAGCGCGCCGGCCCATGGTGGTCTGTTGCGGCAGCTGACCAAGGCGGTGCTATAGCGGGCCCTGGCGGAGGAGTTGACCGAACATCTGGGCTATGAGGTGGGTGATCCCGCGGGGCAGGGGTCGGGTAACAGCCGCAACGGCTACCCGTCGAAGGGGGTCCTGACCGAGGCCGGTGCTATCGACATCGAGATGCCGCGAGACCGTAACGGCACCCACGAGCCGAAGATCGTGCGGAAGGTCCACGGCCCGCTCCAAGGCAGGGCTGATCCCTGTGAGGAGTTCCTGCAAGCGGAACAGCGTGGCGACGCGCTGCCCGACGAGGCCGGCGCGGTAGCTGGTGAGTTCGGCGAGGAGCCGGTCGGAGGGTTCCAGGATCGGGATGTCGGGGCGCATGCGGATGGTCTGGGCGATGACGACCGCGTCACCGGCGTCGGTCTTGTTTTCCCCGGCGAACGCAGCAGCCATGTGAAAGGCGACAGTGCCAGAGACGTATCGAACCTGCACCTGACAACGCCACAGCAGGGTCAACAGCAGCGCCGACAGGCCGGTGGTGACGTCGACCGCCCAACAGACCGGCCGACCGTGCGTCGACACCTCCGCCATCACCGTCAGGAGGGCTCGTCGTTGGCGACCCGGCGGGAGTAGACCAACCGGCCGTCACTGGCGACGGCGGCCACGTGGTGGTGGGTCTTGCTACCAGTGCGAACGCGGGTGACCTTGTCGGCGGCCGGAGTCGCGCGAGATCGGTGCGAGTCCGGCGTGGGCGGCGAGCGCGGCGGCGCTTGGGTAGGTGGGGAGGGTGCCGGCGTGGGCGAGGAACTCGGCGGCGAGGGTGGTGCCGATGCCGGGCAGGCTGGTGACGATCTCTCCCAGCTCGTGCTCCGCGACGATGCCGGCTATGGTTTCCTCGATGGCGACGATGCGGCCGTTGACCGCTTCCAGGTCGGTGGCCATCTCCGCCAGGATCCCGGCTGCGGTGGCCTCCCCGGCGACGGCGACGGCGACGGTCTGCGTCCGCGCGGCGGCGAGGGCCTTGGCGGTGAGTGCCCTGGCGGCCCGCACGCCGTGCTGGCGCAGGTAGTCCAGGATGCGGGCTTCACCGGCACGGCGCAGCCCGGCGGGGGTCTGCCACTGCGCGAGGAGCCGGAGCGCGCCCTTGCTGCGCAGGTTAAGTGCCTTCTCCAGGGCAGGGCTGATCATGGTCAGGAGGTCCTGGATGCGGGCGGTGAGGCGAACCCGGTCGGCGACCAGGTCCAGACGGCGGGAGACGAGCAGCTTCAACTGTTGCTGCACCCCGTCAGCGAGAGTGAGGGCCGGCAGGTCGCAGCGCATGCGCAGGGTCTGGGCGATGACGTACGCGTCGTGGGCGTCGGTCTTGCGCTCACCGTGGAACGCCTCCGCCATCCGCGAGGTGACCGTACCGCTGACGTAACGGACGTCCACGCCCCGGTCGAACAGGACCGCCAGCAACAGCGATGCTGGGCCGCCGCGCAGGTCGACTGCCCGGCGGATCGGCTTACGGCGTTGCCGAGTCTCCCGGCGATGCCGGAGATGGCCTGCTGGTCGTTGGGGATCTTCTCGGATACCACCACGGCGCCGTCGCCGACGACGCACACGTGGTGGTGGGTCTTGCCGACGTCGACGCCGGCCCACAGGCTGCCCATCGGGCATCACCCTCTTCGCTTGTGCTGGTCACGGGGCGTGGACCCGCCGCGGTTCAGTAGCCACAACTTCGGAAAGGGGCGATCGGTCGCAAGTCTCCATCCAGTGCTGATACAGCGGTCATCAGCGAGGGCCGGGGCGTCCTACTCCTAGCTGGCCATGACATCGGCAGCACACACCCAGACAGTCACCCGGACCCTCTGGGTCCACACGGCAAACGACAAACTTCGATTTCCGGTTTATGGGTCCCGACGAACAGGCACGAGGTCGATGCGGTGCTCGAGAACCGAGCTGGGCAGGTGGTCCGACATGGGCTGCATGTGCTGGAGAGTCCCACAGACTCCCAGTTTTCGATCTCGGGTGATTCGGCGCGATCGCTGGCGGCGTGAGTTCCGACGTGCGTCGGTCGCATCACCCCGGGCACGACCGACCGATTGACCAGCCGATCCGGCGCGGGCTGCAGTGTTCGACACTCGTTAGTGGGCCCACCCCACGAACGGGCCGAAACAGCACACCGATTACCCGGGAAGGACCTTCACGACCGTGCCGATGTCTGAGAAGCCCGACTTCACTGGGCTGCGCGCGACATATATCAACTGCACGCTCAACCGTTCGCCGGACCGTAGCCACACTCAGGGGGTAATCGACCGCAGTATGGCGATCATGGAGGCCAACGGGGTCGGCGTGGACCAGTTTCGCGCTGTCGACCACGACATCGCCACCGGTGTCCGACCGGACATGACCGAGCATGGGTGGGGCACCGACGAGTGGCCCGCGCTGCTATCCCGGGTGCTGGCGGCCGACATCCTGGTCATCGCCGGGCCGATCTGGCTCGGCGACAACAGTTCGGTGACCCGCCGGGTGATCGAGCGGCTCTACGGCTACTCCGGCGTACTCAACGAGCACGGTCAGTACGCCTACTACGGTCGCGTCGGTGGCTGCCTGCTCACCGGCAACGAGGACGGCCTGAAGCACTGCGCGATGAGCATCCTCTTCAGCTTGCAGCACATCGGCTTCACCGTTCCACCGCAGGCCGACGCGGGTTGGCTCGGTGAGGTCGGCCCCGGGCCGTCCTACCTGGACGAGGGTTCCGGCGGGCCGGAGAACGATTTCACCAACCGCAACATCGCATTCATGACCTACAACCTGCTGCACCTCGCGTCGATGATCCGCCGCGCTGGCGGGTTCCCGGCCTACGGCAACCAGCGCACCGCCTGGGACGCCGGAGTTCATCCGGACGCCGCCAATCCCGAGTACCGCTGACCCGGCGGCCGGCCACCCGGACTAGCCGAGCTCGGGCGACGCGGCGGCGCCGATTTGTCGACTCCACGCCGCGCTCACCCACTGCCTGGGAGAGGACCCATGGCCACCGCCCAACCTGCGGGAGAACTTCGGCCCGGCCGCTGCCGCGCACAGCGCCTACTTCGGCGACCACCGGCCGACGAGCACGACCTTCGGGGCCGTGGAGCTGGCGCTCCCGGGCCAGGTCGTCGAGATCGGCGCGGTCGTGCTACTCGACCTGCCGCGCTAGCGTGCTCTCCAACCTGAGTCCGTCTGTGTCGAGGGCGTCTCTGCATGGCCGCATCGACGAACCGACCGATTGACCGACCGATGCGCCGTACGCCGCAGCGTCCGACACTCGTCGCGCGGACGCGCCGGATGCGCCGCTGAGCTCGCGAGGTGGGCGGTTTCTCGGTCTGGACCGACGTAAGGTGCGGGAATCAGTGAGCAGACCGGCGGGTCGACGGCATGACATGACCGAGTACGGGTGGGACACCGACGAGTGGCCCGCACCGAGGATGTGAGTAGCGATGACGAGCCCGGCAAAGATGAGCTGGCCGAGCCTTCGGGTCTCGGACTGGACCGCGACCCGCGAGACCCTGCACATGTGGACCCAGATCGTGGGCAAGGTCCGCATGGCCCACGCTCCGCTGCTCAACCACTGGTGGCAGGTGACCCTGTACGTGAGCCCGCGCGGGTTGACGACGTCCGCCGTCCCGTACGGCACGGGAGCCTTCGAGATCGAGTTCGACTTCCTCGGCCACCGGCTCGACGTGCGCAGCAGCGACGGCGGCGCGCGGAGCCTTCCGCTGCGGCCGATGCCGGTCGCCGAGTTCTACTCACGGCTCATGGCCATGCTCGACGAACTCGGGATCGAGGCGCCGATCCGGCCACACCCCAACGAGGTCGACCCGGCGATCCCGTTCGCGGAGGACCACACCCACGCCTCCTACGACGGCGAGGCGGCTGCCCTGTTCTGGCGACAGCTGCTGCAGGCGAACCGGGTGATCGGCGAGTTCCGGTCGCACTTCGTGGGCAAGGTCAGCCCGGTGCACTTCTTCTGGGGCGGGATGGACCTGGCCTGCACCCGCTTCTCCGGCCGGTCGGCCCCGCCGCACCCCGGCGGAGTGCCCAACTGCGGGGACTGGGTCATGGTCGAGGGCTACTCTCGGGAGCTGTCCAGCTGCGGGTTCTGGCCCGGCGGCGGCGAGGAGGGCGCCTTCTACTCCTACGCCTACCCCGCACCGGACGGGTTCGCCGAGCACCAGGTCGGCCCCGAAGGCGCGTACTACAGCAACGATTTCCAGCAGTTCCTGCTGCCCTACGAGGTCGTACGCGCCGCACCGGACCCCGACCGCGCGGTCGCGGAGTTCCTCCGCACCACCTACGAGGCCGCCGCCGACCTCGGGCACTGGGACCGCTCCGCGCTGGAGGACGACCCGTTCCGCTGGCATCCAACCCTGCGGTCTAGCTGAGCCTCAGGTCACCGTCGAAGTCGATCCGGGCCAGTTCGGTACGGGAGGTGATGCCCAGCTTGGGGTAGACGCTGGCCAAGTGGTGGCCGACCGTGCGGGGGCTGATCAACAGTTGCGCCGCGATCTGCCGGTTTGTCAGCCGGCGGGCGGCCAACTGTGCGACCCGGAGCTCCTGCGCGGTCAGCCCGGCTGCGGTCGGAGGATCGGCCACGCCGGAAGCGGCCCGCCCGTGGGCCAGCGCCTGCTCCCGCAGCGCCCGTGCCCGCAGCGGGTCCGCGTCCAAGCGGCCGAAGGTCTCGGCTGCCGCGGCGAGCTGGGCGCTGGCGTCGGCCCGGCGGCGGGCCCGCCGCAGCCACTCCCCGTACAGCAGCCGGGTGCGGGCGTACTCGAAACGCTGTGCCCTCGCCCCCGCGACGTCCAGGGCGGCTCGGAACGAGGCCTCGGCCGCCGATCCACCCTGGACGAGGGCCCGCAGGCGGTGGCCGGCCGCGCGGGCCCAGGGCGCATCCGTACGCTGCGCCCACTGCTCCACCATGGCGACTTGAGTCGTGGCGACGTCGCTGCTGCCGAGCTGCACGGCCGCTTCGACGGTGTCCACCGCGGCGAGCAGCGCGAAGGTGGGGTGGGCGGCCTCGTGGCCGGGTTCGGTGAGGCACCGCAGGTCGCTCAGCGCTTGCTGTGGACGGCCGTCGAACAGCGCTGCCCGCCCTCGGAGCCAGTACGTTGAGGCGGTGAACGCTCGCACTCCACGCGGCACCGAGACCCGCAGGACCCGGCTGATGTGCTCGTCGACGGCGCGGTAGTCGCCGCGGGCGGCAGCCAACATGCCGAGGGAACCGCGGCTCTGCATAGCGAGGTGGTCCGCCCCGACATCCTCTGCCAGCCCCAGGCCCTCGGCAGCCGCAAGCGCGCCGGCGTCCCATCGTCCCGCGGCGATCTCGAGGACCGCGATCTGCGCCAGTACCAGCGCCAATGCGGTGAGCTCCTGTCGACGCCGTAGCTGGGCGACCTGCAGGCGCAGTACGTCGAGCAGCCCAGCGTCGATGCCCCAGGCTTGGACCAGCGGCGCGGGCGGAAGCAACTCCCACGCCGCCGTACCGAGCCGACCGACCGTGTCGCTGGCCAGGCCCGGACCGGTCGGGGTGGCCTCGCCGGTCTCGTCATAGCAGGACCACCAGTTCCGCAGCACCGGCATCAGCCCCGACACCTCGGCAGCACCGTCGGTGTCCAGGGCCCGCAACCGCCGCAGCGCATCCTGTTGGAGGTCGGACCGACCGGCCGACCAAGCGGCGCGGACGCCCACCGTGCCCAGCTCCACCGCCCGGCGGGTCTCAGCGACCACGGCCAGGTCGCCTGCCAGGTAATGGTGGGCACGCTCGGGCATGCCGTACGCGAACTCGAGGATCCCGCGCAGCCCGCCGCTCAGCCGGACGACGGGAAGCACACCGCCGAGGCGTTCGGCGTCATCGAGTAGCTGCCGCGCCATCTCGGCGTGGCCGGCGTGCCAGGCCGCGCGGGCGGCGGCGGCCAGTCTGCGGGCGGCGTCCGCCGGCTCCGGCGACAGCTCGGCGGCCCGATACAGCGTACGAGCTGCCGTCGGACCCGCGCTGCGTCGCAGGCACTCCCCAGCGGCCTGCTCCAGCAGCGTCGCGACGTCCTCGTCCGGTCCGTCGGCGGCGGCCGCCAGGTGCCAGGCCCGCCCCATGGTGGCTTCCCGCGGCAGGGCCACGGCCAGCGCCCGGTGCGCAGCCTGCCGTTCCGGGAAGGAGGAACCGTCATAGAGGGCCGCCGGGATCAGTGGGTGCCGGAAATCCAGCCGGCCGCCCGAGGCTTGGAGCAGACCCGACCGCAGGGCCTCATCCCAGCTGGACGTGTCGACGCCCCAGCCGGCCCCGGCGCGGTTCACGACGTGCCGGTCGCCCCGGCCCTCAGCCGCAGCCAGCAGCAGCAACGCCCGGGTCGACGGTTTCAGTGCCTCGGCCCGCGCGTAGAACGCCCGCCGCAACCGTGGCCCGACCGGCACCGGGTTCCCGGACGGCGGGAGACTCGCCGCACCGTCGGTCTCATGATCGAGGGCAGGCAGCTCGTGCAGGGCCAACGGGTTGCCACCCGCTGCCCGCACCGTCCGATCGGCCAACGCCTCGTCGGCCCCCGGCGTGGCGGCTATCACGAGCCGGCGCGCCTCGGAGTCGGCCAGGCCGCCGACCTCCAGTGCCGGCAACCCCTCCCAGGGCCCCGAGACGGGATCCTCGTGCCCGGTCAGCAGCACCGTGACCGGCTCCGTCGCCACCCGCCGCGCGACGAACCCGAGGCAGTGCGCGCTCGCCTCGTCGACCCACTGCGTATCGTCCACCACGACCAGCACCGGTCGCTCCCGCGCAAGACCGGAGAGCAGCGACAGCACGGCCGCGCCGATGAGGAAACGGTTGGCCGGGTCCCGGCTCACCCCCAGCGCACCCCGCAGGGCCGCGGCCTGCGGGGCGGCGAGCATTCCCAGCCGGTCCAACACCGGCCACAGCAGCTCGTGCAACGCCGCGAACGCGAGCCCTGCCTCCATCCGGGTGCCTCGACACCGCAACACCGTCGCGTGCGACGCCGCCCCGACGGCGTACTCGAGCAGGGCGGTCTTGCCGATGCCCGGCTCACCCCACAGCACGAGCCCGGAACCCGCACCGTCCGCCGCTCGATCCAGCAGCCGGCCCAACGCCGAGGTCTCGGCGCGCCGTCCGAACAGTTCCATGTCCCACCCCAGAGTGTCGCGCCTGGCCGTGATGGCACCGCCGTTTCAAGGCTATAGCCCGGTCTGCCCCATCGTGAGGCGACCGATTGGCCTACCGATCCGGCTTCGGCCGTGCTGCCGCACACCCGGTGAAACCCTCACCAGGCCGTGCCGCCAAGGCCCCAGATGGCGACTCGTCCGAGCACCGCCGGTCGGCCGGTGTCGGAGATTGAGATCGGACGGGAGTGTCCTGTCTGATCTCGGGGCTACCGGCCGCGCCGGCCAGTGCTGCGGGCCACAGCACTTACCAGGCGCAGCAGCCCGTGACGCCGGTTCCACGATCCTTGGTGCCTCGCGCGCCTCGCCGCCCTCCGGGGCTGGATGGGTAGGGTGAGTAGCCGTTCGCGTCCCGTGGAGGAGAACGATGACCGCGCAGCCATCCAGGCCCACGTTCGGGTTGGACGATTTCGGGCTGGACGACCGGATGCGGCTGTTCGGTTACGTGACGGCGGAGAACCGGCTCGCCTACCTGTGGCTGCTGCGGGCGTTTGACTCGGCGCGGTCCAACTACCACGTGGTGCTGCACACCTCCGACGTGGTGGCCGCGCTGGCGGCGTTGCACGAGGCGGACACCGCCTGCCCGGATCCGGCCGGGTTGGAGTTGCCGCGGCTGCTCGATGCCCTGGTGGAGTGGGGGGTGCTCGACCGGGGGCAGGACAGTTCCCGGGCCACGACGTTGGCGGAGTACCGCAACCGGCACTCGGTGTACCAGTTCACCGAGGCCGGGTACCGGGCGCACCGGGCGGTGGAGGCGGTGTTGTCGGCGAGCATGGACGATTCGACGTTGTCCCGGCTGGTCTTCGCGGACCTGCTGGCGGACCTCAACGCGCTCGCCGCGGCAAACGAGGCCGGGGACGCCGAGGAGGTCTACCGCAAGTTCAACCGGCTGGACCGGGCGTTGGCCGACATCGCCGAGCGGGCCGCCCGCTTCTACCACATGCTGGGTGACCTGGGGCGGACCAACGACGTGCGGCCGGAGGCGTTCCTCGCCCACAAGGACGCGCTGCTGGCTCACCTGCGGGACTTCCACGACGAGTTGCAGCGGTACACGCCCCGGCTGCGCGCGGCGGTGCACGAGGTGGAGACGACCGGCCTGGACCGGCTGATCGAGGCCGCCGCCGAGGCCGACGAGCGGCTGTTCCACACCCCGGTGCAGCGGCTGGAGGACTGGCGGCGGCGCTGGGCGGGGCTGCGGTCGTGGTTGGCGCCGCCGGGCCCGGAGCAGCCCAGCGAGGCGGACCGGTTGTCGGACGCCACCATCGCCGCGATCGGTGACGTCCTCGCCCTGCTGCGCCGGGTCACCGAGGCGCGACGCGGCGGGGTGAGCCGGGAGTCGCAGTTGCGGCACCTGGCCGCGTGGTTCACCCACACCGGCACCCAGGAGGCCGCGCACGCCCTGTTCGACGTCGTGTTCGGGCTCGGCGCTCCGCGCCACGCCGGGGTGGCGCACCCGGATCCGGAGGCGATCGCCAGCCGGTTGTCGTGGTGGGAGGCGCCGGCGGTGGAGCTGTCCCGCACCCTGGTGACCACCGGCCGAGCGCCGGGTCAGGGCCGTGGGCGCCCGGCTCGACTGGACCGGGTCGACGAGCGGCGGCACCGGTTGCGCGGCGAGCAGCTCGCCCGGGAGCGCCGGTGGGCCGACGCGGCGACGGCGCTGGCCGCTGGGGGCGTGCACGATCACCGGTTGGACGGGTCGCAGACGCAGGTCCTGCTGCGCCTGCTCGACATCGCACTCGCCGCCCGGGTGGGTGGCGGAGCCGGGGTGCCGCTGGCGGCCGCCGCGCACGGCGTGCGGCTGGCCCTCACCCCGACGCCGGGTCGGTTCACCACGGTGCGCACCGCCGAGGGCCGGCTGCATCTCGACGGGTACGCGTTGACGGTCACCGGGGCGCAGCACACCGCGGTCCGCCGACCCGAGCTGGTGCCGGCGTGACCGCCGGGTCGGGCGCGCTTCGGCCGGCGGCGCACCGGTTCGCCGTCGACGTCCCGGAGTTGGAGTTGGCGGACTACCAGCGGGCGGTCCGGCTGGTCCTGCGCCACCCGCTGATCACGGCGACGTGGCCCGACGAGCGGTCGCTGCCCCGGGTACGGCGGTTCTCCGCCACCCTGCGCCGGGATCTCGCCGAGGCGTTCGGGTACCGGCTGGAGCTGCACGGTGCCACGGCCCGGCTGGTGCGGGCGAAGGACCGGCTCGACGGCACCCAGCCGGCGGTGTCGCGCACCGGTCGCCCGTTCGACCGGCAGCGCTACGCGTACCTGTCGTTGTGCCTGGCGGTGCTGGGCCGCGCCGGGATCCAGATCACCCTCAGCGAGTTGGCCGACTCGGTGGCCGGCGACGCGAACCGGATCACCGGCTTGGGGTTGGATCCGGACCACGGCCCGGACCGGCGGGCGTTCGTGGACGCGGTCGGCTGGCTGGAGGAACGGGGCGTGCTGCGGCTGGCCGACGGCTCCAGCGCCGCCTGGGCCAGTGACCCGGGCGCCGGGGAGGCGCTGTACGACGTGGCGCGGGACGTGGTGTTCGCGCTGTTCCGGCCGACCCGGGTGCTGCAGCACGTCGACTCGGTGTCGGCGCTGCTGGACCGGGCGATGAGCAGCAGCGGCAACGCCGAGCGCCGGCAGGCGGCCCAGGCGGCCCGGCGGACGGTGGTGGAGTCGCCGGTGGTCTACCACACCGACGTCGAGCCAGCTGTCGCCAACCATCTGCGCGGGTCCGCGCTCGCCACCGACCTGGCCCGACTGACCGGCCTGCGGGTGGAACGGCGGGCCGAGGGCGTGCTGCTGGTGGACACCGCCGGGTTCACCGGGGAGCGGTTCCCGGGCACCGGCTCGGTGGCGCAGGCCGCGGTGCTGCTGGCGGTGGAGATGGCCGACCGGGTGGCTGACCCCGACGGCCGCCGGGTCAAGCGGCTGACCCCGCCCGACGGGCACGCCCGGCAGCAGGCGCTGGCGAGCGACATCGACCTCGGCCTGCCCACCGCCACCCTGGTACGCCTCGACGACGCCGGCCCGGACGAGCCGTGGACCGCCGAGGAGCGGGGTGAGCACGACGAGGCCGCCGGCGCCAGCGGCGCCGGCCGGTTGCCGTTCATCACCGACAGCTTCCTGCGTACCGCGGTCGGGGAGATCCTCCAGCGGTACGGGACCGCGTTCGGGTCCCAGTGGCACGCCGACCCGGACCGGCTGCGGGTCGAGGCGGTCGCGCTGCTGGAACGGTTCGGCGCGGTTACCGCCGTGCCAGGCGGGGTGCTCGTCCGGCCGCTGGTGGGGCGGTACCGCCACACCGTCGCCTCGGTCAAGCCCCGGGTGACGACCACCGAAGCCCTGTTCTGAGGAAAGTTGATCGTGATCAAGCAACGCGCTGTCCGTCGGTTCGCCCCAACCCGGGCCGGGATCATCAATCTCTGGGACTACCGGGACGAGGAGTTCAGCTTCGTCGACGGGTGGCTGGTGCTGCGCGGGCCCAACGGCTCCGGCAAGACCAAGGCGTTGGAGGTGCTGTTCCCGTTCGTCCTCGACGGGCGGATCGAGCCGCGCCGGCTCAATCCGTTCGCCAGCGAGGACCGGACGATGAAGTCGAACCTGCTCTACCGGGGGCAGGAGGTCACCCACGCGTACGTGTGGATGGAGTTCGCCGACGGCGAGCGGTACGTGACCGTCGGCATCGGGTTGCGGGCACACCGGCACGTCGACCGGGTCACCCGCTGGCACTTCGTGGTTGACGGTCGGGTGGGGGCGGACTTCTCTCTGCTGGACGCCGACGACCGGCCGCTGAACCGCCGCGACCTGATTGACCGGTTGGGCGCCGAGGCGGTGCGGGACTCGGCGGAGGACTACCGGCAGCTCGTTGACGCCCGGCTGTTCGGTCTCGGCCCGGCCCGCTACGAGCAGCTGCTGGACCTGGTGCTGACCCTGCGCAAGCCGCAACTGGCGAAGGACCTCAACCCGGTCGAGCTGTCCCGCACCCTGCAACGGGGGCTGCGCCCGGTCGAGGACCACCTGCTGGTGGAGGCCGCCCGCTCGTTCGACGACATGGAGGCGGTCGCGCGTACCCTCGAGGGGCTGGTGGCGGCGGACGCGGCGACGGCCTCGTTCCTGACGGTGTACTCGACCTATCTGCGCACCCACGCACGGGCCGCTGCGGACGCCCTGACCGCCCGCCGCGACGCGGTCGCCACCCGGTCGACCGCACTCGGCGACGCCCGTCACGAGGTCGACGCGGCGGCGGGGGCGGAGTCCGCGGCGGGTGAGCGACTGCGGGCCATCGAGGGCGAGCCGGGACGGCTGCGCGCCCATCTGGACAGTTTGAAGGCATCGGCGGCCTACCAGTCCCACGAGCAGCTCGCCGACCTGCAACGGCACGTGCACGACCTGGCGGAGGCGGCCGGGCAGGCCGGCGAGGCCGTCGTCGCCGAGGAGAGCACGGTGGCGCGGCGGCGTACCGAATCGGAACGGGCGACGGTCGCGGCCCGGGACACCCGGACGGCGGCCGACCGGCTCGCCGCCGATCTCCTGCTCGACGCGGAGACAGCCGGGATCACCTGGAGTGCCGGCGACGCCGCCCCGGACGGCCTGGCGGCCCGGATCACCGCCCGGGCCGCTGCCCGCCGCGACGACGTGCGCGCCGTCCGCGCACAGGTGGCGCGGCACGACCAGGCCGACCGGGACCACGCCCGGGCCGCCGCCGACGCGGCCGGCGCCACGGCCGCCGCCGCCGACGCCGAGCAGGCCGAGCGGCACGCCGAGGACGCCGTCGCGCAGGCCCGCGCCCGGCTGCGTGCCCAGCTGGAGCAGTGGGCGCAGGGCAATGCTGGGCTGCTGGCCGACATCGCGCAACCGGAGCTGATCGATGCGCTGGCCGCCGCCGTGGACGCCATCGGCGAGCCGGGCGCGCGGACCCTGCGGGAGGTGTACGCCGACGCCACGGCCACGGCGGTGGCTCGTTGGCGGGACCGGCTCGCGGCATCGGCGGCGCAGCGGGCGGCGCTGGCCGACCGGAGGGCCGAGGTGGCCGCCGAACGGGACCGGATCGCCGCCGAGCACGACGACGCCCCACCCGCCCCGGTGACCCGGCCCGCGCCACGCGCCGGCCGACCCGGCGCGCCGCTGTGGCGACTGGTCCGTTTCGCCGATGGGGTGACCGGCGCGGACGCGGCGGCCATCGAGGCGGCGCTGCACGCGGCCGGGCTGCTGGACGCCTGGCTGCACCCTGATCCCGGGACCGCGACGACCGCGCTGGCCGGCGACGACCTCGACGGCTACCTGCTGCCGCTGCCGCCGCACCGGCGGCCGGCCGGGGCCACCCTCGCCGACGTGCTGGCTCCCGAGGAACAGGACGACGTGCCCGCCGCACGGATCACCGAGGTGCTCACCTCGGTGGCGCTGGCCGGCGTGGCCACGCCCGACACCTCGCCGGTCACCATCGGCGTGGACGGCCGGTACGCCCAGGGCGTCACCGCCGGCCGATTCGCCAAGGTCTCCTGCGAGTACATCGGCGCGACCGCCCGGGCGGCCCGCCGCGCCGCCCGAGTCACCGAGTGCGAGCGGCTACTGGCCGTCATCGACGCCGACCTCGACGCGGTGGACCGCGGCCGCGCGTCCGTCGAGGCGCTGCTGGCGGCGGTGGACGCGGCTGCCGCGCACCTGCCGGCACCCGCACCGGTCCACACGGCGCTGCGCGAGCTGGACCGGGCCGCCGCGACGTTGCGCGCCCGACAGGAGGCCAGGGCGGCTGCCGCCGCCCGCCTCGACCAGGCCCTGGCCGAGCGGGCCGCCGCCGCGGCCGCGCTGCGCCGGAGCGCGGCAGAGCGGTCGCTGCCGGCCGACCGGCTCGACGACACCGCCGAAGCGGTGAGCCGCTTCGAGCAGCGAGGGGTACGCCTGGAGGGCGCCTGGACCGCCGCCGCGCGTGCCGCCGAGCAGGAGGACCAGGCCCGGCAGCGGCACGACGAGGCAGTCGACCGGTTCACCGCCGCGGCGGAGGCCGCACGTACCGCCCGTGCGCGGCACCAGGAGAAGGCGGAGGCGTACCGGACGTTGCGCGACAGCGTGGGCGCCGAGGCGGAACGGGTGCTGGCCGACGTGGCCCGGACCGCCGACGCGATCATCGAAGCGGAACAGGCCGTCGACCAGGCCCGCACCCAACTCAGCGCGGCCCGGGAGCGGCGGGTCGCCGCGCTGACCCGGGTGGAGCTGGGCGAGCAGGCCCTGGTCGCCGCCGTCGCCGAGGCGCAGCACGACGCCCAGCGGCTGCGCCCGTACGCCCAGCCGGACCTGCTGGGCCTGCTGCGCTGCCCCACCGACCTGCGCTGGCCGGCGCAGAGCCCGGACGACGAACTGCATCCGCAGGTGGAAGCCCTGCACGAGGCGGTCCTCGCCGTCACCCGGGAGCTGAGCCCCACCGAGACATCGCTGAAGCAGAGCGCCACCCGGCTCACCACCGCGCTGACGGACCTGCAGGCGCAGCTACCCGCCGCCGGCCTCGACCACCGGCCCGAGTGGGACACCGACGACGGAGTGATCGTGGTCCGGGTCGCCGATGAACAGGGCCTCACCCCCGTCGCCCACTTCGCCGACCGGATCGCCCGCGAGCGGCGCGACCAGGAACAACTGCTGACCGACTCCGAGCAGCGGGTGCTGGAGGACGCCCTGCTCGGGCAACTCGCCCGACAGATCCACCACCGCACCATCGAGGCCCGCGACCTGGTGGCGGCGATGGACAGCCAGATGCGCGCCCGACGCATGTCCTCGGGGCTCACCGTCGGCGTCGGCTGGCGGCTCGCCGACGACCTCGACGCCGAGCAACGCGACGTCTGCAAGCTCCTCGAACGCGACCCAGCCCGGCTCGGGCCGGCCCAGCTCACCGCCATGCGCCGGCACTTCGCCGCCCGGATCAAGATGGCGCGGGCCGCCGCGCCCGAACGGCCCTACCGGGAACTGCTCGGCCACGTCCTCGACTACCGGCAGTGGCGCACGTTCGCGTTCACCCTGCACCGGCCCGGCGGCGGCACGGAGGCGCTGACCCGGGCCCGACACAGCCAACTCTCCGGCGGCGAGCAGTCGGTCTCCCTGCACCTGCCGCTGTTTGCCGCCGCCAACGCGCTGTTCGGCTCGGCCCGCCCCGATGCACCCCGGCTGCTCGGCCTCGACGAGGCGTTCGCCGGGGTGGACGACACCGGCCGGGGTGAGCTGATGGCCCTGGCGAAACAGTTCGACCTGGACCTGTTCATGACCGGCTACGACCTCTGGGCCACCCACCCGGCGGTCAGCGGCGCCGCCCACTACGACCTGTCCCACTCCGCCGTGGAACACGCCGTGTCCACCGTGCTGCTGGTCTGGGACGGCACGACCAACATCGCTGACTTCGACGGAACCCTGGCCCGTGCGCTCGGCTCCCCGCAGACCCGCCGTACCCCCGGTAGCCCGGACGACACCGACCGGACCGGCCTCCTGCTCGACCTCGCGGACGAATGACCGACGGGCGCGGCGAATCGCCGTCGGACTCCTCGGCTGCACACCCGTCGCTCGTGCCGCCCGGACGGGACCGGCCGGGTGGTCCGGCGAACCTCGTCGAGCAGCCCGGCTGGCGGCGGCTGTTGGCGTCCGCCCGGCGCAGCCTGGAACGCACCGGTGGCCGGCTCGACACCACCGTGACGATCTCCACCCCCACCGACGACGAACGCCTCGTGATCATCGGCATCACCGGCACCCACCGCTCCGCCGCCGCGGCCCGACTCAGCATCCGACTCGCCGACGTCGATCAGCACCTACGCGCCGCACACGGAGTCAGGCTGATCGAGGTGCTCACCACGACGGCACCACTGCGCAACCGGCCGTCTGACGCCAAACGCGAGGCGGTGGCCCGCGACGCCGTCCTCGCCGCGGCCCACGACGGCCGGCACGCCGGCACCGCCTGGTACGCCGATTGGCTCGACGGCCTGCGCCGCGACGGCACCCTCACCCGCGTCGTCCGCACCGGACTGCCGTTCGCGGACGTGATCCGCGTCTTGGACGCGCTGCCCGCGGCAGACGAGCCGATACCGGTCTTCGCCGACCGGGTGCTGGATGACACGAAGGCCCTCACCGAAGGGCCGCTGCGCGGGCTCGTCCTCCGAGCCGTCGCCGCCTGGCAACAGGCGGCGACCCCGGTCGACGGCGAGCGGGAACGGGCGTTATGGGAATCAGTCGGTCTGGTCCCGGACGACCTCGCCAGCCAGGTGCTGGTGCTCAACCTACCGGCCACCGGCGGCCTGCTCGGGCGGTGGCTCACCGAGGCCGCGCAGGCCGGCGTGCCGATCCGGGTCACCCTGCACCAACTGCGCCTGACACCACTGGCCCTGACCTGCGGCGAGGTCTACGTCTGCGAGAACCCCGCCGTGCTCCGCGCGGCCACCACCGCGCTCGGGGCCCAGGCCCCACCACTGATCTGCACCGAAGGAGTGCCGTCGGCCGCCGTTCACACACTGCTGCACGCCGCCCCGGGAGCGGTGATCCGGTGGCGCAACGACTTCGACTGGACCGGCGTACGACTGACGGCGACGGCTCTCCAACGGTATCCGGGCGCGGTCCCATGGCGGATGACCGCGGCTGACTACCTACCGGCAGCAGATACCGGCACGGCCCTACTCGGTACGCCCATCCGGACGCCATGGGACGAGGCATTGGGCGAGTCGATGCGACGTACCGGCCGAGCGGTGATGGAGGAACGGCTGCTCGACCAGCTCATCACCGACCTGCACGCTGCCGGAGCCGGGTAGGCAGGACGAAGCGACGCGGGCGCAGGCGTTGATCGAGCGCGACGAGCAACTGCGGGCTTTTCACGCGGCCGGGTGGCGGCCGGTGGATCTGCAGCGGGTCACCGGTCGCGAACAAAATGAGCGCACTCTAGAAGCCCGCCGTGTGCGCGGGCGCTGAAATCCGACACTCGGCGGCCTTCCTGTCAGAGTGACAATAAGTCTATGGTCGATTCATGTCTGACGATTGTTGGGTTCCGCCGACCGTTCTTCTTGCGGTTGACCTCGTCATCCTTACCTTGCGGGAGTCCTGCCTTCATGTGCTGTTGATCGAGCGTGGGGTTGAGCCCTATCAGGGCGCCTTGGCCCTGCCTGGCGGCTTCCTCGGCCACGAGCAGGAAGACCTCGTGACGGCTGCCCATCGAGAGCTTGCCGAGGAGGCGGGTTTGGGGCCGGATCAGTTGCACCTGGAACAACTTGGCGTCTACGGTGCGCCGGATCGTGACCCCCGAGGGCGGGTGGTCTCCGCGGCTTACCTGGCCATTGCCCCTCGGCTACCCGAGCCGGTTGCCGGCACCGACGCATCCCGGGCGTGTTGGATCCCGGTGGCGCAGGCGTTGTCCGGTGACGTGCAGCTCGCCTTTGATCATGAGCAGATCCTGACCGATGGGGTCGACCGTGCGCGGGAGAAGTTGGAGCGCTCGGCGCTTGCCACCGCCTTTTGTGGTCCGACCTTCACGATCTCGGAGCTTCAGGACGTCTACGAGGCGGTGTGGGGCGTGCCGCTCGATGCGCGGAACTTCTACCGGAAAGTGCAGAGCGTGGACGGCTTCATCGTCCCCGCCGGGCCGAGTCGCAAGACCGACGGTGGGCGTCCCGCTCGGCTATTCCGTCCCGGCCCCCGTACGACTCTGCACCCTCCGATGATCCAACCCCTCAGCCAGGCAGAGAGGGAGACAGCGTGAGCACGAATAGCGGTCTCGTCGTGATCCTCACGGCGCTGGACCTCGAATACGCAGCGGTCCGCGACCAACTGACCGACCTACGTGTACGGTGGCACCCCGCCGGCACCCGCTTCGAGGCCGGCCGGATCGGCCAGAGCGACTGCCGGGTCGCCCTGGGGCTGGTCGGTAAGGGCAATCATCCGGCCGCTGTGCTCGCCGAGCGGGCGATGGCCGAGTTCTCCCCGGCCGCTGTGCTGTTCGTGGGAGTCGCCGGTGGCCTTTGGCCCAATATCCGACTCGGTGACGTCGTCGTCGCCAGCAAAATCTACGCCTACCACGGTGGCACCAGCGAGGACGACGGTTTGAAGGCCCGACCGAAGGCGTGGGAGATCCCCCACGAGGCCGACCAGATCGCCCACCACGTCGACAGGTCCGCCGCGTGGCGCCGTGGTCTTTCCGTAGGCGCAGCGCCCAAAGTCCACTTCGGGCCGATTGCGGCGGGAGAAGTGGTGCAGGACTCGGGAATCTCGGAACAGGCCCGCTGGATCCGCCAGCACTACAACGACGCGGTAGCGATCGAGATGGAAGCGGCCGGTGTGGCCCAGGCGGGCCATCTCAACCGTGCCCTGCCCGTGGTGGTCGTGCGCGGCATCAGCGACCACGCCGACGGCAGCAAGGCAGCCACGGACGGACAGGACTGGCAACCGAAGGCCGCACGCCACGCCGCCGCGTTCGCCACCGCACTGGCGCGAGAACTGACTATCGACGGCCCGGCCAGCCGAGGCGGCGCGGACCGGGACGGGAGCCCCACGATGCCGACGACCAACCACAACATCGCCACCGGGAACGCCCACGTCGGGGTGCAGGCCGGGCAGATCTACGGCAACGTCACCGTCGGCGTTGGCGCCGATCAGCCGATCGATTTGGCTGCGAGCATCGCAGACCTACGAACCCACCTTAAGCAGGCCCGCCTCGACGGACAGCTGGACGAAGAAACCTACGCCGCGGCCGAGTCGGAACTGGAGGCGGCGACGGCCTGCGTCCCGGCAGGCACAGCCGAGAAGAAGAGCGGCCTGATCGTCGCGCTCAAGCGGTTGCGGGGCCTGGTAGCCGACGTGTCCGAGCTGGCCGCGCGGCTCGCGGCGATCATCGCCCTGGTGCGGGACCTGTGATGACGACTCCAACCACGGCCAACGTCGCCCAAGGAGATGCGCACGTCGACATACAGGCAGGCGTAGTTCACGGTGACGTCAACTTCTACCGCCTGCCGCCAAACCCGAGTCCGGAGGAGCAGTTCGCCTTCGCGCTGAAGTATCTCGACGCGCGAGTTCGTGATCAGGCGCGCGGGCTCATTGAAGAGGCTGTCGCCGGTGGGTATGTGACCACGGAGGTCCAGTTCTACCGGCTGATTGCCCTGCTGAGCGGACGCACCCTGCGCCAACTCGCCCCCGAGGAACTGGATCGCCTCACCGCCGTCTGCGCCAGCCTGCCCCACCTCGATGATCATGACGAGTGGACTGCGGGGTTGAAGGTAATCATCCGCCTCCTGGCCCCCGTCAGCGCCGCCGAGACGGATCTCGTGGTCAAAGAGATCGACGCGCTGAACCGACCGCAACGCGAGGGGATCTACGGCCACCTCGAGGCGCTACTCGAAGGCGCGATGCAAGAAGAGATGTGGCGGAAGTCCGTCGCCCAGGCGGACTTGCAGCGTATAGCGGAGGACCGATTCAACCGCGTCTGGAAGTTCTTTCATCCCACACCCGCGCAGCCTCGGACCCTACCGGTACAACCCGCTGCGGTTGCGCTGCGTGACTGGCTAAGCGCCGGTACCGGCGCGGCCATGTTCACTCTCGCCGTAGTGCAGATGATCGTGCTGGTGACGGCCCGCGGCACGCTAGACCCGTTCCTCGGTCTACTCGCCGCCCTGGTCGGACTGGCCGCGTTCTGCGTCGGTGGGGCGGACCGGTACTACCGCGGGGCACGGCTGCGCGCAAAGGAAGCCCAGATCCGTCCACCCCGGCAGTGGCGACGAGATGCACCACCGGGAGGCTTCGCCCGCAAGGTGGACCGGCTCTTCGACCGCTACTTCCGCCGGTACGTGCCGGAAGGAACCGACCGAGCTTACTGGCTCGACCAGACGGCGGGGATCCGGCGGCACCTCCGCGACGAGGCGGTCGAGCTCTACCGGGAACAGCGCGTCGAGGCCGAACGGGTCGCCTGGCTCGTCCGACACCTGGTGGGAGATGTCCGAGGGCAATGGGAACGAGACACGCTGACGGCGTACCGCCAGCAGCTGCGCAACCCTGTCAGGACCATGGCCCTCCACGTCGGGGGACTGGCCCTCCTCGCAGCGGGGAGCCTCTGGGCCGTTCCTGCGGTCGTGACCAGCGCCCCCTTGTCCGGCACAGGATGGTCCCTGCTCGCGGTGGCGTCCGCGGTGCCGGCGGTGCGCTCGTCGTTTCGGATCGCCGCCGAGCATCGCAGGGTCGCCGACGACCATGCGGAACGCAACGATAAGGACACGGCCCGCTGGGCGGCATACCACCGGTGGTGCCACAAGCTGTCCGGCAAGCCGTCGGACACCGAGATGGCCACCTGGTTGGAAAGCGACCGCAAAGTCCTGGTCGACCAGGCCATGCAGCAATACCGACTCCGCCCCAGCCAGGTAATCGCACACGCCTTCATCGAGGCGCCGGCACCCTCATGCAAGAAGGCCCGCTATCCGCAAGGGCCATGGCGGTACTCCCGGTATCGCCTGCTGCTGTTTCTCCTCACCGAGGACGGCGTCCGGCAGGTCAACATCGATCTCGACTTCGAAACCTCCGCAAGCCACACCACGCAACGGCTCAACTATCGTTTCGACGCCGTCGCCGCCGTACGGATCGACGGCATCGCCACCCGACGGCAGACCTTCGAGCTGACTCTGTTCAACGGAGAACCCATCTCAATCCGAGTGAGCGATCCTGACAACGGGACGGTCCAGCACGACGAGAACCCAACCAAGATCGCTGAGCTATCGCTAGACGCTGCCGGGCTCAGTCACACCCTGCACGTCCTCGAAGGCGTCGCCGCCGAAGGCAAGGAATGGGTCAAACACCGACGCGACCGCGCCGACGAAAGGCTTGCCAACCTCGCCGGCGCCATACGCGGGCTGCTCGATTAGGTCAGGACGAGTCATCCTATTGCCGAGATTGGTAGTATTCGACCTATCTGAATCGTGCACCTTCACGGTGGATGACCGCCAGCCCTCGTCAGCTTCCCGACGACCCCAACTGCCGGGCCTGCGTGATCGCCCCTTCGACGGCCTGCCGGGCCTCGCCAGTGCGCTGTACGACCAGTACCAGGACCTGCTTGAGATCGTGCAGGCCGAGCGGATCTTCGACGTGGTGTCGGTGCGCGTCGACGCCAACCACTACTCGCGTACCTGCGAGGCGTGGCTGGACAACCTGCGTGCCAACCGGGAGGCCGCGGCCGGCGAGGAGGTGTACGCGCAGCATGAGCGCGCGATGGCGGCCGACGTGCGGGCGTAGGCCGAGCGCTTCACCACCCTGCTGCGGATCTCGTGCGACTAAGCACAGGACACGTGTCGTCGGGACCGTCAGGCGTCGACCGGACGATCGCCGCGCTCGCGGACGGGCAGCCCACGCCGCGGGGTGATCGATGCGATTGCCGCCGCGCCGAGGATGAGCGCCGGGACCACGATGTAGACCCCGTCGCCGAGCCCCAGGAGCAGGCCCCAGGCCAGCGTCACCAGCGCGCACAGCGCCGTCGTGGCGCCGACGGCGCGGCCGGCCAGGTCGGCGGCGAGGGGCAGCAGGGCCGCGACCACCGGCACACCCAGCAGGTAGCCGGTGGCGGCGCCGTTGTCGGACACGGTGTCGGGCAGCAGGGCGACGACGATTCCCAGGGTCAACCCCAGGGCGACCAGCCGCAGTGACCGGCCGAGGGCCGGCGGGGCGCCCCGCCGTCGGCTCAGGTAGAGCAGTGCCGCCACGATGACGAACAGCGCGAGCACTCCGCCGACAATGGCAGCGACATTCATGACGACTCCTCGGCCTCGATGATGTCGGCGACCCGGGCCTCGTTCACGTCGACCGGCCACCGCTTCCGCAACGAATCGGTGAGCTGACGCAGCCGCTCCTCCTGCCGATGGGCGGCCACTGCCGACTTTACCCGGTAGGTGACGTCGACCACCCCGTCGCTTTCGGTCACCTCCTTGACGAAACGGGACAGCACCTCCGGATCAGCGGAGGTACGCCGCGCTCCGTTGCGGCGCAGGCCATCGCCTGCATGAAGCAGGTGGCGATCGGAGTCTCACCCTGGTAGCCGATACCCGATCCAAGAACGTCCATCGGTCAACGACCCGTTCTCGACGCGAACCGGTCAACTGGTTCACGATGACCCCGCTATGGCGACATGGGTCATCAGCTGTCGTGACATGGCCACCAACTGTCCCCGTGAGTCCCACAACTCCACGTCCTGCTCCACCAGGCCACCCGCGAGCATCCGACTGCTGGTGCGCGCCTGAATCCACCCGGACGCGGGCTGACGCCGCAGGTGCACGGTGAGTTCCAGGGTTGGCGCCATGCCGTCCACCGCCTCGAGGACGGCCGCCGGGAAGGCGTCGGCGAACAGCACAAGCGACACCAGGTCTACGTCGCTGCCGTCGGCGAGCCGAATCCATGCGTTCAGGTTCGGTTCCCTGGGCCCGGGGCCCAGCCACCGCGACGGCGGGACCACACGGTACTCGTAACGGTCCGCCAACGTGGCGCCCAGCGCGGCCGCAGCCGCCCGAGGGGGTACGGCGCACTGGTCCGGCTCGGGGATCTCAGGGGGAGTTGGCGCGAAGACCGCCGTCCCGTCGAGCATTCCCTGCACTCCGAAGGTGGCCAGGAGGCGCAGCCGTTCCTTCCCCTCCTGCGCCAGGGCGGCTGTCACCGTGCTGGTGATCCGCCCCCGCTTGACGACCTCCACGGTGAGGTCGGCCGACCCATGGCTCTTTTTCCTGCATCATTCGCTCCATCCGGGCGACCCTTGCCGCCGTCCGCCGGTTCTCAGGGTTGCCGGCCCGCTCGTGTCCACGTCGATCGTCCCACGTGGTCGGTGGTAAGCGAGTGGTACGTGCGCCGGTGCGCGCCGTTTACTCCTGTCCGAATGGGCGGTATGTTACTTCGGTGGCCAAGGCTTTCCGGACGGGAGGACGTAGGTGCGTATCTATTTGGGTGGACCAATGTTTGATCTGCCGAATGTCCTGTTCAATGTAGACTTGACTGCCCGGCTTCGGAAGCACGGGTTCGCCGTTTATTGCCCGAACGAAAATGATGCGATCAACGACAAGACCCGCACGGACATCACGGCTGAGGAAGTCTATCGGCAGGACTGCGTTGAGCTACTGGCGTCCAATGTCTTTCTCTGTCAGGTGGCCGAGGATTCTGGCACGAATTGGGAGGCTGGAATGATGGATTGTCTCTCGACGCACGTGGATCCCGACAAGTATTACGGCGTCCTGGGCTTGGCGACGGATATCCGGCTCGCCACCGCGCCCGACCCGACCAAGAGCGGTATCGACAACCAGTCATGGGCGGTCAACGCCTTCGTGATCGGGGGACTGAAGAGTTCCCTCGGTGTGGTCGGCGACGTGGATGAGTTGGTAGCCCGCCTTCTCGAGGTACGAGCGGATCGAGAAGAGCGGGACACTGTTGACGACTGAAGCCGCCGCTTCAGGATGGCGCGGACCGTAGGTCTGACGCATAGCGCTTGATCAGAAATGCCACGGCGAACGTCAGATCCGCAGACCTGCGGATCTCTGACAGGGACATCCATACCGGTGCGACTCCCTCGTCGTTGATGACGATCTCCTCGTCGCCACCGGTGTTGGTGAAATAACAATGCCAATGATGAGCGTCGGCGCCCCGGCGGCACGAATCACCGATGATGTCCACCCCGCCCAGCGGCCGCAGCGCCTCGGCCTGAATCGACGTTTCTTCCCTCAGTTCACGTCGAGCGGCGAACGCGGAAGCTTCGCCGGCGTTGACGTGGCCGGCCGGTATGGTCAGCCCGAAAGGAAAGCGGGTCCGGCGGAACAGCAGGAACTGACGGGCCGGGTTCCGTACGAATATTCCGGCGGTGTCATGCCAGTACTCACCGTCCGAAGCGATCCACCAGGCGATTGCGGGATCGATGATGAGCGCCCGCGGTCGATGCGCGCGGCACGCCGCACAGACGTAGGAACCGGTCACGTCCCGCGTGAGTCGTTCGCTGTCGCACTCTATGCAGGACGTCCGAGGGGCTGTCCCCTCGACGAGGGCCGGGTCAAGCGTGGTCATGGCTCGCTACCTTCACCAGCTCGTCAAGGCCATCCACCCAGTCAACGCCTTCCCGCATGAACTGCTCATCGGTCACGAGCCCGGTGGTGACCCCGACGAACTCTAGGCCCGCATCGATCGCGGCAGCCATGTCCATAAGCGCGTCGCCGACATAGACCGTCTGCGCGGCCTCAACACCAATGCCTGCGAGAACGCCACGCGCGACAGCGAACACCTCCGGATCCGGCTTGTGCGCGCCGGTGACGTCCGCACCGTGCACAAACAGCAGCTTCCGTACGGGGAAGCCGGTTCGCGTCAGGTCGGCGATCGCCGGCGCAGTGTTGGCAGCGGTGACGATGCCGACGTGGACGCCACGTTGCAGCAGGTGGTCGACTAGGTCCAACGCGCCCTCCATGGCTGTCTTCGGGAACTCCGGCTCGAGCGCCAGGTTCGCCGCTCTCATCTCGTCCAGGGAGGCCGCGGACTGGTACAAACTGGTGATCAACTCGTCGAACGGCCGACCCCAGTGCTGCAGCAGATCGTCATCGGTCACCTTCAGGCCGTAGACGCGGGCGGCGACTGCCTTGTGATGGTTCCATTTGGCCTCCCGGCTCCGCAGAAGTGTGTCGTCCAGGTCGAAGACGACTGCGGCGGCGCCAAGCAGTCTCCGGCGTGCTTGCTGCGCTCTCATAACTCGCATGACGGGTCCCTTGGTTGACATGACTCAGAGGAATACCGTTTCCGGCGCCAAGCCGAGCAGCACCCGCCCGTGTATCTCGAGAGCCGAGTCGGCGTTCAACGCTGCATGGAGACTCATCGCCAGCGAATCGCGGTGGATGCGTTGGATGGGCACGTCGCGCCGAATGGACGAGGCGCCGGACGCTCTCTGGACGATGGCCACGGCCTCGTACGCGAGCCTGGCGCTGTACGCCGCGAGCGCCCGCTGCTCGGCACGTTCCGTGAGCGTGTGACTCATCCGGCGGTTCGCCAGGTCGGATACCCTGGTGACAAGCCGCTCGCTGAGGGCGGTCGCCGCGAGAATCTTCATCCTCACCTCGCCGACTTGGTGATGGGTGATAGCCGCATCACGCTGTGACGTGTGCCGCGTGAATGTAATTGCCCGCCCGTCGACGTGGCCAGCGAAGAAGTCCTCCGCCGCCAGAGCAAGCCCCAGGGGAGGCCCGGCGTTGTAGGCCGACAGCAGCGGATAGAGCTCGTAATGGAAGAAGTCCTCGGACGAGCTCGGGTGTGTCTCCGGTCGCGTCCAGCCTAGATCCGGGAACGGCAGGACACGCTGCGGGGGCACCCGCAGGTCTGCGACGCTGACGGTGCTGCTTCCCGTGCCCTGCAACCCGCTGGTGTGCCAATCGTCGTGCACCGTGAGATCACGCTTCGGCGCCAGTGCCAGCATGTGGCGGCCGTTGAGGCGCGCACCCAGCAGGTCCCATGCCGCATCGTGGATCCCGGTGTTGAACGCCCATTTCCCGGTGAGCCGATAGTCGGTTCCGTGTTCGGTGAGCACCCCACTGGGGCTGGACACGATGCTCGTCCGGCTGGCCGGTATCGCGAACACTTCCTGCGCTACCTCCTCGGGGAAAAGGCCAGCGGCCCATGCTCCGGTGAAGTAGATGGCCGTGCACCAGGCGGCTGAACCGCACCCCCGCGCGATCTCGGACAACACTCGGACCTGGTTGGGGAGCGGCAGTTGCTGCCCGCCGTACTGGGCCGGGACCGGCATCCGGAAGACGCCGGCCGCGGTGAGCGCCTCGATGATCTCGGGCGCGACCCTTCCCAGTTGCTCGGTCTTGGCGGCATTTGCGACAAGCACCTGCGTGGTCTCCCGGAGCGGCGCAAGACAGGGGTCCGGCATCGTGGCTCAATCCTCGCTCTCGTCACGGCGGAAACAGAACATCAGCGTCACGGCGGCGACGATCACCGCGACGGCGCTGAGGACTCCCGTCGCCGACCAGTCGAATGTGGTGACCGTAGCTCCGAACAGTGGCGGTGCGAGCAGTGTGCCGAGGCTGCCCAGTTGGGCCAGCAGGCCATTCGCGACGTCCGTTTCCGAGTCGTGGTCAACCGTGTAGGGAACCAGGGCGAACATCAGCGAGACGAAAAAGCCGTTGGAGACGAACGCCACCAGGCCGGCACCGATGGCTACCCAGGTGGGAACGGGCGACAGGAACGTGATCGTCACCGCCACCGGCACGACGGCGATCCACCAGATACCGCGCTGCGGCGACCGTGATCGTCGCAGCAGGACGGCCGCGCCCACACTGCCGAGGACATTGCTGAAGGACAAGACCGCCGTCACGAAACCCGCGTCCACCACGCTGAGGCCGTGCCGTTCGGCGAGGAATCGGGGCAGCAGGGTGGTGATCGCGACGCCGATGGCGGCGACTGCCGCGAAGGCCACCGCCAGCAGCAACGGCCGGCGGCGGACCTTCACGGGGATGTGTTCCTGCTCCGTCCTTGCCGTCGTCGGCGGCACCGCCTGTGTCATCAGGAGGAGAACCAGCAGCGGAGCGACCGCCAGCATCGCGAGCCAGACCCGCCAGCTCGAGGCCGCGGTCACCGCTCCACCCAGCGCCGCCGAGACGCCCAGGCCGATCGGGATGCAGGTGCCCCATAGGGCGAGGGCGGCACCACGTGCTGGGCCCTTGGCCAACCGCGTGAGCGCCACCGGTCCTGCCACGAAGACGAGCAGGTAGCCCAGACCCGCGACGAGCCTACTGACGAGAAGTACGGCAAACGTGTCCGCTAAGGCGGCGCCGGCTCCGGCTGTGCCGAGGACCGCCAGCCCGGCCAGCAGGGCCGCCCGGAATCCCCGACGCCGGATCAGGACCCCTGTCGGCAGCCCCAGCGCCGCGGCGACGCAGGTGATGACGGAGGTGGCCAATCCGATCTCTACCAGGGAGAGACCGAGCTGCTCCTGCATCGCCCCGGAGATCGGAGCGAGGGCACCAAGCACCGCAGCCGCGAGCACACCCGCGCACCACACCGTTCCGATGGCGAACGCCGTTTTGCGGCGGACTCCGTACTCGTCAAGGGCTGTGGTTGTGCCAACGCTGATCATGGGCTTGGTGCCTCTCGCTCTTCACCGTCGGTGAGGATCAGAAGTTCAGCCCGTAGCGATCGAGCAGTTCCTGGTCCCCGGATACGTAAGAAGTGTCGGTGATGACGGTGTGGTCGGACGGACCCCGGCTGCACATACACATGTGCCTGCCGCTCGAGGACACCCGAACGGCACGGGCACCACCGCTCACCATGATCTCTTCGGCGATGTCCTTCACCAGGTACTCCTGGATCTGGAAACGGCGGCTGTATGCCTGGACGAGGCGGGGGAACTTGCCGAGCCCGAGGATCCGGTCGCCGGGCACGTAGTCAATGTGCACCCTGCCGAAGAAGGGAAGGAAGTGATGGGCGCAGATCGAGAAGTAGTTGATGTCGTGCACGCGGACTAGACCGCGATGTTCCCCCTCCACCTTCACCGTGGTCTTCAGGATCTTGGTGGTGTCGGTGTCATAGCCGCTCAGCAACTGCTTGTAAGCCCGGACGATGCGATCCTCGCATTCCGGCTCCTCGTACCAGGCCAGGGCGCGCTGGTCCTGGGTGACATTCTCTTCGAGCCATTGTGCGATCGTCATCATCTGCTCCGTTCTCAGCTGCGAGTGGTAAAACGCTCCGGCTGTTACTGCTGCAAAACCTGACGCTCGTCCAGGTGGTGACCGACAGTGCCTCCTTTCAATGATTCCCATACGCGTCGACCGGCCTCGTATATCCGGTCGTGGTCAGGGTCGGGTTTGGCGACCGCCGGGGCGGCCACCTCGCGCCACTCAGTGAAGGGCAGTGCGAAGTGATGGAGCCCGGCGGTCACCCGGGCCAGGGACTCCAGGCTCGTTTCCGGATGGAACCCCGTCCACCATTCCTTGCGGAAATCGAGGTGCCCCGTGGGGGAGAAGGCGCGAAGACCGCCGTCGTAGACGGCGCATTTCTCGAGCAGGCTGTCTGGGTGGCTCAACCGCTCCCACTCGAACTCGGGCGCCGTTGCGGGCGTACTGCGGAGAAAGTCGAACGGCGCCTGCGGGAATCCGTTGTCCACGCCGGGCTCGGGCAGTCTGAAGATCGACTCGAGGGCGATGATCGTGGCGGACGGTGGTGCCGGCAGGGCGGCGGCGTAGGTGTTCACCAGCGTCTCGATGGCGGCAAGGCCGGGCGCAGCGGCGATCGTGACCACGACGAGATGCGAGATCCGGCGACGATGCGCGGCGACCTCGGCTAGCACCTTCCGCAGCGCCAGTTCGACGGTGGAGCCGGTGGCGACGATGTCGCCCAGCACCAGAACGCCGCCGTCAGCGTCCTCCCAGCGCTCGTAGTCGACCGTCACCGGACCGTCGCCGGGCCGGCGCGTTCCGATGAAGCTGACCGCCGGTGGTATCCCGGACACCGCTTCGACGGCGCCCGGCGCGTCGAACGTCAGTCCCCCGCGGAGGATGGTGAGGATCTCCGCTCGCGTTCGCGTCAGGGCCGCCTCGAGAGCCGGGACCGCGCTCGTCGTCAGGGAAAGGGCGTCGCGGACACCGGTGCGGAGAACGTGGGCGTAGCGACTGCCCACCAGGTGCGGATCCGTGAGGAGTTGCCGGGTAGCCGGCGTCGAACTCACGATGACGTCGACCAGACCCGCGGTGTGGTGCCGGTAGCACGTGGATAGGTCCCGACGGGCGAGAAGTTCCATTAGCCGTCTTCCGTTCTGCGTTGCCGGTCAGGCCTTGCGCGCCGGACGTCGCGCGGGCACGGCCCGGCGTCGCGCGATGGCACGCTCGATCAAGTACGACGACTCGACGCCGTCCACCGTCTTGGCGACGGTGTCCACCGGCTCGTGGTTGTCCACTCGGCACACCACGATGCGGCTCTTCCACCAGTCGTTCAGTTCACCCGGTTCCTCGGCAATGACGACGTCGAGCCCGACGCCTCGGAACAGGCTTCCCCAGTCCAGTTCGCAGGACCGTGACGAGCTGCCACCCCCGGATTCGTAGATGCCGTTGTCGAGAATCACCAGTCCGTAGTGCGGGAGTGTGGGCACGAGCGCGCCCAGTGCGGTGAGGACGGAAAGGTTCATCAGGAAACTGCCGTCGGTGTCCACCGCCACCACCGGAAAGTCCGGACCATTGAGCGCGATTCCCAGCGAAACGGCGGTTACGTCACCCATGCTGTCCATAAAGAGCGTGGCATCTGGGCGCAAGGCATGCATTTCCTCGCTGGTGCGCCCCAGGGAACACGCGAAGATGGCGTCGCGGCCCATGGTGTCGACCACGGCCTGCAGGGCCTCCCGGGAGTTCACGTCGTTCCCCGCAATTCCTGCAGGAACGGCCGTTCCGCGACCACGCAGACGCTGCACTGTCCGGTACCGAGCATCGCGAATGCCGCCTCCAGCGACTCCCTGAGCTGGGCCACCGACTCGACGCTCTTCGACGGAATGTCCAGCATTTCCAGATGTGCTTTCATGGTGCGGGAATGAGCTATACCCCACCAGTTCTCCTCGCCGAAAGAGCCTCGGTGGGAGACCATCAATGCGATGTGTTGCCGGTGAGCCAGCACCAGCCGCGAGAGGGTCTCGCAGGCTCGGCGCAAGCCGGAATTCTCCATGATGACCAGGACCCGTCTCCCCGCGAGGTTCGCGCCGGCGGCCATGGCGACGGCGGTGGCCTCGTCGTTGACCTGTACGTAGGAGATGGCACCGGAATCGGCGAGACGGTTGAGTAGCGGCGACAGCAGGGAGTCCGGCACCGCGACGACTAGGTCGACGTGCACCGCGACGAGCGCCTCGTAGGCCAGATCCACCGCGGTTGTCGTCACCACGGCTTCGTCTTCTCGCCCAGCAGTTCCACGATGATGTTCCGGTAGCGGCCGGTTCCGACGTTGTGCAGCTGGTGCGGTATGCCCATTCCGTGCCGGACGTGGTCGCCGACGGCGTCGGTCACCGGGTCCACCCGCCCGTCCTGGTGGTGTGTCTCCGTGCTCCCCGGGGCGAGGACCACGTAGACGTAGTCGCACGGATGCTGGTGCACCTCGGTGCTTTCCCCGGGCGCCAGTTCGAGGTTCCAGATGCGGACCTCGTCGTCGGCGTACAGGAGCTCCGTACCGATGGGCGCCACATCGCCGCTCAGTGGAATCGCCGAGCTGGGTCTCTTCGGTTCGATCACGTTTCAATCAGCCTTTCGCTCGTGCGGGAGGCCCGGTGCCGTCTCATCTTCCGGCGCCCGCGTGGAACGTCACCGGTAACGAATCAAAACCCCACAGCAGATTCGACCTCAAACGGCGCACCGGGCCGGCGAGACGCACTTCGGAGACGCGGTTCAGCAATTCATCGAACATTACCGTGAGTTCCATGGTGGCCAGGCCGGATCCTATGCAGTGGTGGTTGCCCTGGATGAAACCTAGATGCCGGTTCGGCGAACGCCTGACATTGAATCGATCAGGATCGTCGAACAGCTGCTCATCACGGTTCGCCGAGGGTAGCCAGGCCACCACGTACTCGCCGGCACGAATGTTTATGCCGCCGAGCTCGACATCCCGTGTCGCCGTTCGAAGGGAGTGCATGACCGGGCTGGTGTAACGCACGACCTCCTGGATGGCCGAGGGGAGCAGATCGCGATTCTGGCGGATCGCGCTCCACTCGTCCGGGTTCATTACGAAGGCTAGGAGCCCTCCGACCGTCGCGTGTCGCGTGGTCTCGTTGCCACCGGACAACAGCGCGTCACAGTTGTAGAGGACGTCTTCGTCGGTCAGGGCCCGCCCGTCCACCTCGCCGTGCACCAGCGCACTGACGAGATCCTCCATGGGGCGCTTCCGGCGATCCGCGGCGAGGTCGAGGAAGTAGGCCATGATTTCCGTGTGCGCCGCTACCTTCTCGACCTCCTCCCGGTCGTCCGCGGCGGTGGAACCCCAGGCGAACCTGGTTCGCTCCGCCATGAAGTCCCAGTCCTGTTCTGGAACACCCAGTAGATCGCAGATCACCGAGACCGGAAGCTTGTGGGCCAGCCGCGTCAGTTCACAACTACCGTCCGCTATCGCAAGATCGATGGCCCGGCCGGCGGTTGCCCTCATGTTTGCCTCCAGCCGCCGGATGGTACGGGGCGTGAAGGCCGAGCTGACCAACTTGCGGATCTTGTCGTGCTGCGGTGGATCGGTGACGTTCAACATTTTGCCCGCAGCCCGTGCCAGCACCTGCGGGTTCGAATCCAGCCGCATGCCGTTGGCCGAACTGAAAACCTTCGGATTCGTCAGCATGTCGGTGCACAATTTATGTGTCATCACCGCCCAGAATCGGGCACCGTTGGCGCGTCGATTGTCGTAGACGGGATGTTCCCGGCGGAGTCTTTCCCAGACGGGCAGCGGATCGCTGTTCTGGTAGAAGATGGGGTCGGAAAGATCTGGAGAAATCATCACGATACCTAGACCTCGATCGAGTCAAGTGCCGCGTGCAACACTTCGTCCCGGCATTTCGTGAGGTAAAAGTGCCCTCCGGGGAATGCTCGGAAGCTGAACTGGCTGTTCGTGACGGACGACCAGGCGCGTGCCTCTTCGGCGTCGACGAAGCTGTCCTCCCGTCCGACCAGGGCGGTGACCTCGACGTCGATCACATCGCGCGGCTTGGCGACGAACGACTGGACGAGGCGAAAGTCGTTCCGGATCGCGGGCAGCAAGACGGAGCGCATGTCGGCGTCGTCCAAGAGTTGGAGTCCGTCGACGCCGAATCGCTTGACCGCCTGCACGAGTTGCTCGTCGCTGAGCAGGCTCGCGTTCTCTTGGCCGGGGTAGGGGCGGGCCAGGTGCGGTGCAGCGGATCCCGAGACGACGAGCCGCCGGACGGCGCCGTGCTCACCGACGCCGGTCAGCCTCTGGGCGACCGCGTACCCGACCAGCGCTCCCATGCTGTGGCCGAAGATGACGACGGGCCGGTCGAGCAGGCCGCGGATCCCTTCCGTCACGTCGTCGACGAGCGAGTCCATGTCGGCCGGGAGAGGATCGCCGAGCCGATTCTCCCGCCCTGGGTACTGGACCGCCCAGAGCTCGATGCCCTCGCGAAGCCGCTTGCCCCAATCCCGGAAGTAGCTCGCGGCGCCGCCGGCATGGGGAAGACACACGAGCCTCAGCCGGCCCGACGGCACGGGGTGAAAGAGCCGAACACCACGTCTCGAAGTCAGCGCGCTGTTTCTCATATCGCTGCAGCCCGCCGCATCACTTGCCGCCTCGCGCCACGGCATTCGCCAGCCCTTCGATGGTTGGCGAGGCGAAGAATTCGCGGACGGGCAGCTCGATGCCGAGCGACGAGCGAACCAGCGAGATGATTCTGGCCGCGACGAGGGAGTGTCCGCCCAAGTCGAAGAAATCCTCGGTGACACTGATGCCCTTCTGCTGCAGCGCTTCCTCCCAGATCTGCGCCAACGCCCTCTCCGTCGCCGAGCGCGGCGGAACATGGTCACGCAACGGTTCCACAACATCAAGGGACTGCAGAGCCAGCCGGTCGATCTTCAGGTTCGGGGTCATCGGCAGCGAAGGTACGACGTGCACGGACGACGGCATCATGTACCAGGGGAGTATCTGGCGGAAAAAGGCCCGCAGCTCGTCAACGAAGGCGGCGCCCTCGCGATCGGCGACGACGAAACACACCAGACGCTTGCCATCGAGTTCGCCCTCCTTGACGACGACCGCACAGGCCCGGACAGCACGATGCCCGGAGGCCGCCGCCTCGACCTCTCCCAGCTCCACCCGGTATCCGCGCACCTTCACCTGGTCGTCGCCGCGGCCGGCGTATTCGAGGCAGCCGCCGGATCCCGATCGGACGATGTCGCCGGTCCGATACAGCCGAGCGCCCGGTCGAGCCGAGAAGCGGTCGGGGATGAACCGGCGGGACGTCAGCTCCGGCAAGTTCAGGTATCCGGTTGCCACGCCTGCTCCGCCGATGTAGAGCTCTCCGAAACAGCCGGCGGGCACGGGGTTCAAGTCGGCACCGAGCACATGCGCCTGAACGTTTTGGATCGGGTAGCCGATGGGGACGGTGGTGAAATCGTCGTTCTCCCAACCCGGTGCGGGCTCGTACACCGTTGCCGTCACGGTCGCCTCGGTGGGGCCATAGACGTTGCACCACCGGATGCGGTCGCTGACGTACCTTTGCCAGATGGACAGCGCGCTTCGGTGCGCCTTCTCGCCGGCCACGATCATCAGACGCAGGGATGATTCCTCGGACAGTTGGGTGAGGCAGTCTTTTTCGAGCACCCATCCGTGCCAGAACGCAGTGGGAACACTGAGGAACGTCGCTTCGGTGGCGATCAACTGCCTGGTCAGGGCCCGGAAGTTCTGGCGCAGTGGATCTCCGGCGATGAGCAGAGCGGCGCCTTGCAGCAAGGGCGGGAAGATCTCCTCCACCGAAGCATCGAAGCTCAATGACCTGCATAGCAGGACTCGATCACCGGGACCGAAGTTGAAGATCTTATTGACCGCAGCAGCATGATTCGCCAGCGAAGCGTGCGAGATCATGACGCCCTTGGGGCGCCCTGTCGAACCGGAGGTATGAGTGACGTAGGCGAGGTCAGACCCGCTGATCGCGGTCTCGATCGGATCGGCGGTACCTCCGCCTAGCATTCCTTCGGCCTCATCGACGAAGAGCAGCACTCCCGGGTAATCGGAGAAGAGGTCTGCGAAGCGACGCTCGGTCAGCAGGATGCCGGCCGCGATATCCGAAAGTGTCAGACGAAGACGCGCTTCGGGATACTCCGGGTCGAGCGGCACGTACGCCGCACCAGCCTTAAGAATGCCGAGCAGACCGATAATCATCCATGGCGACCGCTCAACGCATATCGCTACGGTGCTACCCCGGCCTGCGTTTTGATTCGTGAGGAGGCGGGCCAGTCCCGTGGATTTGCGGTCTAGCTGCTCGTACGGGAGTTCCTCGCCCTCCGAAACCACAGCGGCAGCATGCGGGGTCCGCTTCGCCTGAGCAGTGAAAAGCTCCGGCACGTACAAGGAGGATCGTACGCCTGGTGACGCCGCCATCATTGACCTCCAACGCATTGTGGCCGCGGTTATCGCGTAGGGCGCGGCACCGTTCCCGCGCCACACGAAAGCGGCGGCTGAGTGCGAGCAGTTTGCTGGCCGCCATCCGCCCGCTCCACGGGAAGGGCCCGGATCAAGCGCTTGATGTAGTGGCATCGAACTTCATGGCAACGCTATCGAAGCAGAGTTAACGGGCGATACGGCATAAGACGCGTCATTGTCAATCCCCTCGTGCGGATCGAAGCCCCTCGCTGGGAGTGCTAACCCGATCGACCGCCGTCTCCTACATTGCCCTCCTTGGATGGATGAGTCAAGGCGGCTTCACGTGGTCCTTGGCTCTCATGGACAGGAGAACTAGCTTTATCTCGACGTCTCCAGTTCGAATTGTGACATTAAGTGATCGCGGACCCGGCTTGGCAAGTTTGCAGTCAGGGGTGGCTCGCCATCGGCTAACCTCGCCGTTGACCTGCACTTCCCATGGCAGGATCCGAGACGCCGATCAAGGTTCGGAAGCTGCTGCACAGGAGTGGGGATCGCTACTAACGGTTACGGAAAGAAGCCGTAAAGAAGTCAGTGAGCACGCAAGTAGGCTTTGACCCACCGGAGATCACGTCGATGCTGGGAGATGCTCGCGGCCGACGGTGGGCCTCGACGCCGCCGATTGACGTTAATCCACCGCCATCATGCGCTGGTCCGGCCGCAAACGCCTGCGCGAGGGACAAAGCTATGCCATGCGACCGGGGTACGGCCGTTTCAAGATCGATAGTCGCGGTGGGTTACGGAGCGGCGAAAGGCGTGTCGGATATGGACGGAGCTTCGTCATCTCGCAGTCTGTAGTCTTCGTCACCGATCCGGTGTCCGCACCGCCGCCGACCGGGGATGTGTCGTCCACGCGGTCATGTCCCGGTCTGCTGGAGGTTCCTCGCCGGGTCCGACGGCCGTTCGCGTCAGGGCGGTGATCAGCCGGTCGCGGTCGTATTCGCGTTGGTCCCGGCGGCCACGGTAGCTGGGCTGAAGGGCTACACCGCTATCAGAGGGTGGTCCGTAGATGTTCGAGATGATCTATTCTTTGCGCTTGGTTGAAGATCTTTCGGCTGGGTTCGCCATGGGTAGGTGGCGGCCGGCCCGCAGTATGTGAATCTTGGTCGTGACCGTCGGGCGGTAGCAGCGGACCATCCTCTGGGGACGAGGAATTCCCGTCTGCCGGCGTGCCATGGCGATCAATCCAAACATCTGACTCGGACCGCGACATGCACCCGCTGGGCGTCGCCGTTGTCCCAGTCAATGACGGTCAACTCAGCGCGGCGGTGGTCCATGGAAACTGGGCTGCCGCCCTCTCCAGCCAGACAGGTCGGATAGGTGTGACCTTGGTGAATCGTTCCCGCAGCGTCCTGCCAACCGTCGGTGAGCACGGAGTAGAACGTGTCCCCATCGTTGGGCTTACGGGCGACGCCATCCGTCTCGAACGCGATCAGTCGCGTCTCCTCGTTAGACCAGATTACGGTCCCCGTCAACACGACCGCGGTCGCCGAATGCCGCTCACGCGACACCCCCACTCGATAGCCGCCGAGCCCGGCGATGACTGCGACGATGACCGCGAGCGCTATCGACACCCGCGCACGCCGCATCTGACCGGCAAGACGTCGCACTCCCATGATCGGCATCATGACAGGGTATGGCAGCGAGGCACGGTTGCCCCGCCTGGTCCAGGAGCTGCGGCAGGTCAGGCTGTCATTCCGGGGTAACAGGGCCCTAGGCTGCCGGCCTGGCTAGATGCCGGATCCCCGTCCCGTCTCGGGGTGCTGAACAGACTGACGGCCGTTCTCATCGCCGCCGTATGCGCCGTGGCGGCTAGCAATCGCTCGTACACCGCGATCGCCGAGTGATTCGCTGACGTCCAGGATGCCACCGCGCTTGCGGTGGGCATCGCTCCGGGCCGCCGCCCGTCGGAATCGATGATCCGCTGCAGGTTGCAGGCCGTGAATCCATGCCTGTTCACCGCCGCGGACAGCGGCTGACTGGCCACTCCGACGACGGCGACAGCACCGTGCCAGCTGCAGGCGGTCGCCGAGTACGGCAAGATTCTACGCTGCTCCCACACTACCGACACCGCCGCTCAGCGTGTCCTCGCCGCCTGTGATCAAGCTACCGCCGGAGTGGTCCTGGTCAGCACCGAGGTGGACGGCAAGGCCAACGAAATCACTCGCTTCGCGCCGCTGCTTGACCAGATCGGCGACCTGTGCAAACGGTGATAACCGTTGACGCGTTGCACTACCAGCGCGACCATGCCACCTACCTGGGCGAACGCGGCGCTTATTGGATTCTGGCCACCATGGTCAACCAGCCCAGCTTGCCCGTCCAACTCGCCGGCCTGCTCTGGCGGGCCGTCCCGGACAGGACCCGCGACACCGACCGCGGACATGGCTGCCGCGAGATCCGCAACTGCAAGATCCTGACGATCTCCACCGGGATCGACTTCCCTAACGACTGTTGGAGGAGGCGCACCGGGGTCGGTCGCCGAGTGGAGGGGCCGGCTCCGGCTTCCGGGGTAGTAGCATCTTAGCGATGGCCGTGCAGAACCGATCAACGTTGATCGACAAAGTCGCCTGGATCTACTTGAAGGATCGGCGGGTGCTGAGCACAAGGTCTGTCGGTAAGGATGTCTATTACCTGCCGGGCGGCAAGCGTGAGACGGGTGAATCCGACCTCGAAACACTGATCCGCGAGATCCAGGAGGAGCTGTCGGTTCGAATCGATGCGCCGACGGTTGTGCATTATGGAACGTTCGAGGCTCAAGCGCACGGACATGCCGTCGGTGTAACCGTGCGAATGACGTGCTATGTGGCCGGATACACCGGTGAGTTGACCGCCGCGAACGAGATTGCGGAAATCGCCTGGTTGACCATGCGTGACCGGGAGAGAGTCTCACCTGTCGACAAGATAATTTTCGCTCACTTGCATGAAGCGCACTTGCTGAGTAATTGACTCACGCCCCTGCGCGCACGCCGACTGAAGGCGTCTGCTGGATGTGTTCCGTCAGACTGGACTCGATTTGTCCCGGAAGAAGCATGATGAGCCCGCCGAAGACGACCCAGCTCCCGGCTCGCCGCAGTGTTAGGCATGCACACGCCTTGACTCCAACCGGGGTTGAGGCTGAAGACTCGGCCCATGGATAACGTGGACAGCAAGGTGCGCGTGGACGTGGTGCTGGACCTCATCTGCGTGCACTCGTACATTGGCTTCACCCGGCTGGAACGCGCCGCCGAGCGCTGGCGGGAGCAGGGTGGCGAGATCGAGATCCGGATCGCCCCGTTCGAGCTGGCCCCCGGCGCGCCGACGACGGGATCGCCACTGCTGGAGGCGCTGGAGCAGACGTTCGGTCCAGAGGCGGCCCGCAACGTCGGGCACATGGCCGCGGCGGCGGTGCAGGACGGCCTCGAGCTGCACTACGAGCGGGCGATCGCCACCGGGACCTTCGGCGCGCACGCCCTGGTCGCACGGGCCGCACGGCAGGGTCTGGCCGAGCCGGCGGTCGAGCGGCTCTTCCGGGCGCATTTCACCGACGGCCTGAACATCGGCGACCCGCGGACGCTGGCCCGGCTGGCCGGCGAGCTGGGCGTGACCGCCGGCGACGAGGGCATCGACCAGGAGGTCAGCGAGGGGTTGCGCCTGGTACGCGAGGCGGGGGCGACAAGCGTGCCGGTGATCCGCTTCGTCGGCGGCCCGGCCTTCGTCGGTGAGCAGTCGGAGGAGGTTTTCTGGAACGCCATCCGCGCGACGGTCGGAACGGGGGCCACGTCAGGGCCGGCTTCCGACGGGGTGGAGAACAGCAAGGTCCCCGAGGTGTCCAGCCACGTCCAGCAGTACCTGGCGACCGGCGGCGAGTTCGGGCACGACCACTACGGGTTCCCGTCGCTGCTGCTCACGTACACCGGTCGGCGTAGCGGCAAGCGGTACCGCACCGCGCTGATCTACGGCCGTGACGGCGACAGCTTCGTGGTGGTCGGTTCCAACGGCGCCAAGCCGCGCAACCCGCTCTGGTACGAGAACCTGATGGCCGAGCCGGACGCGATTGTCCAAGTGAAGACCGAGATCTTCCCGGTGGCCGCGCGCGCGGCCACGCCGGCCGAACGCGAGCGGCTCTGGCCGTTGATGACGGGCGTCTTCCCCCGCTACCTGGAGTACGAGAAGCAGACCACCCGCGAGATTCCGGTAGTCGTCCTGGACCCTCGCCGGGACTGAGCATCGGGGAACCGGTGAGGTGCCCGAGCATGTCGGGGCACCGCACCGGGCCGGGCTCGCACCGACAGACCTTCATCATCGAGTCGGGCTGGGCCGCGGCGTCGCGCCGGCCCGACCGTATTGATCTTGACGCCGTCGCGTGGAGCAGCTTCGCGCCGTGCCGGATGCTCCCGCCGTGCTCCCGCCGTGCTCCCGCCGTGCTCCCGGCCGGCACGTGATGCCCGAAGCCGGGCGGAGGGCCATCGTCCAGGCAGCGGTGCGCCGCTGCACTCAGCTTTCGGCGTTGCGTCGTCGCCGGTGCGTGAGACCGATGGTGAGCAGGAGGGCGGTGCCCGTTAGCACGGCCAGGCTGCCGGCGAAGAGCATTGACCCGTTGGACGATCCGGTGATTGGTAGGCCGGTCCCGGTCGGGCTTGGTGTGACGGTCGGGGTCGCCGTCGGATCGGCGGTCGGGCTGGCGGTCGGCGTCGCCGTCGGGCTGGCCGTCGGGGAAGCGCTGTCGCAGGCGAGGGTCGTACTGAAGGGGTAGTCGTGGATTTCCCCGCCGCGGTGCTCCAGGGTGCGCGCGATGATGCTGCCTTCGGTGTTGCTCTGGTCAAGATCGGTGAAATCGGCGCGCGGCGCGTAGATCGTTCCTTCGACCGTGGCGCCGCCGGGCGCGAGGGTGAGGGTGGTGGCGGTGGGGAAGTTGAACAGGATGAACCGGGCCTCGGGCCCGCCGATGCCGGCGAAGTTCGGTGCGGTCCAGACGAAGGTGTCCCCCACGTCGGTGGTGTCGACGTTGACCAATAGCGGGCTGCTCGCGGTCGGCTGGTCGGGGAAGGTCAGGATGCCGATGTTGTCCAGATCGGTCGAGTTGATGTTGAGTACGTTGGTGGTGTTCGGGCTCAGGTTGACGAGGGCGTTGGTCCCGGGTGGGATGGGGGAGGAGATCGGGTCGCCGTTCGGGTCCCGCAGCACGACGGTGTTCTGGCACGTCGCGAGCTCGGTGGAGTTCGACCGGAAGGTCTGGAACGCCTCTGCGAAGTCGATTACCGAGACCGGGCCGACACTCGGTACCGACTGGTTGGTGACGAGTTCGATCCGGGGCAAGGCGTCATAGTCGTCGGCCGGCAGGATGCGCGTATTGACCGGCGCGTTGTTGTTGTCAAGATTCCGCACGAAGGTGTCGTTCAGGTTTCCGATCTTGGCGAACCCGCCCTGCAGGACCTGGAGGCGGGTGCCGGCCACGCTGTTCGTGAAGTCCACCTGCCCGTCCACCACGAGCGCCGTGGGGACGCCCTCGCCGGGTGCGAAGAAGTTTCCCGCGCTCACCACGGCCAACTGGTACTGCGAGAACGCGAGGTTCCCACCGACGGCCAGCGTCCCCTCGTTCTCCGTACCGATCAAGGTCGCGTTTCCTTCCGTCATGACCAGGAATCCTTGGGTGGCCTGGACGGGGTCGATCGGGCCGACGGGCGCGGCGCTGACCACGTTGCCCATCATCACGAATGCGGTGGTGGCGGCTATCGCAGCGGTCGCGGTGGTGCGGGTGGTAGTCACCTTTGCGTACTTGTTCATGACTTCCCATCACATAGACGACTTCTTGCCCTCCTCGGTGATGATAAGTACGGAATGGGTGATTTATGCGTCTTGACCTACCCGGGCCTGTCGCGTCGAGACCGCGTAGCACCAGACCGGGGCCAGCGCGCCCGACCATCCCCCCGCGGGACCGCCCGACCATCCCCCCGCGGGACCGCCTGCCGGCGCGGGACCCCTGCCGGCGCGGGGGTGCGGCCGCTCTGACCGTCGGCTCCGCGCGGTCCACCGGATCGGCCCATTCCTGGCGGTCGCGCTGGTCACACGCTGCGGCCGGCGCGGAGGCGGCTGCCCGACGATGTTATGGCGTGGCGCTCCCGCCCGGCCGGTACACCACGTGGTCGGTTCGGACGCGGCCGGCGTCAGGACGGTTCATAGGCCAGATTGGGTCGCAGCCACCGCTCGGCCTCGGCGACGCTGATGGCGCGGCGGGCGGCGTAGTCTTCGATCTGATCTTTGCCGATACGGCCCACGGTGAAGTATCTCGCCGCCGGGTTGGCAAAGATCAGCCCACTGACGCTGGCTGCCGGCGTCATCGCGCAGGTCTCCGTCAGGCCGATGCCGAGCTCGGCGGCCTCCAGCAGGTCGAACAGGTCCCGTTTCTCGCTGTGGTCCGGGCTGGCGGGATAGCCGAGCGCCGGTCGGATGCCCCGGAAGCGTTCGGCGTGCAGGTCGGCGAGGTCCGGCGTGGCGTCTGGCTCGAACCAGTCGCGGCGGGCCTTCAGGTGGATGTACTCGGCGAAGGCTTCGGCAAGCCGGTCGGCCAGCGCCTTGACCATGATCGCGCGGTAGTCGTCGTGCTGGGCCTCGTAGTGCGCGGCCAGGGAGTCGGCGCCGTGGATGGTCACGGCGAAGCCACCCAGGTGGTCACCGTCGGGGGCGACGTAGTCGGCCAGGCAGCGGTTGTTCCGGCCGGCCGGTTTCACCGTCTGCTGGCGTAGCATCGGCAGGCGCACCCCGCTGCCGAGGACGATGTCGTCGCCCTCGGAGTGCGCGGGCCAGAAGCCGTAGACGCCTCGGGCCTGGAAGGAGCCGTCCTTCGTGATCTGGTCCAGCAGCGTGTTGGCGTCGTCGTAGAGCTCGCGGGCGACCGGCTGATCCAGGATCGCCGGGAACTTGCCCTTGAGCTCCCAGGCCAAGAACAGGAACTGCCAGTCGATCATCTCGCGTAGCTCGGGCAGGGTGGGCTGGACCGTCCGCCAGCCGGTGAAGGCCGGGGTCGGCAGGTCGCTGAAGTCGACCTGCTCGCGGTTGGCGCGGGCCTCAGCCAAGCCGAGCATCGGCTGGGAGTGCCGGTTGGCGTGCGCCTCGCGCAGCTGCTCCTGCTCGACGCGGTTGGCGCGGTCCAACTCGCGGGCCCGACCGTCGTCGAGCAGGTCAGAGACCACGCCGACGACCCGGGACGCGTCGAGCACGTGCACGGTGGTGCCGTCGTACGCGGGGGCGATGCGCACGGCGGTGTGTTGACGCGATGTGGTGGCCCCGCCGATCAGCAGGGGCATCTTGAGTCCGCGGCGCTGCATCTCGGCGCCGACGGCGACCATCTCGTCCAGCGATGGCGTGATCAAGCCGGACAGGCCGATGGCGTCGGCGCCCTCGGCGACGGCCGTGTCCAGAATCCGGCTGGCCGGAACCATCACGCCCAAGTCGATGACCTCGTAGTTGTTGCAGCCCAGGACCACGCCGACGATGTTCTTGCCGATGTCGTGCACGTCGCCCTTCACGGTCGCCAGTACGACCTTGCCCTGCCCGCGGCCGGGGTCGATCCGGCCCTCCAGGCGGGCCTGCTCCTTCTCGGCTTCCATGAACGGTTCGAGGTAGGCGACCGAGCGCTTCATGACCCGGGCGCTCTTGACCACCTGCGGCAGGAACATCTTGCCGGCGCCGAACAGGTCGCCGACGATCTTCATTCCGTCCATCAGCGGACCCTCGATGACGTTGAGGGGCCGGTCAACGCCCTGCCGGGCTTCCTCCGTGTCCTCTTCGATGAAGTCGACGATGCCGTGGACCAGCGCGTACGACAGCCGCTCGTGCACCGGCGCCTCGCGCCAGGAAAGGTCGACCGCGCGCCTCGTGCCGGAACCGGTGACGGTCGACGCGAAGGTGACCAGGCGGTCGGTGGCGTCCGGGCGCCGGTCGAAAATCACGTCCTCGACGAGTTCGACGAGGTCGGCGGGGATGTCGGCGTACACGGCGAGCTGGCCGGCGTTGACGATGCCCATGTCCAACCCGGCGCGGACAGCGTGCAACAGGAACGCCGAATGCATCGCCTCGCGAACCACGTCATTGCCGCGGAAGGAGAATGACAGGTTGGAGATGCCGCCGCTGGTGCGGGCACCCGGGCAGCGCGCCTTGATCAGCGGGAGGGCGTCGATGAACGCCTTCGCGTACCCGTTGTGCTCGGCGATGCCGGTGGCGACCGCGAGGACGTTCGGGTCGAAGATGATGTCCTCCGGCGCGAACCCGACCTGCTCGACGAGTAGATCGTAGGCCCGGGCGCAGATGGAGACCTTGCGTTCGGTGGTGTCGGCCTGGCCCTGCTCGTCGAAGGCCATCACCACCACGCCGGCACCGTAGTCGTGGATCCGGCGGGCCTGGGCCAGGAACGACTCCTCGCCTTCCTTGAGGCTGATGGAGTTGACCACGCCCTTGCCCTGCACGCACTTGAGGCCGGCTTCGAGCACCGTCCACTTCGAGCTGTCGATCATGACCGGGATCCGGGCGACCTCGGGCTCGGTGGCGATAAGGTTGAGGAAGGTCGTCATGGCGCGCTCGCTGTCGAGCAGGTCCGCGTCCATGTTGACGTCGAGCAGGTTGGCGCCGCCGCGGACCTGCTCCAGGGCCACGTCGACCGCGCCCTGATAGTCGTCCGACTCGATGAGCCGACGGAACTTGGCCGAGCCGGTGACGTTGGTGCGCTCACCGATCATCACGAACCCGGTGTCCGGTCCGATCGCGAACGGTTCCAACCCACTGAACCGGGTGGCTTCAGGTGGGGCGGCAACCGTCCGTGGCGGGGTGTCGGCCACGGCGGCGGCAATCCGGGCGATGTGCTCCGGTGAGGTGCCGCAGCAGCCGCCAGCGATGTTGAGCAAGCCGGCCGCGGCAAAATCGCCGAGCAGGCCGGCGGTTTCCTCCGGCGTTTGGTCGTAGCCGCCGAAAGCGTTCGGCAGACCGGCGTTGGGGTGACACGCCACGTAGGCTTTGGCGATCTTGGAAAGCTCCTCGACATGCGGGCGCATCTCGGCCGCGCCCAGCGAGCAGTTCACGCCAACGACCAGCGGATCGGCCCGCTCGATCGAGCGCCAGAAAGCCTCCACGGTCTGCCCCGACAGGGTCCGGCCGCTGAGGTCGACGATGGTCACGGAAATCCACAGCGGCAGCTGCGGCGCGACCTCACGAGCTGCGGCGATGGCCGCTTTCGCGTTCAACGTGTCGAAGATCGTCTCGATCAGCAGGAGGTCGACGCCGCCTTCGGCCAGGGCCGAGATCTGCTCCGCGTACGCCGCGCGCACCTCGTCGAAGTCGACGGCGCGGTACGCCGGGTCCTCGACCCGCGGCGACAGCGACAGCGTCACGTTCAGCGGCCCGATCGAGCCGGCCACGAATCGGCCACCGAACTCGTCCGCCGCCTGCCGGGCCAGCCGCGCACCCTGAACGTTCATCTCCCGAACCAGTGACTGGAGCCCGTAGTCGGCCTGGCCGATGCTCGTCGCCGTGAAGGTGTTGGTGGTGGTGATATCGGCGCCGGCGGCCAGATACTGCCGGTGTACGTCCAGAATGACGTCAGGCCGGGTGAGGTTGAGCAGGTCGGGATCGCCATTGACGTCCTGCGGATGGTCGACGATCAGGTCGCCTCGATAGTCCGCGGCGGTGAGCTTCGCGGCCTGCAGCATCGTGCCCCAAGCGCCGTCCAGCACCAGAACCCGCTGCGACATCAGCTGCCGCAGCGACGATGCCGTGCCTTTCTGGCTCAATATCGCGCTCAAGCAGCCGCCTCCAAAGCTCGGAGGCGCCCTTGTTGAGGAGATCAGGGCCGAGCGTGGCGGGCTCTGCCCGTCGCAGCGCCTCTCGACCCGAGAGTCAGATAGTACCCGATCAGCTTGCCCTGGGGTCCCTATGCGGCGTCGGTATCTGGCTGCTGCGGTCACCGACCTGACCACCAACCCCTGCCGCTACCGGCCTGAAGGCCGTTAACCGGGGCTCTGGGATTTTGCGCGTCCGCAGCGTGACGGGGCAGGCCATACTCGCCAGAGACGGACAAAACGGTCAAGCCGAATCGGTGAGACCGGAAGCGGGGCCCGGCTGACGAATCGAGGCTGACCCGTCCATCCCTTGCTGCCCGACAGCTTGGGAACTAGTGTTCCGGAACATGTCTTCCACAATTCGAGCGGTGACCACGCTGGAGGGACTGCGGGCGTTGGCACATCCGACGCGCCTGGCTCTCCTCGACTTGCTTCGGGTCCGGGACACGCTGACGGCGAGTGAAAGTGCCACGCTGCTGGGCCTCACCCCCAAGACCTGCTCCTACCACCTGCGTACCCTCGCCGCGCAGGGCCTGGTCGAGCCGGCCGTGGTGGAGGGAGCCAGCCTTCGGGAGCGCCCCTGGCGACGGGCGACCTGGGAGACCGACGTGCCCTTGGCGGACGTGCCGACAGATGACCCGGAAGTGGAGCTGGCGCAGGAGCAGTTCATGCGCGCCCGGCTGCACCGGGACCAGGCTCTGTTGCAGGAGTTCGTGGCCGTGCACGACGAGCGGCACGCCGGGTGGAACTCGTCGGTGACGATGCACAGCCGCACCGCGCTGATGTCGCCCGCCGAGTTGTCCGCCTGGGGGCGGGAAGTGGAGTCGGTCACCCGGCAGCATGTGCGCCGCGCCGAACTGGCGTCCTCGGAGGCGCAGGAGCCCGTCCGGCTGATCCTCTACGGGTTCCCGCAAAGCATGCCCGGGGGAAGGCAGTCTTGAGTGCCGCCCCGGACCAGACCTCCGCGCCGGACCAGACCTCCGCCCCGGACCAGACCTCCGCCCCGGACCAGACCTCCGCGCCGCCGGTGGCCGTCCCCGTCGGAATGCGTCGGTACCTCGTGGTGGTCGCGCACCGGACGATTCGGTGGGCGTTCCTCGGCTCGCTGATCGCACGCCTCACCCAGACCATGGTCCCGCTCGCGTTGCTCCTGTTCGCCCAAGAACACCTCGGCGGGTTAGGAGCAGGGGGTGCGGTTGTGGCCATCTACGCGGTTACCGCGAGTTTCGGCTTCGTCGTCATCGGCCGGATGGTCGACCGCCGGGGGTCGTACGTGTTGGTCATCGCGGCGGCGATCAATGCGGCGGGCATCATCGCCCTCGTCGTGGTGCCCACGCCCTTCATCTGGCCGCTCGCAGCGGTCGCTGGCGGGTCGACCCCGCCGCTGGGTGCGGCTATCCGCTCCGTGTTCATCCGCAGCTTCGGCAAGCCGAGTGAGCGGACCAGTGCCCTGAGCCTGGACACGATCGGCACGGAGGTCATGTTCATCGCGGGTCCCGCGCTCGTCGCCGCACTAGTGGTAGTGGCGTCGCCCATGACCGCGCTGCTTATCGCTGTCGTCGTGAGTCTGGTCGGCACCGGGCTGTTCGTCGCCCTGGCGGGCTGGTCGAAGGGTGAGCAGATTCGGGCGACCACCCGAAGCCGCAGGTTGCTGGACCGCGGGTTGTTGGCCCTTGCTCCCCTACTACTCATCGTGGCGATGCAGATGGCGGCGGTCGGGTTCATCGAGGTCGGGATCATCGCCCGCGCCACCGAGCTCGGGTCGACGTCCGCAGCGGGAGTGTTGTTGGCGGTCTGGGCGGCCGGGAGCGTGGCGGGAGGGCTCGCGTTCGGCACGCGGGACTGGCCCGGAGGTATCCAGCGGCAGTGCGGAGTCCTACTGGGCCTGACCGGCCTCGGATTCTGCACCTTGTTGACTGGTCAGAACCTCGCGGCCCTCTATCCCCTGATGTTCCTGGCCGGACTCGCGATCTCACCGGCAGCGACCACGCTGGCCACGATCTGCGGTCTTCTAGCGCCCGCACGCTGCCGGACCGAGGCGTTCACGTGGCTCGCTTCCGCGACCGGTCTCGGCGGCGCCGGCGGCTACGCTCTCGGCGGCGTGCTGGTCAGCCACACCAACGCCGGCACGGCCTTTCTCATCGCTGCGGCGATTCCGGTGCTCGCGGTCGTGCTGGTCCTGACCCTGCCGGCCCGGCGCCTGTCGGGCGTGACCGGCGGTGGTACCGAAGACAGCGCGTTTCTATATCAATAATTCGGCCCGGTGCCGGAGGACCGGATCACGGGGGTCAGGGTGGCCGCCAGCAACGGTACGAGCGCTCGGCTGATCCCGTCGGCGAGGTTCGAGGCCGCCGTCGCGCCGAACAACCGCCAGAATGCTGCGTTGAGCCGACGGTCGAGGCGCTCCGGCGGAGCTGTCGAGGCCGGTTGCTCAACCTCGGTCACCGGGGTCACCTTCAGTGGTGGCGATGGCATCGACGAAAGCTCTCAGGCAGGCCGACGTTCACAGGTCGTGGTCGAGGCGGGAGTGGAGGTGCATGTCGTGCCAGCCGTCGGTGTGGCGGGCCTCGCTGCGTTTCGTGCCTTCCAACGTGAAGCCGGCGTACCGCGCGACCCGGCAGGACGCAAGGTTCACCGTCGAGTGGCAGAGTTCGACACGGTGTAGCCGGAGGGTGGCGAAGGACCAGGCGGTAACCGCGGACAACGCGCGGGGGGCAACCCGGCGACCTCGTGCCGACGGCAGTACCCAGTACGACACCTCCGCCAAGCCCTCGGCGAGGTCTACCCGGCGCAGGCTGATCTGCCCTACGACATGTCCCGCAGCCAGCACCGCCCAACCGGCACCGGTCTCCCCGCTCCACCGGCGGGACCAGGCGGCTATCCAGTCACCGGCTTCGTCGTCGGTCATCGAGCGGCAGTGCCAGCGCCGAATGGCCGGGTCGGCGTAGCCGGCCACGACCGTACGCCGATCTGACGGCTGCCACGGGCGAAGCAACAGATCCTGGGCGGGGAGCTCGGGTTGGGCCAGCGCCGCCATCGAGCCGCGCGGCAGTGCGGGTGCGGCGAGCGACGGCATGGGTCAACTGTAGAGCGACCGGACCCCTCATCACTCAGTGGCCGGACTGGTCCTGACCAGGGTGCGGCGTCGCTACAACCACATCTTGAACAGCGAGACCCGGGCCGAACCGAATGGCAACGCCGAATCGGCCCGGGCCGCCGACGACCGAAGCGTTAGCTGGTGATGACGCTAACGACAATACCGAGGGTCGCAGTGTTGTAGAGGAAGGACAGGATGGCGTGTGAGAGCACCCGGAGCCGGACCGTCGAAGTTTGCGTTTCTACGTCCGGGAGCGCAAACGTCGCGCCGATACTGAACGACATATAGGTAAAGTCAATGAAGCTTGGTCGATCCGTGTTGGGGAAGACGAGTGTTTGTGTCGGCAGGGCGGCATAATAGCTCTGCGCGTACCGTTCCGCATAGCCAAAATGAAGGATTCCCCAGGCGAGCAGTACGGTGGGAACGCCGATTATCTTGGCTATCAGTGTTTCTTCGCTGTTGTCGTCGCCCATCACAATCGAGAGGCCTGCGGTGATTCCGACCAGGCTCGCGAAGATGGTAAACAGCAGGCCGAGGCGGGGTCCCAAGGTTCGCTTGAGCCACGCATCACCGTCATCCAATCCTCTCTTGCTCCGAAGGCGACGGATGCGGATTGCGAGGTAGAGTATTCCGACGAAGTTCCAGAGTGCGATGTAGAGCATACTATCCAAGGCGAAGGTACACACGCCCAGGATAATGAGGGCTGCCTCGATCATCCGAGACACCGCGAATCTGATTCTGACCATGACAATCCTAAGGGGGTAGGGAAGGGGTTCACCGACGGCTTTTTGAAAGCCCTGCGGCGGTCGCATGCTACGGCATGGGGTTCAACATGGACGCAGGGGGTCGACGTGCCGCACGTAGAGCTAAGGTGAGGCTTAACGCCATGCAGTGCAAATTTAACCGCGTGCTTGTTTCGTTGGGACTTCCTTTGACTACTCGCTAGTAGGATTGCTATCCGGTCGAGGACGAAACGGGCATTTCGTTCAATTCGGATGGTGCTGAAGGGCGGCGTGAGGCCCTCACGTTGGCTTTCTTGGCTCCGGGAGTGGACCCAGGCATGCTGATCGGTCCACGGCTAGCCGCCGGGCCGTGGCACCCACCAGTCACCGAGCGTTTGATGGAGGAATATCAGGACGGCGCTCACCTTCATGATCGTAGTGTTCCAGTGTTCGCGCCGAGCCGGCGTACCGCCAGGTCCCTTCTGGCAACGGTGGCTCGGCACTGGTACCTGATCACTGCCGCAGAGTCACGCCGAGCATGGTGCTGGCAGCGAGACCTGCGTCCATGATCATCGTCTGATGACGCGAGTTGTTCCCGGTGCGGCGGGGCCTGATTCGTGTCACGCGTCGGTGGGCCAGGCGCGGCGTACGGCGTCGAGGGCGGTTTCCCGGTCGGCGCCGAGCAGCTGTGCCTGTCGCCGGTAGGCGGCCGCGTGCCGGTCGAGCGCTTGGCGGTGTCCGTCAGCGGGTGGCGTGGTCGCCTGGTCCGTGACGCGGGTGCCGCCGCCGCGTCGGGACCGGACCAGCCCGGCGGCCTCCAACTCGCGGTAGGTGCGGGCCACGGTGCCGACGGCCAAGCCGAGGTCGCCGGCGAGCTGCCGCAGCGGTGGCAGGCGGTCGCCGGGTTTGAGCGCTCCGGTGCGCATCAACTCGGACAGTTGCCGGCGCAGCTGCTCGTATGGGGGCGTGGGGTCCTGCGTGTCGACCCGCAGGGTCGGGGTGCTCACGCCGACACCGGGGCGGGCCGATCGTGGCGGGGGCCGGGGCGAAGGACGGCGACGGAGCTCCAGGCAAGCAGGACGGTCCAGGCCGGGACGAGCAGGAACAGCCCCCAGGCCGCAGCCGTCCACCACAGGGGCCGGCACGGGCTGGACAGCAGTCCGGCTGCGGTGACCAGGCTGATCCCGATGAGCGGGATGGTGACCAGCAGGCCGCAAGCGCCGGTGACGGCGGTGGCGGAGTGGCGCCGCTCGGCGTCGTCGCGCACCAAGTCACCGGCGGGGGCCTGCGGGCGCGGACGCCCGACGAGCCGGTGCATCGCCAGCGCGGCGATCAGCACGCCGAGGCCGACCAGCGGGGCGAGTGGGAGGCTGTAGAAGGAGCCGGCCCATGGGCCGTGGGCGCCGGCGAAGTCGCCGCAGTCGTAGGCCAGGGCGCGGCCGGCGCGGCCGAGGTCGTCGGCGGAGCCAGCGGCGGTGGTAGCGGCCAGTAGGACGGCTAGCGCGGTGCCGGCGGCGGCCACCGCCCGGAACGGTCGGCGGGGCAGGTAGTGGCGGACCTGCCGGCTTTCCAGAGCGGCCTGGCGGGTGCTGCCGGCGGGGCGCGCGACGACCCGGCTTTCTCCCGCCACCACTCCGGCCAGCACGCAGAGCCCGAACAGGGGTGCGGCCAGCAGGACGCCGCGTCCCAGCGGGTCGTAGCCGGCGGCGACGGCGGCGACCGCCGCCCCGAGGGCCAGGCCGGCCCACCGCCAGCGGCGGGTGGTGCGTCGGATGTGCTCGGTTGCGGGCTCGCCCGCCGCGGACGGGCCGGCCAGCGCGATGCCGAGCAGCGGCACCAGCAGGAGCCCCACAATCCATGCATCAACCACGATGACACCCACTTGTATCAAGCAACTGATACAAGTGAGGATGCCGGGACGCCTTGGTTGTGTCAAGTGGTTGATACAACCAAGGTCAGCCAGACGGCGCGGTGCGGTCGAAGCCCCAACAGCATCTTGAGGATGGTGGACTTGCCCGCACCATTCGGACCGAGGTGCCCGGGAATGGTGCTGGGGGCACAGGTAGAGCTCACGTCCTGTACCGCTGCCCGCCGGCCGAAGTCCTTGCAGATGTCGGTGATGGCTATCAACTGCTGACCTCGCTGGCGGGGCGGAACTCCGGCGGCACCCGGTGGTCGGCAATGATGGCTGCGATCACGACCACGACCTGGATAGCGAGTAGTATGAAGATCACTCGCACTGAGCCCACCTGCAGGTGTATCTCGCGCGTCATCGTCAAGATGAAGTCGACGGCGGTGATCGCGATCGCAATCACCAGGCAGCCGATGGCCAACCGTGTGGGCAACGACCGAACCGTGCCCTTGGGGAACTTCTCGGCGTAGGCCCCGGCCGGCCCGAACTGCTGCTCCGGCGCCTGACCCGATGCCCGGGAGAGCTCGCGCACCTCCCGCAAGATCTCGACGATCTTAGGCTCGGCGATCCTCCGAAGTCGAAGGTAGAACGCAAGGCTGCCGTAGTAGCTCACTTCTTCTCCATCTCAGCAGTTGGGGAGGGCAGCGCCGACGCGACGGTGGCGCCGAGTCGGCGCCACTCGCTCACCAGGCGTTCGAACTCCCGCCACCCCCTGTGGTCAACCAGAACACTTTGCGTGCCGGACCCGGCGAGTCGACCTCCCGTCGGTGGTCGACGACGCCCAACTCCTGCTGCCGAGCCAGAAGGGTTAGAGCGTGCCGCCCTTGACGGAACCGTATCCAAACGAGTCCAAGGTCCGAAGGATCACATATCCGTGCCCGGCGCGTACAAGGACATTGAGGCCGTGATGGCGCAGCAGACCGACCTGGTCGAGGTGGTAGCGCACCTCAAGCAGGTGGTCTGCGTGAAGGGGTAGGCAGGCGGTGCCGTGCCGTCGAAGCCGCAGGGGAATGCCGCCCGTTACCGCGTGGTCTGGGGACGAAGGCGCTCAAGGAGAGCGATGAGGGTGGCTCGTTCGACCGCGATGCCCTCCGCGAGGCGAGCCGCGGCCTGCACCGCCAGCCAGGAGTCAACCTGCCGGGGCTGCCGTGCCGCGCCAGCACGGTAGGCGCGTGCGTAGCGGCGGGCGAACATCGACCGGCTGCTCGTGACCAGTGTACGAAGAACCGGCGGTATCTCCGGCAGTGGAGCGGAGTAGCGCAGGAGCAGCTTCGTCCGGGCATGGTCGGCTGCGGGGTCGCCGCGCATCGCGTTGGGCCAGTCGATGACCGCGGCTCGATCTGCGGCGAGCATGAGGTTGCCGGGGTGGTAGTCCCCGTGGCAGAGGCGGTCCCCCTCGGGTAGGTCGTCGAGTAGCCGCAGCGTGTGGTCCCGGAGCCGCGTCGGCATGGTGGCATCGGTGATGCGGGCGGCCAGGACCGAGCGGAGTTCGGGCAGTTCGGCGGGGGCCGCCACCTGGTGTACGGCGAGGTGGGTGGCGGCCAGCGTGCGGGCCATGCCGAGGATCCGCCACGGCTGTCGCGGCAACAGGGTGAGCATGTCCGCCCCGTGCAGGCGTTCCAGCACCAGGCCGACGCGCCCATCCCACTCCACTGTGTCGTGCAGTATTGGGGCGAAACCATGCTCGGCCAGCGTGGCCAGCGCTCTCGCCTCGGCGCGGTGTCCGGGCAGCCCGGGGCGGTACAGCTTGATGATCGCGTCGTCGCGCCACGTGTGTACGTCCGCCTCCCGCCCGGCACCGATCCTGGGTCCGATCACTTTCGTGTCCTTCGGTTGAGTACGCGGCTGGCCTCGATCAGGGTTCGGGTGGAGTGCGCGACGAAGGAACCGTGGGTACGGATGTGGGCGTCGAGCCGTTCGAGTCGGCCGCGGTGCCGCTCCACGGTGAAGTCGGGTACCCACCAGGCGCACTTGCGCAGGGTGTAGACGACCGCGCCGATGTCGAAGAACTCCATCCGGCAGCGGGCGGTGCGCAGCTCCACGATCTTCAACCCGGCGCTCCGCGCGGCGGCGACCTCCCGGCGTGGGTCACGAGCGAAACGCTGGTGGGGCAGGGGGCCGCGGAAGTACTCGATGAGTTCGAACGGGGAGGCGGGTCCAACATGTTGGGTGAGGTAGACACCGCCATCCTTGAGCACCCGGGCGATCTCGGACCAGTCGGGGCGGACGGGGTGGCGGCTGGTCACCAGTGAAAAGCTGGCGTCGGCGAAGGGTAACGATCGTCCCGGTTCGACTGCGACGACCGCGACGCCGCGGGGCTGTAGCAGCGCCCGGGCGCGCTCCACGTTCGGTGGCCAGCCCTCGGTGACCACCATCCGGGAGGCCAGTTGTGGCACGGCGGCGATGACCTCCCCGCCGCCGGTGTCGATATCCAACGCCGAGGGGGAGTGGGGCAGCCGGGACGCGAGCAGGCGTGAGTAGCGCCAGGGCGGTCGCTGCTCGGTGGCCCGGCCGTCGAGCCAGTTGAAGCTCCAGCCGGACACGTCCGCCGCTGCTGCCTCGTCAACCAGTTCCTGGAAGGCGCGCATCTCCGAATTCTGACCGTGCCGTCAACCGGTTTGACCTTTGCCGACCGAGGCCGATGACCGTGCTCACGAGGGGTGATACCTGACATCGAGGGCCGGGCATGCTTAAGCCCTCCAGCACGCCAGCGCTGGAGGGCTTAAGTGCTTGTCCGCGCCGGGCGTGCGTAACGAACGCCTGCCACGCCTCCGGACCGAACAACAGCGCGACCAGGTCTATACGCCTACCGGTGCACATTCTCCATCGTTGATCCCTGCACGGAACGCGGTCCACTCTGCCGACGTGAACCGCAACTCCTGCCCGTCCTTGCAGACCTGGACGCCGCTGGGTAGCTGGATGACCCATGGGTGCTCGTGGCCCGCCCCCACCGCCCGGATGAGGTCTTCCCACTCGGGGTAGGTGGCGGCCAGCTCCGGTCCAGCCGGGTCTTTGCTGTCCCGAATGTAAACCGTATGGGCTGTGTGCGCCCATTCGACACAATTGCCACCGGATCCCCCAGATCGGGTGCTTTTACGGTATTCGCGGAGCTGAGTCATGGCTGATACTCCAGGATCGGAACGGCTTGGCAGCAGACAAGCCTGAATATCGTTTCGTACCGGGCGATCTCGACGCCCTTTTGCAGGTATGCGGCGGAGCTGGGCGAGTCGAGATAGACAACTGACGGGTCCTCCGCAGGGTCCGGAAAGTCCAGGATCACGAACGCGGACTCCATCGCGGCGTGCGCGCCACCTGCGAGCGGTAGGACCGAGATGTTGGTGTTGGGCCGGGTTGCCACCTGACGCAGCCTGGTGATTTGCTCGGCCATCACATCCGACCCGCCGACCTCGCGCCGCACCGCCGCCTCGTTGAGTACGACATGCAAGGCCGGTGGTTGGGGGTCGGCCCGCGTGAGGATCGCCTGGCGGCTGATCCTTAGCGAGACACGACTTTCGATTTCGTAGTCGCTGTCGTCGGGGTTGCGCGCCTGGTAGACGGCGCGCGCGTACTCGGGCGTCTGCAGCAGACCCGGGATCAGTTCGGACTCGTAGGTCCGGATCATGGCCGCAGCGGGCTCGATCTCCAAGTAGAGGCTGAACCACTCCGGGACATCGTCGCCGTAGACGTGCCACCAGCTCTGACCGCCCGTCGCCAATGCGAGCGCGGTCAGCTGCTCGGTTTCGTCCGCCGATGCCTGGTAGTGCGCACACAGCACCGCGACATCTTGGGGCTTGACCGGGTGCCGTCCGGCCTCCATCTTGAACAACTTCGCTCGACTGATGCCGAGCCGCCGATGCGCGACTACCTCGTCAACCGATGCGCGGGTGGTGTCGCGTAGCCGGCGCAGTTGCCGGCCGAGTTGGCGGCGGACCACGGTCGGGCCAGCTGCTGGGGCTGGAGTGGGCATGTTCCTCTCCTCGTAATCCCTGGCCACACCCACATTGTCTCAGCCTGAGACCGCACCGTTGGCGCTGGGGGTCAGCAGGACGGCAGCGCGAGGCCAGTGGAACAGAAAGCAATCGTGATACTTGTGTCGCGAGAGTATCACTGCGATAGTCGAGTGGAGTTCGGTCACCATGCGCAAACAAACCGAACCCCCCGGGAGTTAGTGCGATACCTCGTACTCCCGGTCTTTGCCTGATCTGAGAGGGGAACAGACCATGGTTCGCTGGCTACTTCGCCGCTGCCGCCGCCCCGCACCGTTGGACGCCACCGGTACCACCACCCCGAACGCGGCGTGCGCTAGTGCCTTCCACCCGAAACGACCAGCCAACCTGCCGGCGTGGATGACTCAACCCACCGTCGCCAATCCCCAGGTAGGCCGCGTCGGTTGGCTTACTCCGGCCCAGCAGTGGCGGGCAAACGGGGGCCGCTGGTGACCGCGCACCGGCCGCCTGCCCAGAGCGTCGACAGGCGAGACTGAGGAGACGTCAATGGTCGTCGTTGCTATTGCCGTAGTCGTTGGGCTCGTCGTTGGGGTGGTCCTGGGCCTGGTGACCAAGAGCCGTTCGGGCAGTTGGTGCCCCCGCTGTGGTGACCTCAAGCGCTGCCTACGTGACCACCACACACGCGGGAGCTGGCCGTGAGGAGAAAGGCACACGACCCCATGCGCCCGCTGTGGCGGTGCCGGGCCTGCGGCGCCGACTGGCCCTGCCAGCCCGCGCGGCTCGCGTTGCTGGCCGAATATCGCGGCCGGAGGTCAGCCCTCCTGGCCCACCAGGGCAAGCTCCTGGCCGAGGCATCTGATCAGCTATCCCGGCTCAACGGCACCAGACCGGACCTCAGGGAGAGGTTTGTGCACTGGTGCTGGCGGGCGGAACCCGAACATCCCACAACCAGCGCCTTCGAGCCGGGAGACCTGGAACTGGACCTGGTGTTTCGCGGAATCGAAATGATCATCCGTAGCCACTGGGGAGGACGGACCTGCCCCCGGTGCGTGAACACAGGTTGTCCACATCTCGACTGGGCCGACGGCTGGCTGGCCCGCCTACGACGATCACCGCAAGGCCGCCCAGCCGGGAGCGGTGCTCCTTTCCGAAGCGGGTAGCGGAGTCCCAAGCGGGTAACGGAACGCCGTGGCAGGTGGCGTCGGGGCAGGTGGCGTCCGGGTCGGGGGGCCCGAACTTCGGCGTTGGTTGGCGGGGACGGCCGCGGTCGTCGCGGGCGGGGCGGTGGTGCACGCGCTGCCGGTGGTCGCCGCCAGCGGTGTGCTGCGGCGCCGGTGCTGGCCCCGGCTGGCGGGGGTGGGTGCGGCCAGTCGGATCGCGTTGACCTTCGACGACGGGCCGAGTCGGGTCTCTACCGCCCGGTTTCTGCGGGTGTTGGCGCGCGCCGACGTGCGGGCGACGTTCTTTCTGCTCGGCACCCTGCTCGACCGCGATCCCGGACTCGGTCGGGAGATGGCGGCGGCCGGGCATGAGCTCGCGGTGCACGGATGGGAGCACCGGAACCTGCTGTGCCGATCGCCTGCCGCGACCTACGCCGATATCGCCCGCGCTCGGGACACCGTCGCGGCGGTCACCGGAGCCTCGCCGTTGTGGTACCGGCCGCCGTACGGGGTGCTGACGGTGTCGGCGCTGCTGGCGTGCCGGCGGCTGGGCCTGACCCCCCGCCTCTGGACCGCCTGGGGACGCGACTGGGACGCGACCCGGTCGCCGGCGGCGATCTGGGAGACCATCGTGCAGGACCTCGACGGCGGCGGCACGCTGTTGCTGCATGACTCGGATCATGCTGCCAGCCCGGGTGCCTGGCGAGGTGCCTTGGCCATCCTGCCTCGCCTGGTGAGCTGGGCCCGGGAGCGGGAGCTGACAATCGGGACGCTCGGCGCACACGGGGAGACCGAGACCGCCGGGAGCCCGGGGCGTGGCGCACGCCGGTCCGGGCACGACCGGGGCATGGCGACGTACCGGGTGGGTAACCGCAACCGGTGAAGCCACGGCCGGGCGGGAGAAGTCCGCGCGCCGGTACGTCCCCGGCTGCCGCCGGTACGTCCCCGGCTGCCGCCGGTACGTCCCCGGTTGGTGCCGGTCGTGACGACCCCGGCGGCGGCCCGGGTCGGCTGCGGATCCTGGTTGTCTCCGCCGACATCGGCGCGGGACACGACGCCGCCGCGGCCGAACTCGCCGCCCGGCTCGCCGGCGACGGAGTCGTCGTGGAGCAGCTCAACTTCTTCGCGGCCCTGCCCCGGCCGCTGCACCGGCTCGTCCGGGAGGGCTATCGCACCATGCTCCAGCGGTTTCCCTGGAGCTACGACGCGCTCTTCCGGTTCACGGACCGGTCGTCGCTGATGGTCCGGGCGTTCCGGGCCGCGCTGCGGGCGGCCGTACCGCGGATGCTGTCGCGGATATCGGCGGACACCTGCCTGGTGGTGACGACACACCCGTTCGCCAACCAGCTACTCGGCCCGATGCGCGGGACGGGGCAGCTCACCGTGCCGGTGCTCAGCTACGTCACGGATTTCGTCGTCCACCCGATCTGGATCTCGCCGGGTGTGGACACCTACTGCGTCGTTCACGACGGGACACAGCGGCAGGCGGCGGCACGTGGGGCAGCTGATGTCCGGGTGGTCAATCCGCTGATCTCCGCCGAGTTCGCGGCGTCGGCAACGGCCTGCCAGCGTACGGCTCGGGCCCGTTTCGGCCTGCCCGAGCAGGAGCGACTGGCGTTGATCGTCGCTGGCTCCTGGGGGGTGGGCGACGTGGCCCGTACCGCTCGGGATGTGCTCGCCGCCGGCTGCGTCACCCCCGTCGTGGCGTGTGGGCGCAACGTCCGGCTGCGTCAGCGCCTGAGTGCCTTTCCCGGACATGTCCTGGGCTGGGTCGAGGACATGCCCGCCCTGATGCGGGCGGTTGATGTGGTGGTGGAGAACGCCGGCGGGCTCACCTTTCAGCAGTCGCTGGCCGGTGGGCTCCCCACCGTCACCTATCGGCCGATCTCCGGGCATGGCCGGGCCAATGCGCAGCTGCTCGCCGAGGCCGGGCTCACCACCTATGTCACCACCGCCGCCGAGCTGGCACCGGTGCTGACCGCGCTGACCGGCGCGGCGGCCAGCCCGGCTCTTCCCGTCGGCAGCGCTACCGACATGGCCAGTTTGGTTTCGGAGGTTGTCCGGAGCGGCGACCGGCTTGACCGGAAGCGGTCAGGATGAGCGCGCATTCCTCCTAGGCTGGGGGCGAGTCCGCCTCGGGAGTGACCTAGGAGTCCTGGTTATGCCGCAGTCACACGACTTGGATCATCGGTACGTCGTGCCGCCCTACCTGCGGATCGTCAACGAGCAGACGGTGCCGGGCACGAGCCAGCCGGTCGCGCTCTGGGACTTCCGGGTGGCGCAGCCGAACGTGACCCAGGTGCCAGGCCCGGTCATGCACTCACTCGAACACTTTCTCGGCACCTACGTACGCCAGCATCACCCCACGATCATGAATGTCGCGCCGATGGGCTGCATGACCGGCGTGTACGTCTGGACGGTTGGCCGATGGAGTTTCGACGACCTGGCGGAGGTCATCGCCGCCGGGCTGCGCTCCATCGAGGACGCCACCGAGGTGCCGCTCGCGAACGCTATCCAGTGTGGCTCGGCGGAGTACCACTCCTTGGTGGGTGCGCAGGAACTCGCCGCGCAACTGCTCGCGAAGCGGGATGAGTGGGGAGATCCGGGCCCCGACGCTCATGAGGTGAGCCCGGCGGACCTGCGGGAACTCGCACCGGGCCAGTGAGCCGACACCAAGGTGGTAGCGGGGGAGAAACGTCCCGCAAGAAGGTGAGAACGATTTTACTTTTGTCCCTAGCGGGTCCGGCGGTCGTGCCCGCCCGGTGGAGGGGGACGAATGATTCGCCGTCGGTTCATCGCCTGCGGGCTGCTGCCGGTCGCCACCGGACTGAGCCTGCTCGCGCCCGCCGCCCCGGGTTCGGCGCAGCTCCAACACGGGGCGGACAGCCCAGCGGCCCGCGACGCGGGTGACGCTTCCTCGACCGAGCGGCTTGAGATCCGGGCGCCCCGCGAGTTCAGCGGCATCGCCTGGCTCACCACCGAGGAGAGCGACGGGGTGGTGCAGGAGGTCTTCCTGGTCTGCCACGACACTCGGGACAACGATGCCGAGCGTGACCTGCCGCGACTCTCGATCGTGCGGACGCCCGTCGATCCGAACGGGATCATCGTTGACGAGCTCGATGTCGACTTTCCCGGTCGTGGTATGCCGAATGATCTCGAGAGTATCGCCCGGCTGCCCGGCCGGAACGCGGCCCTGCTGGCGGAGAGCAACGCCGACGGCGACGACCCCGACCCCACGATCTACCTCGCTCGGTGGGACCGGGACCTCAACGTCGAGATCGTGAGCGCGGTGCCGTGGCCCGAGACGCCCGAGCCGCTGGTGAATGTCGAGGCGACGGCCGTGGCGACGATCCGTGGAGAGGACTACTTCCTCTACGCCGAGCGCGCCGAGGGCCGGGACACCACCTTCATCAACATGACCCGCCTGAAGGTGTACGAGGACGGCGAGATCAGGTTTGGCCGGCGCTGGACCTCAGTCCCCTTCACGGCACCCGAACCACCGGACGGGCGACCCGCCTCCGGCATGGACATCGACCGGTGGGGCAACATCTACGTCTCGTCCGCGTACGACCCGGGTGACCTCGGCCCCTTTGACAGCGCGGTGTACCGGGCGGCGACGGTCCGGGAGGCCGGACGCATCGGCGCGCGGCTGCGTCCGGTCGAGCCGCCCCGGCAACTGGCGCGCAGCTCGGGCCTCAAGGTCGAAGGCGTGGGGCTGGTCGCCGGCTCACTTCCGATCTTCATCGGGGACGACGACGAGGACTACGGCGGCCTGCTGCGTCAACTGCGGGTGACCTTCGAGTAGGCCGCTCTCGCTGCTGGGACAGCGAAATGTGTGCCGCTTTGAGAGCATCCCGGGGTGACTTCCCGAACGGATGAACAGACAACGCCTGGCCCAGAAAGCCACCTGGCTGCTCCGCGTCGGGACGCCGAGAAGCTGGGCACCCCGTTCTGGCAGTTGTGGTCCGCGTCCGCGGCGTCGAACCTCGCGGACGGGGTCGTCAAGCTCGGGTTGCCGCTGGTCGCGGTCACCTTGACGGGTTCGCCGATGCTGGTGGCCGGGGTGGCGATGGCGTTCAGCCTGCCGTGGCTGTTTTTCGCGCTGCCGGCCGGCGCCCTGGCCGACCGGCTGGACCGCCGCCAGGTGATGGTGGCCGCCAACACGGTGCGCGCGGTGTTGTTCGGTGCGATGGCGCTGGCCGCGGCCCTGGACGCGGCGTCGATCTGGCTGCTCTACGCGGTCGCGTTCGGCGCCGGCGTCGCCGAGACGCTCTACGACACCTCGGCCCAGTCGATCCTGCCGCAGGTGGTGTCGCGGGCTGCGCTGCCGCGCGCCAACGGGCGACTGCACGCGGTCGAGTTGACGGCCAACCAGTTCGTTGGCCCGCCCCTGGCGGGGTTCCTGGTCTCCGCGAGCTTGGCGTTGGCGGTGGCGGGGCCGGCGGGGCTGTGGGCGGTCGCGGTCGCGGCGTTGCTGCTCATCCGGGGCCGCTTCCGGGTCGAACGGGAAGCGCCGACCGGCCTGCGTGCCGACATCGCGGAAGGACTCCGGTTTCTCTGGCGACACCAACTGCTGCGCACCATGGCGGTGATGGTGGGGGTCAGCAACTTCACCACGAGTGCCGTCTTCGCGGTGCTGCCGCTCTACGCGGTCGGTCCCGACTCGGCGATGGGGCTCACCGAGCCGGGGTACGGGCTGCTGCTCGCGACTCTGGCCGTCGGCATTGTGCTCGGCTCGTTGGTCGCGGGGGCGATTGAGCAACGGCTGGGTCGCTCCGCCACCCTCGGTGTGGCAATGGTCGTCGCCGCCGTGGTTGTCGGCGTACCGGCGTTGAGCGCCAACCCGTTCGTGGTGGGCGCGGTCTACTTCGGGGGCGGGATTCTGGTCGCCACCTGGAACGTCATCACGATCTCGCTCCGCCAACGGATCACCCCCGACCGGCTGCTCGGCCGGGTCAACAGCGGCTACCGGCTGCTGGCCTGGGGCGGCATGCCCCTCGGTGCGCTGACCGGCGGTCTGCTGGCGGAGTGGCTTGGCCTGCGCTCGGTCTTCGCGGTCATGGGTGTGCTGGCGCTCAGCCTGGTCATCGGATTGTTCTGGGTCACCGACAGTGCGATTCACGCGGCCGAGCGGGATGCGGAGCAGCAGGTGTGAACGCCGTTCGTCCCGCGCTCAGCGAACCGGGTCAACGCTGATCGGCCGTTCGAAGAACGACTCCAGGACGACGATGGTCTGGGTGCTGGTGACTCCGTCGACGGCGAAGAGGCGTCTCAGGAGGGCCTGCAGGTCCTCGGTGGTGGCGGTGCGCACCTTCACCAGCACGCTAGCCGTGCCGGCGATGATGTGTGCCTCCTGGATCTCGGGTATGGCCGTTAGCGCGTCCCGGGTGGCCGCGTCGCCCATCCACGCGTCGGCGCCGAGCAGCACGTAGGCGAGCACGTCCCGGCCGACCGCGGCCGGATCAACGTCAACGGTGGTACGCCGGATCACGCCCCGCTCGCGCAGCTTGCGGACGCGTTCGTGCGCCGAACCAGCGGAGAGGTCAACGGCCGCGCCGAGGGCCGCGTAGGACTGGGTTGCGTCCTGCTGCAGGCGGGTCACCAGTACGCGGTCAATGTCGTCAAGCATGGAACACCCATCGGGATCGGAACGGCGACGACTTGACCGTATCAGATTCGGAAGGCAGGCTTTGCTGCAGAACACCATCTTGCGAGGAGGCCGATATGCCTGACACAGTCCCTGCTGAGTTCCGGTTGCTGGACGAGCGCTTCCGGGACCTCGATGGTGACTTCGTGCTGGCGGTCCTGCACGGCGACGCGCGGAAGTCGGAAGGCCCGGCCTACTTCGCTGCCGGGCGCTACCTGGTCTGGAGCGACATTCCGAACGATCGGCTGCTGCGCTGGGACGAGACCACCGGCGCGGTCGGGGTGTTCCGCCAGCCCTCCGGCTACGCCAACGGCAACACGGTCGACCGGCAGGGCCGGCTGATCACCTGCGAGCAGGGAAACCGGCGGGTGACCCGCACCGAGCACGACGGAACGATCACCGTGCTGGCGGATCGCTACACCGGCAAGCGGCTCAACAGCCCCAACGACGTGGTGGTCCGGGCCGACGGCACGATCTGGTTCACCGACCCGACCTACGGCATCAACAGCGACTACGAGGGCAACCGGGCCGAGCCCGAGTTCGGTGGCGCGTGCTACGTGTTTCGGCTTGACCCCCGCACCGGGGACCTGCGGGTGGTCGCGGATGACTTCTTCCGCCCCAACGGTCTGGCGTTCTCCCCGGACGAACAGCAGCTGTTCATCGTCGACACCCGGCAGGAGCCCAGCCACATCCGGGTCTTCGACGTCGCCGCTGACGGGACCATCAGCGGCGGCAAGATCTTCGCCGAGTGTGACTACGGGCGCTTCGACGGGCTGCGCATCGACGACGCCGGCCGGGTCTGGGCCGCGGCCTGGGACGGCGTGCACTGCTTCGCTCCCGATGGCAGCCTCATCGGGAAGTTGCTCCTGCCCGAGCCAGCCGCCAATCTCACCTTCGGTGGGCCGAAACGCAACCAGCTCTTCGTCACCGCCGGCCGGTCGGTGTATGCGCTGCGGGTCACCTTCAACGGCGCCCGCTACCCGGAATCTAGCGCCCGATGACCGTGAACTGATTCTTGACCTCACCGCCCAGAGCGGATCTCTTGATAAGCGGCATCGATGCGGTGACGAGCGCGGCGAGCATGATCGTGGCGATGCCGGAATATAGTAAAGTGTCTGCGGCGCCCCAAAGTGTGACCAGTGGGCCGCCGAGCGCCGCACCCAAAGGTGTTGCCGCGGTGGTGACGGCTGACCGGGCTGCCAGGACGGACGTAAGTTCAGAAGCGTCTGCGGCCTGCTGGAAAAGAGAAATAGTGAACGCTGGAAATGGGCCGTAGATCAGTCCGCCGAGGGCGAACGAAGTCATGGTTACTAAAGTGTTGTCGGTCATGCCAAACGGAAGTAGGGTCAGACCCCAGCCGAAGATGATGACGATTACGGCCGGCCATCTGGGCGCGCGGGCCAAGGCGCCGCCGGCGAAACCGCCGATCACTGCGCCGACACCGAACGCGGTCCAGAATGCTCCGAGTAGCTGGCCGTTGCCAGCCAGGTTGCCGGCCACGTAGAGCGGAAGCCCAACCTCGACCGGGCCGTACAGGAAGAAGAAGACGGCCGTGATCAGCAACAGGGCAACGAGTTGGGGTCGCTGCGCGAGTATCCGAAAGCCGGCCACCACACCAGCCCGCCGCGCGACCGCCGGTTGTCGCGGAAGCTTCAGGCGGGCGACCGTGGTGAGAAGCAGCAGGTATGAGACCGCATTGACCGCGAGGATCGCCGCCCCGTCTAGTTTCAGCAGGATCATACCGGCGATTGCCGGGCCGATGATGATGCTGATCTGCTGGGATACGCTCAGCAGAGCATTCGCGGGAAGCTGACGACCATCGGCAAACAGCTGACTGACAACAGTGAAGAGACCTGCGTTCCCCCACGCCGAAAAGAGAGACGAAGCGGCGAGGAGGGCAATGTAGGAAAAGGCGTCGAGCTGGTCGGCGACGGCCAGCGCGACAATCGTTGCCAGCCCAAGAGCTCGCAGGCCGGTACTTGCGGCGACCAACTTCTGTGCGCCCATGCCGCCGAACCACCGGCCCAGCACAAGAGCTCCAAGGGCGCCGGGCAGCGTGTACGCCGCCAGCGACAGTCCAGCGACAACTCCCGCTTGCTCCGGCTTGGCCAGCTGAATCGCCAACCACGGTATTCCTACAAGTGCCATCCCATCGCCAAGGAAGGAAACGGCTGCAGCGGAGATCAGTCTGGAGTACCGGTTGTCGGTGAGGACAGGGTGATACGCGGAAACCAGCCACCACATCGGACTGCCGGACGGTTCAGGCGAAGTCTGCGGCGTGGTCGGCGGCCCACTGGGCGAAGGTGCGCGCGGGCCGTCCCAGTATCGCCGCGACATCGTCGGTCACCTGCTCCGGTGTCTCCACCATCGCCGCCCAGCCGGCCAACGCCAGCTCCGCGAAGCCGGCGTCGCCGAACGCCTCGACCAGCATCGGGCGGATGGCCTCCGCCGGGATGTCCTGCCACCGCACGTCGCGCCCGATCGCGGCGCCGATGCGGCGTACCTGCTCGGCTTGGGTGATCGTCTCCGGGCCGGTGAGCACGTAGGTTTGCCGGTCGTGCTGGTCGCCGGTCAGCGCCTCGACGGCCACCGCGGCGATGTCGTCCTCGTGGATCAGGGAGCGGGCCGCGGCGCCGTGCGGCCAGCGTACGACCCCCTCGGTGCGAATAGCGTCGGCCCAGCCCAGCGTGTTCGTGGCGAAGCCGGTGGGACGCAGCACCGTCCCTAGGAGGTCGCGTTCGATGAGGGCGCGTTCCACCACCGCCCAGAACGAGTTCGGGTCGGCTTCGGCGGAGGCGGCCGACAGGTACACCACCCGGGGGGACCCGGCGCCGGCCAGCACGTCCGCGAGGGCCGGCGCGAGCGCAACGGTGACGGCAGGGTCAACGTACGGCCAGATCAGGAACACGGCCCGGACCCCGTCCAGGTGCGGGCGGAGGGTCGCGGGGTCACCCAGGTCGGCGGTGACCGCCGTTACCCCCGCCGGGAGTGTTGCCCGGCTGGGGTCGCGGACGGCGGCGCGGACGTCGTGACCGGCGGCGGCCAGTCGCGCCACCACCCGCCGTCCGACGTTGCCGGTCGCGCCAGTAACCAAGAACATGGGTCTCCTCCAGGAACGCTCCGAACGCGATAGGGCGACGGTAGAACCTCAACCTGGGTTGAGGTCAACCGTCTCCCGCGCGCCGGAGCGCGTCCTACGCGCCCTGTCCCTGGTTCTGCATGAGGCCACCGTCCATGAAGTAGGTCGACCCGGTGACGTAGTTCGCGTCGTCGCTGGCCAGGAAGACGGCGAGCTTCGCGATCTCCTCCGGCTGGGCGGCCCGCTTCCACGGGATCGACTGCACCTGCTCCTCCAGGTACTGCGGGTCGTCGATCGCGCGTTGGTTGAACGGAGTGAGCACCATGCCCGGCCCGATGTTGTTGACGTTCATGTGGATCGGGGCGACCTCCAGCGCGATGCTCTTGGCCAGCTCCAGCATGCCGCCCTTGCTGGCGTCGTAGTCGGCGCCGCCGGCCCGGGCCACCTCCTGGTGGATCGAGGTGATGTTGATGATCTTTCCGTGTCCGCCGTGGTCGCGGCGGTGCCGGACGAACCGTCGACAGCAGAAGAACATCCCGTACAGGTTGGTGCGGATGGCGCGGTCCCAGGTCTCGGTGTCCAGGTCGACGACCGGGGTGCCGGAAGCGTCCACCCCGGCGTCGTTCATCAGGATGTCCAGCTCTCCGAACGTCGCCAGGGCCTCGTCGAACATCGCCTCGACCTGGTGCTCGACGCTGATGTCGCCCTGCACCACCACGGCGCGCCGGCCGGCCTTCTCGATCTCGGCCTTGGTGTGGCTCGCCCCCGCGTGGTCATGCAGGTAGTGCACCACGACGTCGGCGCCCTCCCGGCCGAACTCGATCGCGGTGGCCTGCCCGATGCCGGAGTCCGAGCCGGTGATCAAGGCGGTTCTGCCCATCAGTCGTCCGCTCATCAACGTGCTCCTTTCCTCGACTGCCACTACCTACTGGTTCCTGCGGCCTCGGCCTGGCCGATGGTCCAGGCGGCGTTGATCAGACCGATGTGGGACAACGCCTGGGGGAAGTTGCCGATCAGGCGCCCGTCGCGTCGGTCGATCTCCTCGGCGAGCAGGCCGAGATCGTTCGCCCGGGCGGTGACGGTCTCGAAGACCTGCCGGGCCCGGTCGACGCGTCCGGCCAGGGCCAGGGCCTGAACCAGCCAGTACGAGCAGATGATGAAGGCGCCCTCGTCCCCGGCCCGGGTCCAGCGTTGCACCAGGCCGTCCTGGACTAGGTCCCGTTCGATGGCGTCCACCGTGGCCAGGATCTTGTCGTCGTCGGCGGGGAGGAACCCGAGGATGGGCATGACCAGGACCCCGGCATCCAGGTGGTCGGAGCCGAACGCACCGGTGAACGCCTTGACCGAGCTGTTCCACCCCTCGTCCAGGATCGCCGCGCGGACCTGCGCCATCGCCTCCGACCACCGCGGGACCTGCGCCTCGGCATCCAGCAGCCCGGCGAGCTTGACGGCCCGGTCGAGGGCCACCCAGCACATCACCTTCGAGGTCAGATAGTGCCGCTGGCCCTCGCGTCCCTCCCAGATTCCGGCATCCCGCTCCCGCCAGGTGTCCGCGGCCCGGTCGGCCAGGGAGCGGAGCAGGTTGGCGGCGGCGGGCGACAGCTCGGTGAGCTGGTCCCGCAGGACCCAGGCGCACTCGATGACCTCGCCGATGACGTCGAGTTGCTTCTGCAGCCAGGCGTCGTTGCCGACCCGTACCGGGCGGCTGTCCCGGTAGCCCTCAAGGTGTTCGAGGGTGTGCTCGGTGAGATCACGCTCGCCACCCGGGCCGAACATGATCGGGACATGGTCCTCGGCCTCCACCGAGCCCACCGACTCGGCCATCCAGTCGAAGAACCGGTGCGCCTCGTCCGGGCAGGCGGCGACCCAGAGCGCCTTCAGGGTGAAGGCGCCGTCGCGGAGCCAGCCGAAACGGTAGTCCCAGTTCGCTCCGCCACCGACCTCCTCCGGCAGGGAGGTGGTGGGGGCCGCGATCACCGATCCGGTCGGCTGGTAGGTCAGCGCCTGCAGCACGAGGGCACTGCGTCGGACCTGCTCCCGGTACGGCCCCTGGTAGCCCTGGTGGATGCGGTCCCAGGAGCGCCAGGCGGCGATGGTGTCCCGCAGCGCCGCCCGCCCGTCGAGGGGAACCGTCGGTGGGTCGGTGGCCCGTCGGTGGTGTAGCGCGAAGACCGCACTCTCCCCCTCGGCGAGGCTGAACTCCCCGGTCACCACGGAACCGTCGATGGTCAGGTCATGGTCGCTGGTAAGGGTCAGTCGGTCGGCACCACCGGAGATCTCGATCCCGGTTGGGGTGCCGGAGACGGTGGGGCTGATCAGTCCGTACTCGGGCCGGGCCGCCACCTCGACCGTCACCTGCGCCGGGCCGGCGATCGCGTCGACCCGGCGCAGGAGGATGTGCGGTGAGCCGAGGCCGATCTGGTGACCGCGTTCCCCGACCCCGAGGCTGAGCGCATCGGTCAGCCGCAGCACCCCGTCCTGGGTGTGAAAGTCGGTCTGGACGACCATCGTGCCGTCGAGGTAGCAGCGGCTCGTCGTGTACTGCCCGTGCGGTCGGATCCACCAGTGGCCGCCGACGGAGCCGAGTAGCCGCGCGAAGACGCTTGGCCCGTCGAACCGGGGTGGACACCACCAGTCCACCGAACCGTCTGCCGACACCAACGCCGCGCCTTGGCAGTCGCCCAGAAACGCATAGTCACTGATCTCCGCCACACCCGGCTTCTACCCGCGATGGCGCCTGTTACGCCTCCGATGGTGATCACGGCTTTCGCCCGCGCGTGTTCGCCTTCAAGGCTGGACATCCGCTCGCCGAGGCGCTGATGCGGCCAGCAAGCCGCATCGCGCGCCCAGTTCGGGTAGGGCTGCCCCCAGCAGCGACTGGCTGGTACGCCGTATTTCCTGGCCCACCCCGCGTTCCTAGGCTCGGGACGACGGGAGCGGCTCGCCGGGCGGTGCGCTGGGATCGTGCTGCTCTCCGATCGGCTCGGGTGGGGATTGGGGAGGTTGCCGTGAGCGGTAGGTCGAGGAAGTTCTCTGTTCGTCTTTTCGTGGCGTCGGGGGCGCTGGCCCTCGCCGCCCTGGCCCTCGCCGCCGGCGGCGTTCCGCAGCGGGACGGCAGGGCTACTATCCCGGGGTGGGAGCGTCCATTTCCGGTGGCGAAGAGCGTCTATCCGTTCCAGTCGAAGGTCTACGAGTGGAACGGGTTCGCATACCACTACGTGGATGTGCCCCCAGCCGCCGGCCATACCCCCAAGGGCACCGTTCTGGCGGTCCACGGGAACGGCGCCTGGAGCATGATCTATAGGAAAATCGTCGACCCGTTGAGCGCGGCGGGATTTCGGGTGATCCTCACCGACCACCTCGGTTTCGGTTTCTCCGACAAACCGCGGGTGAGTGAATTCGACTACTTGCCGAGTTCGCATGCGACGGTGTTGCGGGACTTCATCGCCGACCTGGCCCTGGAAGATCTCTACCTGGTGCTCCAGGACTGGGGTGGGCCCATCGGACTGGCCGCCGGAGTCGCGACCCCGGAGAAGGTGCGGGGTCTTGTGCTGATGAACACCTGGGCCTGGCAACTCGACCACATCGACCAGGGACAGACCGGATTCATGCACGCGGTGCACGACCGTGGGCGCCATGCGCAGTTGGAGCCGGAGTTCTACACGCAGGGCGAGCTCATCCGCCGCGGTGCGATCGGGGTCGCCGAACGCAACGCGGTGGAAGGATCGGCGGAGTACGCGGCGCTGCGGGACGCGATGTGGGGGCCATACCTCACCCTGGAGCCCCCGCATGAGCTGCGCTATCCGGAGGTGACCCAGCCCGTGCACATCTCCGCCATGGCGACCGTCGCGGGCGGCGCGTTCCTGGATCAACTCGACCGGGACTTGGCCGCGCTGCGGTCGAAGCCGGTCTTCTTCGCCTTCGGCGACGACACGGCCTTCGGGCCCTACAAGGTCGACCTGGCGATTCTCGGCGGCGACCGGGAGCTCTGCCGGCCCGGCTATCACCCGGAGAGCGAGGAGGTCACCACCCGGACCAATTGTGTCGACGACGAGACCGGTGCTACCTACTGGTATCCGCTGGAGCGGTTTCTGTCGGAGTGGCACCCCACCGCGGTCGTCGGTCAGTGGCGGGACAGCACCCACGGCCACTGGGTGCAGGACGAGGTTCCCTCGGTGGTGGTCGAGGCGGTGCAGTCCGTCTATGCGGCCGGTACCCGACCGTGAGTACGGCTACCCTCACCCCGTGCCCCGGAACCACCTGATCAGCTTCGAGCCGCATCTGGTGACTTGCCGGGCCTGGTGCGGGTTCTTCCGCTAGCGTGAAGAAGTTACCCAACAAACGACGAGGCGACCAGGGAGTATCGCATGTCACGCCTGACTATCGTTGCCAACATTCACGCCAAGCCGGACCAGGTCGACCTGGTAAAGGCGGAGTTGAAGAAGCTCATCCCGATCACTCGGGCAGAGAAGGGGTGTATCAACTACGACCTGCATCAGGATAATAGCGACCCGACCCATTTCGTCTTCTACGAGAACTGGGAGTCCCGTGACCTCTGGCAGGCGCACATGAACGCCGCCCACATGGAGGCTTACGGAACGGCGACCGCCGGCAAGGTGGATGAATTCGTACTCAACGAGATGACCCAGATTGACTGACGGTTCGCGAACCGCTCTATTGGGCTGAGGAAGTTCCACAACGGAACGGTCAGACGAGCCGGGGTGCCGAAAGTCCCGGCACCAACCTGACGTACCTTGATTGACGAATCGTTGGGGTTGGCACGGGTGCGCCGTACCGGGGTGGCGGGGGAGCGAGGTCACCCCGCTTGCGCCCAGTGGATCCAGAGCGGCAGCAGCAGTAGCGCCGCGACGGAGCTCTTCACCACCAGTGCGGCCGACAGCTCAACATCGACGCCGTAGCGCTGCGCGACGATGAACAGGTTCTGGGGCGCCGGCATCGCCGCGATGAGGACGAGATAGGTCAGCCAGGGGCCGTCAATATCGAAGACATGCGCGGCGGCCAGCCAGACCGCAAACGGGAACAGCAGGCACTTGACGGCGATCAGCCAGAGCTCCTCGCCGGTGGTGTGGCGGAAGCTGATCCCGCTGCCGCCCAGGTGCAAGCCCAGGGCGAAGAGCGCGATCGGCGCGGCGGCGGCACCGACAAAGTCGAATCCGCCGAGCAGCGGCTCCGGTATCCGGACGGCCAACAGGTTGAGTAGGAGGCCGGCGTTACACGCCAAGACGACCGGGGTGTTCAGGGCACCCCACACCGCCCGGCCCACTCGGCCGCGTCGGCTCCGGAGTCGAGGCGGCGCCGGTGGCCCGCCGGTCGCCACCCACCGGCCCCCGGCCGAGGCCGGTACGGCCTGGCCAGCCGGGACGGCCTTCACCGGCGCCCCGTTCAGCTCCATGATGGCCAGGACGACCAGCGTGAGGACGCATACCTGGAACAGCAGCACCGGAAAGACCGGCGCTGCGTCGCCAAAGAGCATGATGAACACGGGTACCGCGACATAGGCGGTATTGACCTGGACCGCCGCCATGATCCGTACCGCGAGCTGTCGCGGCTCGCGGGTGGTGGTCAGCCCCGCCAGCGCCCCGACCACGGCCATCGTGATCCCCGCCGTGACGGCGTAGCCGGCGAGAGCGGGCCAGGCGAACAGGGCGCCCAGATCGCTGCGGTGGATGTTGGCGAACAGGTAGCATGGCACGGCGAAGAGGAAGGCGAAGTCCGCGAACACCTTCGAGCTCGCCGCGCTGACGACGCTCCGCCGGGCGAACAGCACACCGCCGCCGAGAGCCAACGCCACCGGCACGAGCTTTTCGAAGACGGCGAGCGCTTCCAACGGCACGACCCCCAACAGTCCTGGTTGGCCGGCCTGATCCGGGTCGGCAAAAGGCGTCCCGTGCTTCCGGCGGAGGCTCCGTTACTATCAGGGGACAAGGGTCGGCGCCAATCGGGGAGCGGGCGAACGATACCCGCCGCGGCCGTAGGGCCGGCCGAACCGTGCGGCTTCTGCCCGGCCGATGGCTGGTAGCTCAGCGCACGAGCTCCGCCGCCTGCGTGATGACGTGGTCGATGAGGCCGTACTCGCGGGCTTGCTCCGGGGTGAACCAGCGATCCCGGTCCCAGTCCCGCTGGATCTCCGCCAGCGTCCGCCCACTGTGCTGGGCGATCAGCCCCTGCATGGTCTTCTTCACGTGCAGGAGGTTCTCCGCCTGGATCCGGACGTCGGCAGCGGTGCCCCCCATCCCGCCGGAAGGCTGGTGCATGAGGATCCACGAGTGGGGCAGCGCGCACCGTTTGCCCGCCGTACCGGCGCAGAGGAGGAACTGCCCCATCGAGCCGGCCATGCCCAGCGCCAGCGTTGCCACATCGTTGCGGACAAACCGCATCGTGTCGTAGACGGCCATCCCCGCGCTCACCGAGCCGCCGGGCGAGTTGATGTAGAGCTTGATGTCGCGGTCCGGGTCCTCGGCGGCCAGCAGCAGGATCTGAGCACAGACCCGGTTGGCCGACTCGTCGGTCACCTCGGTGCCGAGGAAGACGATGCGTTCCCTCAGCAGCCGCTCGAAGACCTGATCGCCGAAGCCCTGCTGCCTATCGTCCAACATTTTGATCATTAGGTGCTACCTCCAGCGCGTCGGCGGGCGGGGGACCGCCCGGGAGCCGGCCCGTCCAGCGTGCGCGTGCCGGGGTAGGCGGAGGTAGCTGATCTGCCAGCAGCAGATCGGCTCAGAGCAGATCGGTCGAGGGGCGGATCGGTCGAGGGGCGGATCGGTCGAGCACCAACTCGTGGTCACCAAGCCGGGCGAGCACCGCGGCTCGGTGCGGTCCGGTGGGGCTACCGTCGGTCCCGCTGCCGGCGTGCCCGGACGAGCCGCCGGGCCCGCCACGAGCGTCGTGCGGTGGGGCGGTCAGCCGGCGCGGCAGCGATCAACCGGGCTCGTAGGCTGGCCCCTCCCGCCGGGCCGCCGGTCAGCGCGGGCCCGATCGGCGCCGGCCCCGCGGCACCGATGGGCAGCAGCCCCGGTGCGCCCAGTCGAAGGTGCACCTGGCCGGCGCCGCAGGAGGTGGGGCCGCCGCCGCGTAGCCCGGCCCGGACCGAGTGCTGCCGGGCCGGCTCGACGCGGGAACTCGGCGTGCGGTTGACCTCGCCGATGGTGAACCCCATCGGCTCGGGCCGCTCCAGGCGCCGTAGCTCGTCACGGGCCTCCCCGAGCAGGTCGGAGAGGCGAATCCCGAGTGCCCGGCAGACCGCCGCGAGCACCTCGGACGAGGCCTCCTTACGCCCCCGCTCCACCTCGGACAGGTACGGCATGGAGACCCCGGCGGCGGCAGCTACCTCCCGCAGCGTGCGGCCCTGCCGCATCCGGACCCGGCGCAACACCCCGCCGATGACTCGTCTGAGCAACGACATGCTCCGCCTCGCTTTCGTTGGCTGTGGTCCGCGGGGGACAGCTCCCATCATGCCCGTCGGGACTGTTGTGGCGTCGTCCCGGACGCCTCCCATGTGCGTTACCCCCGACCCGTTATGTTGTGGGCGTGCAGGTAACAGCGGAGTCTGGGCGAGGCGAACGGTGATTCACTTCCCGGCGCAACGGCGCGATCCGCTGAGCGCGTTGAGTCTGCGGTTGGCCGCGGCCCTCGGGCTCGTCCTTGCCAGCGTCGCCGTGGTGTGGTTCGACCGGGACGGTTATCGGGACGCCAACCGCGACGCGGACGGGCTGAGCCTCCTCGACTGCTTCTACTACGTTGTGGTTTCCCTCTCCACCACCGGGTACGGCGACATCGCCCCGGTCTCGGAGTCGGCCCGCCTGATCAACGTCCTCTACATCACCCCGGCCCGGGTCATCTTTCTGATCATCTTGGTCGGCACCACCCTGGAAGTCCTGACCGAGCAGTACCGGACCGGCCGCCGCCTGTCCCGGTGGAGGAGAGCTGTGAAGGACCACGTCATCATCTGCGGCTACGGCACCAAGGGCCGCAGTGCGATCTCCGCCCTGCTCGAGAACGGTTGCGACAAGTCCAGGATCGTGGTGGTCGAACGCAGCGGCGCCGCGCTGCGGCAGGCGACCTCGGCCGGTCTGGTGGCGATCGAGGGATCGGCGACCCGCTCGGCGACCCTCAACGAGGCGCACATCCGGACCGCCAAGGCGGTGATCATCGCTACCGACAGTGACGACGCTTCGGTGCTGGTGGCGCTGACCGTCCGGCAGCTCACCGCGGGACAGGTGCGGATCATCGCTGCGGCCCGGGAGGCGGAGAACGCCCCGCTGCTCAAACAGAGCGGCGCCCACCACGTGATCGTCTCGTCGGCGACCGCCGGTCGACTACTGGGCCTCTCCACCTCCGCACCGCCGCTGATCGATGTCGTGGAGGATCTGCTCACGCCCGGTCAGGGGATGGCGCTCGCGATGCGGTCGGCCGAGCGGCACGAGGTCGGCCGTTCCCCCCGCGAGCTGGAGGCTCTGGTCATCGCGTTGGTGCGCCGGGGCAAGGTGGTCACCCTCGCCGATCGGGCCGGTGGGGTCATCGAAACCGGCGACATGCTCGTGCACGTCCGGGACGACCGTCGGACCTCCACCCCGATGTCCTGAAACTCCGGGCCGGAGCGCCCGTGCCGCTGTCCGGAGCGCCCGTGCCGCTGCGCCCGGTGCCGCTTCCTGAGCCGGGCTACCCGGCGGGGACGGGGACCAGCCGGCGGCTCAGTCGATCGTCCAGGTATCGCCGCTGTGCAACAGGCCGGCGAACAGCTGTTCCCGAGTCTCGGTCACCGTCGCCCGGGCGGCGTCGAGCTGCTCCTGCACCACGCTGTCGTACGACGGCCGGCGCACCGAACGCAACACCCCGATCGGGGTGTTGCGCAGGTCCAGACCCGGCAGCCGAGACAGCGCGAACGCGTACGCCGGGTCGGTGATGGTGGCATCGTGGACGACGATCTCCTCCGCGGCGGTGGCCGCGGTCTCGCGGACCTCCAGGCCGAAACCGCCGGGCGGGTGTACGACGCAGAACTGCCCGTCCCGGCCGAACGTGATCGGCTGGTTGTGCTCCAGCCGGATCAGCGAGTCGTCCCGGGTGGCGGGCCCCTTGAGCTGTTCGAAGGCCCCGTCGTTGAAGATGTTGCAGTTCTGGTAGACCTCCACGAAGGCCGAGCCCTCGTGCTCGGCGGCTGCCCGGAGTACCGACTGCAGGTGTTTGCGGTCCGAGTCGATGGTGCGGGCCACGAACGTGGCCTCGGCACCCAGCGCCAGCGAGAGCGGGTTGAACGGCGCGTCCGCCGAGCCGATCGGGGTCGACTTGGTGATCTTGCCGATCTCGGAGGTAGGGGAGTACTGCCCCTTGGTCAGGCCGTAGATCTGGTTGTTGAACAGCAGGATCTTCAGGTTGACGTTACGCCGTAGCGCGTGGATCAGGTGGTTGCCGCCGATCGACAGCGCGTCGCCGTCCCCGGTGACGACCCAGACGGAGAGGTCGGGGCGGGTGGTGGAGAGGCCGGTGGCGATCGCTGGGGCGCGCCCGTGGATCGAGTGCATCCCATACGTGTTCATGTAGTACGGGAAGCGCGACGAGCAGCCGATGCCGGAGACGAACACGATCCGCTCCCGGGGGATGTTCAGCTCCGGCATGAAGCCCTGGACGGCGGCGAGGATCGCGTAGTCACCACAGCCGGGGCACCACCGCACCTCCTGGTTGGACTTGAAGTCCTTCGCGGTGAGCTTGAGGGCGACGGGCTCAGACATTCTTCAGGACCTCTTCCAGCATCGTCTCCAGCTCGTTGGCGGTGAACGGCAGACCGTGTACCTGGTTGTAGCCGATCGCGTCGACCAGGTACCGGGCGCGGATCACGTGGGCGAGCTGGCCGAGGTTCATCTCGGGAATGACCACCCGCTCGTAGGAGCGCAGTATCTCGCCGAGGTTGGCCGGCATCGGGGCGAGGTGCCGCAGGTGCGCCTGGGCGACGGAGAGCCCGCGTTGGCGGAGGCCCCGGCAGGCCGCGCCGATCGGCCCGTAGGTGGACCCCCAGCCGAGCACCAGCACCCGAGCGTCACCGTCTGGGTCCTCGACCTCAAGGTCGGGCACCGGGATCGCCTCGATCCGGGCGGCACGGGTCCGCACCATGAGGTCGTGGTTGGCCGGGTCGTACGAGATGTCGCCGGTCTTGTCGGCCTTCTCCAGCCCGCCGATGCGGTGCTCCAGCCCCGGTGTGCCGGGGACGGCCCAGGGCCGGGCCAGGGTCTCCGGGTCCCGCAGGTACGGCAGGAAGGTGGCACCGTCCTCGCCGTTGGGCCGGGTGGCGAAGTCGACCCGCAGGTCGGGTAGGGACTCGACGTCGGGGAGTAGCCACGGCTCGGAGCCGTTGGCCACGTAGTTGTCGGAGAGCAGGAGCACCGGCGTGCGGTAGGTCAGCGCGATCCGGGCCGCCTCCAACGCCGCGTAGAAGCAGTCGGCCGGGGACTTCGGCGCGAGCACCGCCACCGGCGCCTCACCGTGTCGGCCGAAGAGGGCCATGTTCAGGTCGGCCTGCTCGGTCTTGGTCGGCATCCCGGTCGACGGCCCGGCCCGCTGCACGTCCACGATGACCAGCGGCAGCTCCAGCGCCACCGCGAGCGAGATGGTCTCGCTCTTGAGCGCGACGCCGGGGCCGCTGGTGGTGGTGACGCCGAGTGCCCCACCGTACGAGGCGCCCAACGCCGCGCCGATGGCCGCGATCTCGTCCTCGGCCTGCATGGTGAGCACGCCGAAACGCTTGTGCTTGCTCAGTTCGTGCAGGATGTCCGACGCCGGGGTGATCGGGTAGGCACCGAGGAAGACCAACAGCTCGGAGCGGACCCCGGCGGCCACCAGGCCGAGCGACAGGGCCGCGTTGCCGGTGATGTTCCGGTAGGTCCCGGGCGGCATCTTCGCCGGCTTGACCTCGTACCGGACCGCGAAGTCCTCGGTCGTCTCGCCGAAGTTCCAGCCGGCCTTGAACGCCGCGACGTTGGCCCCGACCAGCTCCGGCCGGGTCGCGAACTTGCGCTCCAGGAACCGCAGGGTCGACTCGTACGGCCGGGAGTACATCCAGCTCAGCAGGCCCAGCGCGAACATGTTCTTGGCCCGTTCGGCATCCTTCTTGGATACCTCGTGGTCGGCGAGCGCCCCGACGGTCATCGAGGTCAACGCCACCGGGTGCACCGTGTAGCCGGCGAGTGAGTCGTCCTCGAGCGGGTTGGCCTGGTAGCCGACCTTGGCCAGGTTACGCCGGCTGAACTCGTCGGTGTTGACGATGATGTCTGCCCCGCGCGGCAGGTCGGCGAGGTTGGCCTTGAGCGCGGCCGGGTTCATCGCGACCAGGACGTTCGGTGAGTCGCCGGGGGTGAGGATGTCGTAGTCGGCGAAGTGCACCTGGAAGCTCGACACCCCGGGTAGCGTCCCGGCGGGAGCGCGGATCTCCGCCGGGAAGTTGGGCAGCGTGGAGATGTCGTTGCCGAGTTGGGCGGTTTCGGAGGTGAATCGGTCCCCGGTCAGCTGCATCCCGTCGCCGGAGTCCCCGGCGAAGCGGATGACCACGCGGTCCAGTTGGCGAATCTTCTTGCTCATGACCGCACCCCGCCTTGGTCGGCGCGGTCGCCCGGATCGCCGCACTCGCTCCTGACCTCGCCCTGCCCGGTCACATGGCCTCCTCGGCGCGCCGCCGTGACCCACCTCGTGTGGTTGTCCGGCCTGCTGTCGTTTCTCACCTGAGAGCCTACGTCGGATCACCTCCACGCCAGCTCGAGAGGTCCGTCGACTGAGACTCGATTTGGCGAGTAGATGACCGTTTCATTGCTATTTTCAGCCCACTGTCGTAATCCAGATCACCCGATTGCTTCGTCGGTCCCGGCGGCGGTGGACTTCCGCTGTCCTTCGGCTGCTCCGGAGGCTGTTGGCCGAGCGGGGGATGGTGCGCTGAAGGCGTTTCTTGGCCGCCGGCGGCACCCGCAATGCGGTGCGGTTGCGGATGAAATGGGCGCTTTTGCGGAATTGGTTTCGTCGAATGTGAGGTATCCGACGTTTTGTCGGGTGACCCGGGTCACATCCGGCGGGGAATCGGCGGTGGGGGCCGGTGGTTATACCTGGCGTAACCACGTGGGGCAGCCGCGAGCGCCCCGCCGGACCCCGGACCCCGGTGGTCGCCCGCCGGCGGAATGCCGCGGGGCCGGCGTTGGTTACCTCCCCGGGCCGCCCGAGTAGCACCCCCGCCGGGCGGAACCCCCTTTCGATTTCTTCTCGAACCACCTCGCCCGACCCCGCTGGCGCGCCCCCGCGCGTCCGCGGCACCCCCGAGCGGAAGGCTTCGATCATCATGCGTACCGACATCCTCCGGAAGACCGCCCTGACCGCTGCTGGCCTGATCGCCACCGGTGGCGCCATCGCCGCCCCGGCGACCGCCGCCTTC
>NZ_JCANTD010000022.1:0-91609 GCF_059570675.1 Salinispora goodfellowii | reverse complement strand
TCACCAGCCTCGACGCCCACCAAGCCAGCCCTGCCGATCTGGCCACCGCGACCCGCGGGCACTGGTCAGTAGAGAACTCCTCACACCACATCAGGGACGTCACCTTCACCGAAGACGCCTCCACCGTCCACACCGGAACTGCCCCCCGGGCCATGGCGACCCTCCGCAACCTCGCCATCGGCGTGCTGAAAACCCTCGGAGCCGACAACATCGCCAAGACCACCCGGGCCATCCGTGACGAACCCCGACGAGCGCTCCCCATCCTGGGCATCACCAACAACCCGGACACTCACGGAACTTGATCAGGCCCTGGGTCGCCGGGCTGCGTCGCTCACCGGTGGTATAGAGGCGGGCGAATTCCGGCACCATCTCGTCAATAGCGGCATTGGTGCGGGCCGTCGCCGATGCTGACAGCCCTCGCTTGCGGCCCGCGTACGCCGCCCAACCCCGCAGCACCCGGGGCAGCAACGCCGCGTCGTCCATGTCCAGGACGGCCTGCCGGTGCACCCAGTCCAGCAGGAACAGCCCGGCGACCGTCGGGCTCCACCGCAGCGGGTCGGGGTCGGTGAAGGTGGCGGTGTGATCCAGCAGTAGCCCGAGGCAGAAGTGCAGGGAGGCCAGCTGGTCGTCGCCGAGGGAGTCCAACCCGAACTGGGTGGCCTCCGGCGCGGCGAGGAAGCGCCGGATCAGGTCCGTTCGCTCCGCCGCGGTGAGCGGATCCGCCGGCTGCCGCGTTGCTGCCGCCCGACTGGTCGGCAGCAATGCGAGCCGGGCCCCGACCAGGGCGCGGTCGGTGGCGAGGGACCCTTCTCCGGGCAGCTCGCTGAGCTCGTCGGTGATGGCCAGATGCCGGCTCACCTCGGTGTGCATGGCGGCTGGTGTCTCGTCCCGGAACCAGGTCAGCTCGTCTTCGGCGCACATCTGGCGGATCTGGTCGAGGACCCGGGCCGGCGGGCCACCGACGAAGATGTCCTTGGTGATGCCGATGTTGTGGTCCACGAGCGCCACCAGGGCGTGTTCCGGTCCGCCCGCCGGGTCGTCGTAGGCGAAGGTCGCCAGGTAAGAGGTCTGGTCGCCGAAGACGTCCCCGTACGCCCAGCAGCCGGTGAGGTGGACCCGGCCGAGCTGCCCCGACCAGGCTGGTGCGGCGGCACCCGGCCGGACCCGGTCCGCCCCGGGCGCGTCCGGCACCAACGCGGCGAAGACCGAGCGGATGGTGGTGGCCGCCGCCGCCCGGCGGCGGGAGGTGGCGGCGAGGAAGTCGCTGACGAAGGCGCGGACGGCGTCGCCTCGGCGGGCCTCGGCGACCGCGTAGACGCTGCCCAGCAGCGCCGCTCCGAGCCGTTCGGCGTCCAGGGCGTTGTCGAGCTCGGCCACATCCCGGGCCGCGTGTAGCACCGCGTCGTGGGGGGTCTGCGCAGTTCCCATCCACCGACCCTACGCTGCGGTCCGCCCACGGTGGCCCCGGAAGTGGCCGGGCGTCCCACCACCCCCCAACGGGTTGTTGAGCCCGCCCAGGAAGACGCCGTCAACCAACCCCGTGCGGCGGCCGTCGAGAGGGCGGAGCCGGGGTGACCGGGTGGGCGACCGTGCGGCGACGAAGAGTGACTTGCGCCGGGTACGCTCAACCTCGACTTGACGATCGCGGACGGCATGGCAGTATTGAGCCCGGTCCACTCAACTTGCGCGGGGTGCGCTGCGGCGGCGCCCGGCAACGGTTCAATCGAACGAAGCGAGGAAGCGAAGATGGCACGTGCGGTCGGCATCGACCTCGGCACGACGAACTCCTGCGTCAGCGTCCTGGAGGGCGGTGAGCCCACCGTAATCGCGAACGCCGAGGGCTCGCGGACGACCCCGTCGATCGTCGCCTTCGCCCGAAACGGCGAGGTGCTCGTCGGTGAGGTCGCCAAGCGGCAGGCGGTGACCAACCCGGACCGGACGATCCGGTCCGTCAAGCGGGAGATCGGCACCGACTGGTTCGTCGACATCGACGACAAGAAGTACACGCCGCAGGAGATCTCGGCTCGTACGCTGATGAAGCTCAAGCGGGACGCCGAGGCGTACCTGGGCGAGCAGATCACCGACGCCGTGATCACCGTTCCGGCGTACTTCAACGACGGCCAGCGGCAGGCCACCAAGGAGGCCGGTGAGATCGCCGGCTTCAACGTGCTGCGGATCGTCAACGAGCCGACCGCGGCCGCCCTGGCGTACGGGCTGGACAAGGGCTCCAAGGAGCAGACCGTTCTGGTCTTCGACCTCGGCGGCGGCACCTTCGACGTGTCGCTGCTGGAGCTGGCCGAGGGCGTCATCGAGGTCAAGTCGACCAGCGGCGACAACCTCCTCGGCGGGGACGACTGGGACCAGCGGATCATTGACCACCTGGTCAAGACCTTCAACGGTGAGCACGGCATCGACCTGGCCCAGGACAAGATGGCGATGCAGCGCCTCAAGGAGGCGGCGGAGAAGGCCAAGATCGAGCTGTCCGCCGCCGCCACCAGCAACATCAACCTGCCGTACATCACCGCTGGTGCCGCCGGCCCGCTGCACCTCGACGTGACGATCACCCGCGCCGAGTTCCAGCGGATGACGCAGGACCTGCTGGACCGCTGCAAGGTCCCGTTCGAGCAGGCCGTCAAGGACGCCGGGATCAAGGTCGCCGACGTCGAACACGTCATCCTGGTCGGCGGCTCGACCCGGATGCCGGCCGTGACCGAGCTGGTCAAGCAGCTCACCGGCCGGGACCCGAACAAGGGCGTGAACCCGGACGAGGTCGTCGCCGTCGGTGCCGCCCTGCAGGCCGGTGTGCTCAAGGGCGAGGTCAAGGATGTCCTGCTGCTCGACGTGACCCCGCTGAGTCTCGGCATCGAGACCAAGGGGGGCATCTTCACCAAGCTGATCGAGCGCAACACCACCATCCCGACCAAGCGTTCCGAGGTCTTCACCACGGCCGACGACAACCAGCCGTCCGTGCTGATCCAGGTCTTCCAGGGTGAGCGGGAGATCGCCGCCTACAACAAGAAGCTCGGCACCTTCGAGCTGACCGGCCTGCCGCCGGCGCCGCGCGGCATGCCGCAGATCGAGGTCACCTTCGACATCGACGCCAACGGCATCGTGAACGTCCACGCGAAGGACACCGGCACCGGCAAGGAACAGAAGATGACGGTCACCGCTGGCTCCTCGCTGCCGAAGGAGGACATCGAGCGGATGCGTCGGGACGCCGAGGAGCATGCCGAGGAGGACAAGCTGCGGCGGGAGGAGGCGGAGACCCGCAACGTGGCCGAGGCACTGCAGTGGCAGACCGAGAAGTTCCTCGCCGAGAGCGGCGACAAGCTGCCCACCGAGTCCCGGGACCAGATCAACGAGGCGCTCGGCGAGCTGCGCAGCGCCCTCGGCGGTCAGGACATCGAGAAGATCAAGTCTGCGCACGCGCAGCTGGCCCAGGTTTCCCAGCAGGCCGGCTCCCAGCTCTACACCCAGCAGCAGGGTGAGCAGGCCGGTGCGGCCGGCGATCAGCCAGGTGCTCAGGCGGGTGCTCAGGCCGGCGGCCCGGACGACGTGGTCGACGCGGAGATCGTGGACGAGGACAAGGACAAGGACAAGAAGTGACCGTTCTCGAACCCGGACTCCACGTACAGGGATGAGGTAGCCGTATGACGGACAAGCCACGAGCCACCGACCCGGACGCTGCCGGGTCGGTGCCGGGTGGCTCCGCCTCCGCCGGTGAGGCCGGTGCGGAGCCGCGGGTCGTGATCCGTGACAACCGCAAGATCAGCGATGCCGCGGGGTCCGGCTCGGATACCGCCGACGCGGAATCCGCCTCGGACGCGGCGAGCACCGCCGCGGAGGCGGCCGGCTCCGGCTCGGACGCGGCGGACGCCACCGCCGCCGACGCCGGGTCCGACGTCCCGGCAGCCGGGCTGGTCGAGGAGGCGGATGTCGTGGTTGACGAGATCCAGGCCGAGACCACCGAGGGGGCGTCCGCCAGCCCACCGGTGGTGGACGCGCCGGCCGAGCCGGTTGACGCCGCCACGGCGACCTCACTCGGTGCGGAGTTGGAGGCGTTGCGGGTCGATCTGGAGGAGCGGACCCGGGACCTGCAGCGGGTGACCGCGGAGTACGCCAACTACCGCAAGCGGGTGGACCGAGACCGGGTGCTCGTCACCGAGCAGGCCACCGGCTCGGTGCTCGCCGCGCTGCTGCCGATCCTCGACGACCTGGACCGGGCTCGTGAGCACGGCGACCTGGTGGGACCGTTCGGATCGGTGGCGGAGCAGCTCACCACCGCGCTCGGCAAGTTCGGGCTGACCCCGTTCGGCGCCGAAGGCGACCCGTTCGACCCGACCCAGCACGAGGCGGTGACGCACCAGACCTCCGCCGAGGTCACCGAGCCGACCTGCGTACAGGTCATGCGGCGGGGCTACCTGGTGGGGGAGCGGTTGCTGCGGCCGGCGTTGGTCGGAGTCGCCGACCCGGAATGAACGGGTGACACGACGGCGTGATCGTCCCGCCCGCCCGCCGGACCGGGCGGGCGGGACGATCACTCGACGGAAGGGGGCGGACCGGTGAGTTCCAAGGACTGGATCGAGAAGGACTACTACGCCGCCCTTGGAGTGGGCAAGGCCGCCTCCGCTGATGAGATCAAGAAGGCGTATCGGAGGCTGGCGCGCGAGTCGCACCCGGATCGCAATCCTGGCGACACGTCAGCCGAGGAGCGGTTCAAGGCGGCCTCCGAGGCGTACACGGTGCTTGGCGATGACGCGAAGCGCCAGGAGTACGACGAGATGCGGTCGTTGTTCGGTTCGGGCGCGTTCCGGCGTAACGCCGGCGGAGCGGGCCCGCCCGGCGGGATGCCGTTCGATGTCGGCGACCTGTTCGGTGGCGCGGCCGGTGGTGGCCGGCGGTCCAGCGGGGCTGGGTTTCAGAACCTGTTCGGTTCGATCTTCCCGGGTGGGGGTGCGGCCGCACCGCGTGGCCCGGCGCGGGGACGGGACGTGGAGACCGAAGTCGCGCTCGACTTCGACGACGCGATTCGCGGGGTGACCCTGCCGCTGACGTTGCGGACACCGGGGGTGTGTGACACCTGTCGTGGCGACGGGGCGGAGCCGGGCACGCAGCCGCGGGCCTGTCCGACCTGTCGCGGTGCCGGGGTGACCACCCGTAATCAGGGCTCGTTCAGCTTCTCCGAGCCCTGTTCTGACTGTCAGGGCGTCGGCACGGTGGTGGACGAGAAGTGCCCGGAGTGCCAGGGCAGCGGTGGCGTCACCAAGAACCGGACGTTGAACGTCCGGTTCCCGGCCGGGGTGTCCGACGGTCAGCGGATCCGGCTGGCGGGGCGGGGGGAGCCCGGGGCCCGGGGCGGGCCCGCCGGTGACCTGTTCATTCAGGTCCGGGTCAGTCCGGACGACCTGTTCGGGCGAGCCGGCGAGGACCTGACACTGACGGTGCCGATCACCTTCGCGGAGGCGGTGCTCGGCACCGATCTGCGGGTACCCACCTTCGATGGTGCGGTAACTCTCCGGGTGCCTCCGGGTACGCCGAGCGGACGCGTCCTTCGGGCCCGGGGCAAGGGGGTGGTCCGTACCGATGGACGGGCCGGTGATCTGTTGGTCACCCTTGAGGTGGCGGTACCAGCGAAGCTGTCGGAGGAGGCCCGGGCGGCGTTGGAGACGTTCGTTGCCCAGACCCCGCCGGCTGCTCGGGAACATCTCGACGCGCGGGTGCGTCGGGGTAGCTGACCGGGCGGCGGGCTCGGTGGAGTGCACGCGGAGGTGAGCGGGGATGGCGGACAACTTCGTCGGTATGGATGACCCTGCCTACGAGGCCAAGGTGCTGATGATCTCGGTGGCTGCCCGGATGGCGGGCATGCACCCACAGACGCTGCGTCAGTACGACCGGCTCGGTCTGGTGCAGGCCGGCCGGGCGGCCGGGGGCGGTCGTCGGTACAGCGTCCGGGATGTGGTGCTGCTCCGCGAGGTGCAGCGGCTCAGCCAGGACGACGGCATCAACCTGGCCGGGGTGAAACGGATCATCGGGTTGGAGCGGCTGCTGGAGCAGGCGCAGCAGCGGGTGGCCCGGCTGGAGGTGGAGTTGGAGGCCGCGTACCGCCGGATCGCCGAGTTGGAGGCGGTGGCCCGCTTCCCCGGCAGCGACCTGGTGCCCGCCCGCCGTACCTCCACCGCGCTGGTGGTCTGGCGTCCCCGCCGGAACCCGGAGCGGTGAGCTCACGCCGGATTCGAGGTTCGGCCCCGGGGAGCGTCCGGGTCGGCTAATCTCAGGATTAGCTTCAAATCTACCCAAATCGGACGTCGCTGGTAGGGGGTCATGGCGGAAGCAGCCAAGAGTCTCGCCCAACAGGCGGAGGAGAGCCTCGAGCAGGTGGCCGAGGCGGTCCGAAAGCGGTTCGACGAGCTCACTGAGGGAAGGTTCAGCGACCTGATCAGGGAAGGACGGTTCGCGGATTCGGGTGACTCTGGCACCGACCAGGGGCACCCCGCGGATCAGCATCAGCGTCGCTGACCGAGCCGGTCGGCCGATGGGCGGGCCGGGACCCACGGGGGGTCCCGGCCCATCCGGTCAGGAGAGGCGGCGGTTCTCCCGGACCAGTCCCCCCTCGCACCAGTCGCGGTAGACGAAGACGTCCGGTTGGGCCAGCAGGATCCGGCTGTTCTGCGCCCACGTCCGCATCGGCTCGTCCCCCTCCCGCTCGGCCCGCTCCACCAGCTTCCAGAACCGCCGTTTCGGGTGGGCCCGAAACCCCGATCGGATCCCGCCCGCGGCGTAGATGTAGAGGCAGTGCAGCGCGAAGCGGCGAGCCGGACAGGCCGGATCCATCGCCAGGTCGAAGAGGGTGGCTACCAGCCCGTTGCCGGCGACCAGGAGGTCCCAGTCCTGCGGCATGGAGGCCAACGGCACCGAGTCGGGATGGTAGGCCCAGGCCCGTAGCTCCGCCGGTGACGGGTCGACGGGGTTCGCGAAGCCACGGAAGGTCGAATCCTGCGCGCTCACCGGCCAACCCTCCGCTCTCTGCCTGGGTGACGGCCCCGGGCACCCCTTTCCCCGCTGTTGGGCGGCAACGGTAACGCGAGCATGCCAGCGGCGGTAGCCCTCGCCGGGGCGGAGTCGCTACCCGATGGGCCAGGGCCGGTCCGTCGGTGGCCCGCCCGGGGCAGGCCACCGAGGCGGGGCGGGGTCAGTCCCCGACGGGCACCGGTTGAGCCTGCTGCTTGGCGGCGCGTTGCCGCAGCCAGCTCTTGAACCAGTCGAGGTCGGGCACCCGGGCGAGCGTCGGCCCGACCACGACGGTGATCAACACGTACGCCGTGGCGAGCGCGGCCAGCTGCGGATCGACACTTCCGGCCGCCACCGCCAGCCCGGCGATGACGATGGAGAATTCCCCGCGCGGTACCAGGGTGAGCCCGGTGCGCCAGCGGCCGGGCTCGGCGATGCCGGCCCGGCGGGCGGCGAGGTACCCGGTGAGCGTCTTCGTGCCCATCGTCACCACCGCCAGCGCGAGCGCCGGCAGTAGCACCGGCGGGATGTCGCGTGGGTCGGTGACCAGCCCGAAGAAGAGGAAGAATACCGCGGCGAACAGGTCCCGCAGCGGCGTCAGGAGTTGGGTGGCGTGGTGCGCGACCGGTCCGGAGATCGCGATGCCGACCAGGAACGCGCCGACGGCGGCCGAGACCTGGAGCTTCGCGGCGACCCCGGCGACCAGCAGGGTCAGGCCGAGTACGCCCAGGAGCAGCGCCTCCGGATCACGGGCCGACATGACGTTGGAAATGGTCCGGCCATACCGGATCGCGACCACCAGCACGACCAGCACCGTGGCGACCGCGACGGCGAGCGCGGCGCCCCCGGCGACCAGCCCGGCTCCGGCCAGGACAGCGGTGAGTAGCGGCAGGTAGAAGGCCATCGCCAGGTCTTCGATGACCAGCACCGACAACACCACCGGGGTTTCCCGGTTGCCGAGCCGACCCAGGTCGCTGAGGACCTTCGCGACCACGCCGGAGGAGGAGATCCAGGTGATTCCGGCGAGTACGACCGCCGCTACCCAGTCCCAGCCGAGCAGCAGTGCGAAGGCGGCGCCGGGCAACGCGTTGAGCAGCCCGTCGATCATCCCGGCCGGCGCGGCGGCCCGGAGGTTACTGACCAGCTCGCTCGCGGAATATTCCAGGCCGAGCATGACCAGCAGGAGGATCACGCCGATCTCGGCGCCGATCGCGAAGAACTCCTCGCTGGCCTTGAACCCAAAGACTCCGCCGTGCCCGAAGAGGAGCCCGGCGAGCAGGTAGAGGGGGATGGGGGAGAGCCCGATCCGGCGGCTGAGTCGGCCGAGGAGTCCGAGCAGGAACAGCAGCGCGCCGACTTCGATGAGCAGTGTGGTGATGTCGTGCATCCGCCTCAGCCGTCCGGGTCGCCGTCGGCGAGGATGGCAGTCACCCCGTCGAGACCCTGTCGAGTCCCGACCACAACGACAACATCACCGGCCGCGAAGCGGAATGCGGGCTCTGGGGATACGATTACCTCGCCGTGGCGGAGCACCGCCACGATCGAGGCGCCGGTGCGGGTACGTGCCTTCGTGTCGCCGAGCTTACGGCCCACGTACGACGAGGCCGCGGGGATGGCGACCTGCTCGGTCAGCAGCCCGGCGGCCTGCTCCCGCAGCCCGGAGAGCTGGCCGAGGAGCAGCGACGCACCGAGGATGTCGGCGAGCGCCTCGGCCTCGTCGTCGGTCAGCGGGATGTCGGCCTGGCAGGCGTCGGGATCATCCGGGTCGTAGAGAACGAGATCTCGTCGGCCGTTGCGGTGGGAAACCACGCCGAGCCGCCGTCCGGACTCCGTCATCAGATCGTGGCGGACGCCGATCCCCGGAAGAGCAGTCTGTTCGACACGTACTCGCACGTGGACAAGGCTACCGCGCGCGTCAGGTCGAGATGATCGAGCGGGATCGCGGAGCCAGTGTCAGTGGGACACCCGATGGGGTGACTCACGTCACAGCGCCAAAGTTGAGCGAAATAGGCTCAACTTTGGCAGTGTCCGTACCAGTGGACACGCCGACCCCGGGGGAGCCCATGAACACCGAACGCCTCACCACGAAGAGCCGCGAGGCCATCACCGGCGCCGTCACCCTCGCCGGACAGCGTGGACACGCCACCGTGGAGCCCTGGCACCTGCTGCTGTCCCTGCTGGACACCACGGGATCGACCGCGGTCGGCCTGCTGCGCGCCACCGGAGCCGACCCGGACGAGTTGCGCCGGGCTGCCCAGCGTGCGGTAGCTGTGCTGCCCGTCGCCCGTGGGTCCAGCGTCGCCGAGCCGACCCTGGCCCGGGAGTTCGTCAACGCCATCGGCGCCGCCGAACAGATCGCCCGCCCGCTCGGCGACGAGTACACCTCGACCGAGCATCTACTTGCCGGCCTGGCCCAGGTCGGCGGCGCGGTGTCGGCGGCGCTGCGGAGTGCCGGGGCCACCGAGGAGGCCCTGGTGGCCTCGTTCCCGACCGTACGGGGCGGGGACCGTCGGGTCACCAGTGCCGACCCGGAGCAGACCTACCAGGCCCTCGCGAAGTACGGCGTCGACCTCACCGCCAGCGCCCGGGATGGCCGGATCGACCCGGTGATCGGCCGGGACACCGAGATTCGCCGGGTGATCCAGGTGCTGTCTCGGCGGACGAAGAACAACCCGGTCCTGATCGGCGAGCCGGGCGTCGGCAAGACCGCGATCGTCGAGGGCCTGGCCCAGCGGATTGTCGCCGGTGACGTCCCCGAGTCGCTACGGGACAAGAAGCTGGTCTCCCTGGACCTCGGCGCGATGGTGGCCGGCGCATCGTACCGGGGCCAGTTCGAGGAACGGCTGAAGTCCGTCCTTGAGGAGATCAAGAATTCGGATGGGCAGGTCATCACCTTCCTGGACGAACTGCACACCGTCGTCGGCGCCGGTAAGGGCGAGGGCGCGATGGACGCCGGCAACATGCTCAAGCCCATGCTGGCCCGGGGCGAGCTGCGGATGGTGGGCGCGACCACCCTCGACGAATACCGCCAGCACATCGAATCCGATCCAGCCCTGGAGCGCCGGTTCCAGCCGGTGCTGGTCGGTGAGCCAACCATCGAGGACACCGTCGGAATCCTGCGGGGCCTCAAGGAGCGGTACGAGGTGCACCACGGCGTGCGGATCACCGACGGCGCGCTGGTCGCCGCCGTCACCCTGTCCGACCGTTACATCACCGACCGGTTCCTGCCGGACAAGGCCATCGACCTGGTCGACGAGTCCGCGTCCCGGCTCCGGATGGAGATCGACTCACGGCCGGTCGAGGTGGACGAGATCGAGCGGGCGGTGCGTCGCCTCGAGATCGAGGAGATGGCGCTGGCGAAAGAGGCGGACGCCGCATCCGTCGAACGGCTGGAGCGGCTGCGCAAGGAACTGGCCGACAAGCGCGAGCAGCTCACCGCCCTTTCTGGACGCTGGCAGACCGAGAAGCGGCACATCACCCGCCTCTCCGCCGCCAAGGAGGACCTGGAGCGGCTCAGCGGGGAGGCCGAGCGGGCCGAGCGCGACGGCGAGTTGGAGCGCGCCGCCGAGCTGCGGTACGGGCGGATCCCGACGCTCAGGGCCGACCTGACCGAGGCGGCGGAGGAGCTGGCCCGGCTCCAGGCAGACGGTGCGATGCTCAAGGAGGAGGTCGGTGCGGATGACGTCGCCGCCGTGGTCGCCTCCTGGACCGGCATTCCCGCCGGCCGGCTCCTGGAGGGCGAGACGGCGAAGCTGCTGCGGATGGAGGAGTCGCTCGGCGAGCAGGTGGTCGGCCAGGCCCGGGCGGTGGGTGCTGTCGCCGACGCGGTCCGGCGGGCCCGTGCCGGTATCGCGGACCCGGACCGCCCGACCGGCAGTTTCCTCTTCCTCGGTCCGACCGGGGTCGGCAAGACCGAGCTGGCCAAGGCGCTCGCGGGGTTCCTCTTCGACGACGAGCGGGCGATGGTCCGAATCGACATGAGCGAGTACGGCGAAAAGCACTCCGTCGCCCGCCTGGTCGGCGCCCCACCCGGCTACGTCGGGTACGAGGAGGGCGGCCAGCTCACCGAGGCGGTACGTCGTCGGCCGTACTCGGTGATCCTGCTCGACGAGGTGGAGAAAGCCCACCCGGACGTCTTCGATCTCCTCCTGCAGGTGCTCGACGACGGCCGGCTCACCGACGGCCAGGGCCGGACGGTGGACTTCCGCAACGCCATCCTGATCCTCACCTCAAACCTCGGCTCGTCGGTGGTGGGTGACCTCACCGTGGCGGAGGAGCAGCGCCGCGAGGGCGTCCTGGCGGTGGTTCGGTCGCACTTCAAACCGGAGTTCCTCAACCGCCTCGACGACACCGTGGTCTTCGCCGCCCTCCAGGGCGAGCAGCTGCGGGCCATCGTGGACATCCAGCTGGACCGGATGCGCCGACGGCTCGCCGACCGCCGGTTGGGCCTGGAGATCACCGACCCGGCTCGGGAGTGGCTCGCCGAGCACGGCTACGACCCGGTTTACGGCGCCCGCCCGCTTCGCCGCCTGGTGCAGACCGCCATCGGCGACCAGCTGGCGAAGGCACTGCTGGCCGGGCGAATCCGCGACGGTGACACCGTCCGGGTGGGCCGGACCGACGGCAGGGACGCCCTCACCGTGACCGCCGCCTAGGCGCCCTTCGTCGCCCGGGTGCGGGCGCTTGCCAACTCCGCCGAGGTGCACCGGGTTGCTATCGTCTCCGATCGACATGCCTGGGGAGGTGGTCGGTGAACGGGCCGGTGGCGTATCTGCTGACGACGGTGGGCTGCCTGGCGGTGGTGGCCGGAGTGGTGATCGCCGCGTGGGCCCAGCGCCGGACCAGCCGCCGTCCCCCCGGTACGCAGGTCGCCCCAAAAGACCCGCTGCGCGATCGCGACGCGGACGCCCTTCGGGGCGACCCGCGGCGGCTCAAGCCCGGGGACCTCGTCGAGGTCTCCGGCGGCGTGACGTACGCGGTGCGCGGCTCCGTCCGGCTGGTGGAAGGTGCGTGGAGCTGGACGGAACACCTGCTCGACGACGCGGACGGCGTCCGGCGCTGGCTCTCCGTGGAGGAGGATCCAGAGCTGGAACTGGTGCTCTGGGCGGCCGAACTCGGCACGACGATCACCCCGGGGGCGCCGACCATCGACTTCGCCGGCCGCCGCTACCGCTGGAGTGAGTCCGGTCAGGCCCGCTACACCGCGGTCGGCACCACCACGCTCGACCCGAGCGGCACCCTGCGCTACCACGACTATCAGGCCTCCGGCGGCGAGCGGCTGTCGTTCGAGGCGTACGGCGAGGCGGGCTGGGAGGTGGCCCGCGGCGAGCGGCTGCACCGCTCCGAGGTGATGATCTATCCGCGGGACGAGGTAGCCTGAGTGCTCGTCACCCTGGTGGCCCCCTATGTCGACACCTGCGCCACCGACCTCAGCCTGGCGCTTGACGATGCCCCGCGACCCGCGCTGCACGTACTCCAGGTCGATTTGCCCGGCGCGGTCCAGGTGCGGCTGCGCCTGCTCGGCGCCTCGCACCAGGTGATGCTGCGTGCCCCGGGCACCGAGCTGACCGAGACGGTGGCGTGTCTGCCCGGTCGCCGCCCCGACCTGCCCGACCGGATCCACGACGAGTCCACCGGCTACCGGTTCACCGCCACCGTGCTGCGCCCCGGCGACGAGGGCCTGCGGGAACGGGTGGCGGCGCTGCGCGCCGACCTGGCGGATGACCCGTACGCCCTGGTCGGTGTCTTCCCCGGCGACGTTGACGCGGTGACCGCGTTGGCGGTGCGTCCGGGCCGATCGGGCGGTGCCCTCGGCTGGCGCACCTGGCACGCGTACCCGCAGACCCGGGAGCTGGTCCTGACCGAAACGGTGGTGACTCCGCGATGACGTACCGACGCTGGTTTGTGGTGGGGACGGCGTTCGCCCTTCTCGGCGTGTTGGTCGTGGCCATCGCCATCAGCTACGGCAGCTTCTCCCCGCGCGGCTTCGTCGAGGACCGCTACCAGCGGGCCGCCGCGCACGACCTCGACAGCGCGGCGCTGGCCTACAGCTCGACGAAGCAGCCGAGCCAGGTGGCCCAGGAGCTCACCGACGCCTGGCAGCCGGCGGACCAGTACGTCGACAGCACCGGCGTCTATCTGCGCTACGACGATGATTCGGTGGTGATCCGGCCGGTCGCCGCGGGCTCACTGATCCTTCTGGAACGGCTTACCACCGCGTATCCGCGCTACCACTCCCGGGTCGGAGGCCACTGGGGCTGGGGTCGGGGCAACACCGTCCGGGGCGGTGGCCCGGGCAGCGGCAAATAGGACCTCTGTCGACCGAACGAACCCCTGGAGCGCCCCTGTGTTGCAGACCCTCGTCACTGACCTCCTGCTCACCCTCGCCTACGGAGTGGTCGGGATCGCGCTCATGGGCGTCGGCTACGGTCTGGTTGACCTGGCCACCCCGGGTCGGCTCAATCAGCTGATCTGGAACGAACGCAACCGCAACGCCGCGCTTCTGCTCGCCTCGAACCTGCTCGGCGTCGGCATCATCGTGGTTGCCGCGATCGCCGCCAGCGAGGACGACTTCGTCGTCGGCCTGATCGGGGCGGCGTCCTACGGGTTCCTTGGTCTGGTCATCATGGCAGCCGCGTTCCTGTTGCTGGATCTCGCCACCCCCGGGCGGCTGGGCGAGATCCTCGTCGACCCGGAGCCGCACCCCGCGGTCTGGGTCACCGCCGCCATTCACTTCGCTGCCGGCGCGATCATCGCCGCCGCGATCAGCTGATGGCCCCGCGAGCATCCGCGCGGGGCGGGTGGGTGTGGGGTGGCATCGCCGTGGTGGCCGTCCTCGTCACCGTGGTCGCCGTTGGCTCCCGGACCGAGGACAACCGCTTGGTCGTACCGCCGCCGACCGCCACCGAACAGAACGACACGGTGGCTCTGCTGCGCGACGCCGCCGAGCAGCAGGACATTTGCTACGGCTGGGTGCTCAAGCAGGGAGGTGGGGACGTGGTCAGTGCCGGATCGAACCTCGGTGTCGGCCGCTCGGTGGTTGACCACCCGCAGTGTCCCCGCTGGCTGCGGGTCGCCGCGACCGTCGACTACACCCCGGAGAGCAGCGAGGCCGAGGACTTCGCCAGGGTGGTGGTCGACGGGTCGCCCGAATTCCGCTATGACCTCTTCAAGCTGGAGACCAGCTTGTCCCGGTTCGGTCTCGACGGAGCGGCCTTCCTCGCGGAGCCCGGATGGGCGGTGACGCGGGCCGCGGTGAGTCTTTCACTATTGGTCGTCGAACGTGGTGTGGTCAGCCCGGAGCCGGTGGTGACCAGCGCTCCTATCGCGGCGCCGAGCCCGCTGCCGGCAGCCGGCAGCGACCTGTGGCGGGAGCGTTCCGGCTGGCTGATTGGGGCCACCGGGATGGTGCTGATCGCCGTGCTGCTGGTCGTGGTCGGTCTGGTCGAGCGGCGTCGGCAGCGCGGCGGGGCGGCGGTTACGGCCCGGCGTGGCAAGGGCAGAGCTCGGCGCGGCCGGTGAGGCGGGCGTGACGGTGGACGTGGACGCGCCGATCCGGTGGCGGTCGGCTCGCGCCGCCGTGCTGGCCGCGGTGTTCGTCTGCGCGGCCTGCGGCCTGGTTTACGAACTGGCCCTGGTTGCGCTCGGTAGCTACCTGATCGGCGACACGGTCGGGCAGGCGTCGATCGTGCTCGGGGTCATGGTCTTCGCGATGGGGGTGGGAGCCCTCGCCGCGAAGCCGCTGCAATCGCGGGCCGCCGCCGTGTTCGCCGCGATCGAGCTGGCCCTGGCGCTGCTCGGAGGGCTGTCGGTACTCGGCCTCTATGCGGCGTTCGCCTGGCTGAACCTGTATCTGCCGGCACTGGTCGGCACCGCCTTCGTACTCGGGCTGTTGATCGGCGCGGAGATCCCGCTGTTGATGGTGCTGCTGCAACGGATCCGCCAGCAGGCGGCCGGCAGTGCGGTTGCCGACCTGTTCGCCGCCGACTACGTCGGCGCCCTCCTCGGTGGCCTGGCCTTCCCGTTCCTGCTGCTGCCGCTCTTCGGCCAGCTCAAGGGCGCGCTGGTGGTCGGCGCGGTGAACGCCGTCGCCGGCCTAGTGTTGGTCTTCACCGTCTTCCGGCGGGAACTCAGCGGTCGGGCACGCACGGCGTTGACCGCCGGTTCCGTGCTGGTTGCCCTCTGCCTCGGGTACGCGTGGCTGACCGCCCATGACTTCGAGGTGACCGCCCGGCAGCAGCTCTATCGCGACCCGGTGGTGCACGCGGAGCGCAGCCGCTACCAGGAGATCGTCCTCACCGACTCGGTGGCCGCGCCCGGTGGCCAGACCGACCTGCGCCTCTTTCTCAACGGGGATCTCCAGTTCAGTTCGCTCGACGAATACCGATACCACGAGGCGCTGGTGCATCCGGCGCTCGCTGGTCCGCGCGGCGAGGTGCTCCTGCTCGGCGCGGGGGACGGGCTCGCCGTTCGGGAACTGCTGCGCTACCCGGACATCCGTCGGATCACCGTGGTCGACCTGGATTCGGCGGTGGTGGCGTTGGCCCGCACCGAGCCGCGACTGCGGCAGCTCAACGGTGGCTCGCTCGACGATCCCCGGGTTCGGGTGTTGCCCGCCGACGCGTTCAGGTGGCTGCGGTCCACCACCGAGCAGTTTGACGTGGTGATCGCCGATCTACCCGACCCGGACGAGACGGCTACCGCGAAGCTCTACTCGGTGGAGTTCTACACGTTGGTCCGGAACGCGCTGGCCGTCGAGGGTCGGCTGGTGGTGCAGGCCGGTTCCCCGTACTTCGCGCCCCGGTCATACTGGTCCATCGAGGCATCACTGCGGGAGGCCGGATTCGCCACCACCCCGTACCACGTGGATATCCCCTCCTTCGGTGACTGGGGCTTTCTGCTCGCCGCGCCCGGTGCGAACCCGCCCTTGCTGACCCTGCCCAGCGGCGCGCCAACCCTGCGTTTTCTGGACGCGCCCACGCTGGCCGCCGCCGAGGTCTTCCCACCGGACCGAGGCCGGGTCAATGTGCCGGCCTCAACGCTGTTGCATCCCCGAGTGCTCGACTACGCGCGTGCCGAATGGCGCGGGTACTGAGGCTCGTACCGTCGAGTTTGTTGGCCCGAGGCCGTACGGTGTGGGGCGCGAATGAGGGAAGGAGACTCGTGGTAAATCCGCACCAGCCCGTTCGGGTACGTCCGGGCGTCGTCACTATTTCCAGCTACCTACTTATCTTCTATGCCGCCCTAGCCGTGCTCGATGTGGTGGTCGCTCTCACCACCCTGGGCGCGGTCCAGGAGATCTACGAGGATGCCTTTGCGGGCACCACAGCAGAGGGCACCGAGGGCGCCGTGGCGTTCATGGCTGCCGCGACGAGCGTGGTCAGCCTGCTGTTCGCGGTGGGAATCGTCGTTCTCGCCCTGCTCAACAACCGGGGGATGAACCCGGCCCGGATCACCACCTGGGTCGTCGGTGGCATCGCGCTCTGCTGCGTCGGCGCCGGCTTGGCCTTCTCCGCGGCGGGTAGCGTGGTGGAGGGCGATGGTTCCGGTGCCATTGTCAGCCAGGAGGAACTCGACCGCCGGCTGGACGAAGCCCTGCCGTCCTGGCACGAGCCGGTGCTGACCGCGACCGTCGGTGCTATCGCCCTGTTGGCGGCCCTGATCCTGCTTGCCTTGCCGCCATCGAACGAGTTCTTCCGCAAACCGCAGCAGCAGTGGGAGCCGCCGCTCCCGGGCCAGCCGGCGTATCCACCGGCTGCGGGCCAGCCGGCGTATCCGCCGTTCCCGGGCCAGCCCGCGTATCCACCGGCTGCGGGCCAGCCGGCGTATCCGCCGCTCCCGGGCCAGCCCGCGTATCCACCGGCTGAGGGCCAGTCCGCGTACCCGCCGCCCCCGGGCCAGCCAGGCTACCCGCAGGCTGATCCGAGTTCGGGCGCCTTGGGGAACCCGGGTTCGGCAGACCCGGGTCAAGGGGGGCAGTCCGGCTCCGGCGGCATCGGCTAGCCATCGGTGCTCTGCCCGCGATAGAACGCGACGTCGACTGGTCCCTCCGGATAGCGTGCAACCCGACGCCTACCGGAGGGACCAGTTGTGTCGTACCCCGAACCGGCCCGCCGCCCGGCTGCGGTGACCGCGGCTGTCCTGCTGCTGGCGGTGATGGCGGTGGTCGCCGTCGCGTACGCCGCTACCGGCCTGTTCGTGCTGGTCAGTACGGTTGACGCCTTCCGGCTGGCGGCGGCGGGAAGCGCGGCCTCGTCGGACGAGATCGATGGGGTGGTCCTGCTGGTCAGTGCCTGGACAGTGACGGGTGCGGTGGTCAGCCTGCTCGCCGGGGCGCTCCTGGCCGCGCTCGCCGGACTGGTGCGCATTGGCCGTTCCGGTGCGCGGGTGGCGACCTGGGTGGTCGCCGGCCTGGGGGTGGTCGCCGGCTGCTGTGGGTGCGCCGGTCTGGGCGGGATGCGGGCCTTCCCCATGCAGCCGGGGGACGAGGATCGCGCTCCCGTTGAGCTGTTTGCCCAACTGTCCGAGGCGTACCCGGACTGGTGGATTCCGCTCGGCGCAGGTCTTTCGGTTGGGCAGGTGCTCGGTTACCTTGTGGTAGCTATATTGCTGGCCTTGCCGCCGGCAGCCAGCTGGTTCCGGCGGCCCGTGCCCGGCATGCACGTGCCGTATCCACCCCCACATCCCCCGAGGTGAGGCGCTCGTGCCGAGTGACCAGTCGACCGCCGAGCGACGTGCCTTGATTACCGGTGCGACGGCTGGCATCGGGGCGGAGTTCGCGCGCCAACTGGCCGCGGAGGGCTGGCACCTGGTGCTGGTTGCCCGGGATGCGGCCCGGTTGGGGGAGGCCGCAGCCGAGCTGACCTCCCAGCACGGCCGAGAGGTTGAAACGATCTCCGCCGATCTGTCCACCGACGATGGATGCGCGGAGGTGGAGCGCCGGCTCACCACGGGTTCCCCGGTCGAGTTGCTGGTGAACAACGCGGGGATCAGCCTCAACACGCCGTTTCTGCGGTCGTCGCCGGAAGACGAGGCGCGCCTGCTCCGGCTCAACGTGCACGCGGTGATGCGGCTCACCCTCGCCGCCGTCCAGCCGATGACCGAGCGGCGGAGTGGGGCAGTGATAAATGTCTCTTCGGTCTCTGGGTTCGGGCCGGTAATGCCCGGTTCGACGTACCCGGCGAGCAAGGCGTGGGTGACCAGCTTCAGCGAGTCGGTCGGTCTGTCGGTGCGGGCGTTCGGTGTCCAGGTGATGGCTCTTTGCCCGGGCTACACCCGTACCGAGTTCCACGACCGGGCCGGCATCGACCGGTCGCAGACGCCGGCGTGGATGTGGCTGCGGGCGGAGGATGTCGTCGCTGAATCCCTTCGTGACCTGCGAAAAGGTAAGTTGATCAGCATTCCGGTATGGAAGTACAAGCTGCTCGTGGCGGCGATGCGGCACGCCCCCCGGCGGCTGGTGGAGGCCTTCTCGCAGGACACCCGGGGGCAGGTCGGCCGCCCGAAACAGTGATCGCCCGGGAAGGGCCATCGGCGGCGCCGACGGCCCTTCTGGTTGCGGAGCGTGTTGGTATATCGCCCGCTGTCGCATCGCCCGCAGGGTTGACCCAGGCCGCCCCGGCACATGGCTCCCAGCATCGAGCAGTACCCTCTTCGCCATGGGGGACCACGACGACCTGCGTAAATTCATCACCGACCTGGCAGTGGTCCATGGTCGGGTGGTGCTCTCCTCGGGGCGTGCGGCGGACTGGTATGTGGACCTGCGGCGCGTAACGCTGCATCACGAGGCCGCACCGTTGGTGGGCCGGGTGCTGCGGGAGCTGACTGCCGACTGGGCGTACGACGCGGTGGGTGGGCTCACCCTCGGCGCCGACCCGATCGCGCTGTCGATGCTGCACGCCACCGCTGGTACCGACCGCCCGCTGGATGCCTTCGTCGTCCGAAAGGCGGGCAAGGCGCACGGTCTGCAACGCCGAATCGAGGGACCCGATGTGGCGGGGCGCCGGGTGCTCGCGGTGGAAGACACTTCCACCACGGGCCAGAGCGTGTTGACTGCTGTGGAAGCTCTACGTGAGGCCGGGGCTGAGGTGGTGGGGGTAGCGGTTATTGTTGATCGAGGTGCCGGCGCCGCGGTGCGAGCCGCCGGACTGCCGTACCGGGCGGCCTATACGTTGGCTGACCTCGGCCTTGTGGCGTAAAAGTCTGCCGATTTGGATTCGCCGATATGTAGGCGAGTCAATGCTGCTGGTGGAAGGATGGAATACGTGGGAACTGCGTTGGCGGAAATGACAATGCCTCAGATCTCGCCGCTTGGCGGCGAGCCGATCGAACGAGCAGACGCGGAGCGGCTGGCCGGGGTCCTCAAGGCCCTTGCCGACCCCGCTCGACTGCGGCTGCTGAGCCTGATCCAGTCGGCTCCGGAGGGTGAAGCGTGCGTGTGTGATCTCACCGCGCCCCTTGGCCTCTCCCAGCCGACGGTCAGCCATCACTTGCGCATCCTCACTGAGGCTGGCCTCCTGGAGCGGGAGAAGCGCGGCGTCTGGGCGTACTACCGGCTGGTGCCGACCGCGATCGCGACCATCGCCGACCTCCTGACGCCGCCGCGTAAGCGCGCCGGCAAGAAGGCGCGCTGACCGTACCGCCCGTCCGACGCCCTCCGAGCGGGGTGGCGTCGGACGGCCGGTTTCGCGGAGCGCGGCCGGCCGGCTGACGGCTCGCCGGTCGGAGCGCGACTCGGAGTGTGCCTCGTCGCGCGACGGGGCACACCCTCTGACGTGCCGTTTCGAGCGTGGGCACCGCGGGGTCCCGGGGGCGCGGCCACACTCGGTGCCGCGCCCCGGCCAGGTTGGTGCTTGCGCCAGGTCAGTGCTTGCCGTAGTGCTCCCGGGTTTCCTGGATCGCCTCCTCGGCCGCGGCCCGCTCCGCCGCGGTGGTGCCGCGCCTCGCCGCAAGGCGGGCGCGCAGCAACTCGACCACGATCGGGACCACCGAGAGCACCACGATCGCGATCAGGATCAGCTCGATGTTCGCCTTCACGAACGGGATCTGGCCGAGGAAGTAGCCGAGCACCGTCACGCCGGTGCCCCAAAGGATTGCGCCGATCACGTTGTAGATGACGAACGTGCGGTAGTTCATCCGGCTGACCCCGGCCACGATCGGAGTGAACGTCCGGACGATCGGTACGAAGCGGGCCAGTACCACCGAACGGGCCCCGTACTTCTCGAAGAATTCGTGCGACTTCAGCAGGTTTTCCTGCTTGAACAGCTTCGAGTTGGGCCGCCGGAACAGCGCCGGCCCGACCTTGCGTCCGAAGGCGTACCCCACCTGGTCACCGGCGATGGCCGACAGCGTGATGAGTAGGCAGACCAGCCAGAGCGGCGTGGTGATCCACTTCCCGTCGGCGGTGAGTAGTCCGGCGGTGAACAGCAGCGAGTCACCCGGCAGGAAGAAGCCGATCAGTAGCCCCGACTCGGCAAAGACGATCACCAGGATGCCGAGCAGGCCGAAGGTCGAGATCAGCACCTCGGGATCGAGCCAGTCCGGCCCGAGGGCCAGGGTAGTGGTGGGCGTCGACACGCGGTGACCTCCGTGGGCTGCCGGGCGGTGGATGTCGCCAACGGCGACGGGAATGTCCGTAGTCTAGGTGGCCGCCCGGTCCGTCCGGTGCCTGACGTCATAGCTGCACCCACACCGCTGGTCGGGGTTCCTTGGCCGAGGACCAGCCCCGCGCGGGCCACTGACGCGAACCTGGCCGACCAGAATTTGCACTCTTATGCACGTTGCCCCGCCAACCGGACAGGCTGACGGGGCAGCGCGGTGCTGCTGGGTGATCAGGCGACGAAACTGTTCCGTCGGCGGCGGGCGACCAGGAAGCCGGCCGCACCGGTGGCGAGCAGCAGGCCGCCGAGGCCCGCCACCCGCAGGGTGGAGTCACCGGTGATCGGCAGGCTCGGGTCGGCACCGCCACCCCCGCCCCCGGTGTCGCCGGTTGCGTTGACCAGGATCGCGGCCTCGTCGTTGGCCGGCTGGATATCGTCGTAGAAGCCGCCCTCGCAGTGGCAGGGCACGTTAATTTTCGCCGCGGCGGAAGCGTCCGCGATGACCTCGTCGATCCGGAGCGTGAAGTCAAACGTCTGCTGCTCGCCAACCTTGCTGATGGTGGAGGCGTAGCAGTGGTATCTAGCTCCCCCCGGCTCACCCCATTCGCCCAACTCGCTGCCGCGCAACGGCGCGCAGCTGTCGGGGACCCCGACCGCCGTGGTGCCCTGCGGGATGTTGACCTCGAGGTAGGTCACGGGCATGTCCCTACGACGATAGTCGAGAGTGGCCGGGCCGTTGTTGTGGAAGCCGATGGTCGCCCGGACCTCGGCGTCTTTCTCCCCGGCGACCTCGGTGCCGATCGCCGCCAGGTCGGTGCCATTGCTGCCGGTGGCTGAAATCGACAGGTGGGACCAGTTGTTGGACGGATCCGTGTCGGCCTGCGCCTCGCGAGCCGACTGGGTACGGCTCTGCTCGGTCAGCGTCAGCTTCCCACCGGTGCCGGGCTCTCCCAGGGAGAGCCCCAGGCGGTGCAGGCGCGCCTCGTAGGCTTCGAACTCGGCCGGCGTGTGCCAGTAGAGCCCGCCGTGTACGAAGCTCGGCGCGTAGGTGTCCGCCCCGAGCGTGTGGGCGAGGGGGGCGCGGTAGCTGGCCCCCGGTGTCAGCTTCTCATCGAAGCGGCAGAAGAGCAGGTGGTCGCCGTCGTAGTTGCAGTTGCGGTAGCGCTGGTCGGCCCGGATCCCGTAGTCGTGGTCAAAGGACGCGACCGCCCCGTCGGCGGTGACCTCGCCAGCGTTGCTGACTGTCAGTGGTTCCGTGAACGTCTCACCGGGTGCGACGGAGAACTCGTGCTCTGCCCCAGCGACGAGATCGACTCCGGTGCCGATGCGTACTGTCGCCTCGTGGGTGACGGGGGAGAAGCCCTGGGCGCTGAAGCTGACCTTCAGCACCCCCTCGTCGCCGTTCGCGGCGGCGGCGGTGGGCACGAGAGACGCGCTGTAGGCGCCTCGGCTGTTCTCAATGGGGTCGGGGAAGGGGCGGACACAGCGCAACACATGCGGTTCCGGCGTGGTGCAGTCGTTGTCCCCGAACTCCGAGGAGACGTCAACCTTACCGGCGAGGTCGTTGAAGTCGTACTGGATGGTCAGGTCGTTCAGGGTGACCGGCGCCGAGGTGAAGATGGTCGCCCACCTTACCTTGCCAGCGGAGCCAGCGGCGAGGGTGACGTTGTCGAAGTAGACGTCGAGCGTGATGTCGGTCTCGGCCGCGGAGGCGGGAGCGGCGGCGACGACGAGCGCGCCGGCGAGGCCGATCCCGGCGAGCCAGCGCCGGGTGGGGTGTTTGAACATCGAAATCCTTCGGCTGGGGGTTTCACACCAAAGTCGGTTCGTGGATCGTAATTGGCACCCCGAAGCCTGACTGTCCCGAGTAGGGTTTGCTGACCGACATAAGCCGAAGATCTGAATCGAACTCGCCGTTTCGGCCAGTTGTATCCGGCTGCGATTCCGGCCGAATAGCCCCGGCCCGTTGGCCCCCGCTCAGCGGTAGTCGTCCTCGTCGCCCCCGACGGCGCGGGCCTGCTCCGTCGCATCCCAGCCGTTGACCTCCAGACCGCGGTGCGGCTCGACCTCCACCTCGCCCGGATCTGCCACCATGGCCTGCTCGACCGCGTCCGCCGGCTCGGCCTCCAAGTCCCGCTCGTCCGGCGTGAGGTGCTCGCCCGGGGCGAAGTCCTCGTCGGGTAGGCCCACGGTCCCTCCCTGGATCTGGTGCGGACAGCTACCCACACCGTACGGTCTGGTTACGCTCCGCGTCGGGGGTGGCGTGGACCGTGCCGGTCCGTTCGGAAACGGGAATGCCTCCCCGGCATGGCGCCCCGGTGCCACGATGGGGGCGGGGCCTTCGCCGGGTGCGAACGGGCGGTCCGGACCTTTCTGATCAGCGTCGCTGGGCTGGGTCGAACCAGGGGCATCGGGACCGGGTGTGCCCGGGCCGGTGGTGCCGACCGTAATCAACTGCGGGATACTGCCGGCGGTGGACAGCGCGGTCCGGCGCACCCAAGGACAACAGCGGCCGGCGACGGCCGAGAGCGTTAAGTAAGGAGCGTTCGACATGCCTATCGCTTCCCCCGAGGCCTACGCGGAGATGCTGGACCGTGCCAAGGAGGGCCGGTTCGCCTACCCCGCGATCAACGTGACCTCTTCGCAGACCCTCAACGCCGCGTTGAAGGGCTTCGCCGACGCGGAGAGTGACGGCATCATCCAGGTCTCCACCGGTGGTGCCGAATACCTCTCCGGCCCCTCGGTGAAGGACATGGTCACCGGCGCGGCGGCGTTCGCCGCGTACGCGCACGAGGTCGCCAAGAAGTACTCAGTCAACATCGCCCTGCACACCGACCACTGCCCGAAGGACAAGCTGGACAAGTTCGTCCGGCCGTTGCTGGGCATCTCGCAGGAGCGGGTGCGGGCCGGCCAGGAGCCGCTGTTCCAGTCGCACATGTGGGACGGCTCGGCGGTGCCGGTAGCGGAGAACCTCACGATCGCCGAGCAGCTTCTCGGCGAGGCCGCCAAGGCCAAGATTGTCCTTGAGATCGAGGTCGGCGTGGTCGGCGGCGAGGAGGACGGCGTCGAGAACGCCATCAACGAGAAGCTCTACACCACCGTTGACGACGGCCTGGCCATGGTTGAGGCGCTTGGCCTGGGGGAGAAGGGCCGCTACATGGCGGCGCTGACCTTCGGCAACGTGCACGGCGTCTACAAGCCGGGCAATGTCAAGCTTCGTCCCGAGGTGCTCAACCAGATTCAGGCGGCGGTCGGGGCCAAGTACGGCAAGGACAAGCCGCTGAGCCTGGTCTTCCACGGTGGCTCCGGTTCGCTGCTGTCGGAGATCCGTGAGTCGCTGGACTACGGGGTGGTGAAGATGAACATCGACACCGACACCCAGTACTGCTTCACCCGTCCCGTCGCGGACCACATGTTCAGCAACTACGACGGGGTGCTGAAGGTCGACGGTGAGGTTGGCAACAAGAAGAAGTACGACCCGCGGGTCTGGGGCAAGGCCGCCGAGGCCGGGATGGCCGCCCGCATCGTCGAGGCCTGCGAGGACCTGCGTTCCACCGGCACCCGGATGAAGTGATCTGATCGCCGTGTTCGACGGCCGGCTCCCGCACCGGGGGCCGGCCGTCGCGCTTGGTGCCCCCGGCGCTAGCCCGAAGGGGGCCCCGGCGTTAGCCCGAAGGGGCCAGGGTGCCGACGATCCGGTCGGTAGCCCGACGACGGTCCGCGCAGCATCGGACCCGGAGTCGGTGACCAGCAGCGCGACCGGCGGACGGCGATGGGGTCGCACGCGTGCGTGTACTGCGGTTGGGTCAGTCGACCCGCTCGCGGGTCGCCGGGGGAAGCAGGTTGAATAGGGCGATGCAGAACCTGTTGCCGGAGCCACCGGCCACCCTCCTGCCCGCACATGATGAGGCTGACAGCGCCATCGCCGCCGCTGCGGAGAGCGGCGCCGACGAGGACTTCGCCGCGGTGGCGGCACGTTTCCCCACATTCAGTGCGGCCTGGGCCGCGCTCGCGGTCCGCGCGTTCGCGGCGGACCAGGTGGTCCAGGCGTACGCGTACGCCCGCACCGGCTACCACCGGGGCCTGGACCAGCTACGCCGAAGCGGTTGGAAGGGGCACGGCCCGGTGCCGTGGTCGCATGAGCCGAACCAGGGCTTCCTGCGGTGCCTCTGGGTGCTGTCCCGGGCGGCTGACGCCATCGGTGAGGCCGACGAGGCGGCCCGCTGCGCCCAGTTCCTCCGCGACTGCGATCCGGCCGCGGCGGACGCGCTGGCGAGCGACTGAGCTGCCGCGGACGACCGACGCCGGGCTGGCAGCAGCCAGCCCGGCGTACCCGGCTCGCCTCGGCGGGTCAGAGCCCCTCGGCCACCGCAGCTGCGATCTTGAGCCAGGCGTCCCGAGCGGCCGACGAGAGCCCCGCGTACCGGAGCGGCTCGCCGGAGTCGATGAGCCGCTCGTACGGGGCCAGGAGCACTGCCCGGGTCCGCGCTGCGAAGTGTGCCTGGATCGCCGGCAGGTCGATCTCTTTCCGGGACGGCGGCATCGATACGACGGTCACCGCCTGCCGAACCAGTCGTTGTCGGTTGCTCTGCTCCAGATGGTCGAGCATCCGGGCGGCTGTCTCCGCTGAGTCGTTGCGGGCGGACATGGTCACCACCAGCTGATCGGTGGCGTCGATCGCGGCCTGCCAGTTCTGCGCCCGCACATTGTTGCCGGTATCCACAAAGATCAGTTTGTAGAAGCGGCTGACCACCTCGCGGATCTCCGCGAACGCCGTAGCGGTGAGCATCCCCCCGCCGGTGGCCGACTCGTCCGACGCGAGGACGTCGAACATCCCCTCGCCCTGAGCCCGGACGTACTGCGACAGGTCACCGACCCGGCCGTGGGAGCTTTGGAACTGATTCAGATCGTGCAGCAGGTCTCGCACCGTACGGGCGTGGAAATCCTGCTGGGCGCGCATGCCCAGGGTGCCCTGCGTCTCGTTGTTGTCCCAGGCCAGGACGTAGCCGCCACGTTTCTGACCAAAGGTCATGGCGAGCAACAGGATTGCGACCGTCTTGCCGGCGCCGCCTTTCGGGTTGACCACGGTGACTTGCCGCAGCCCGCCAAAGTTGCGGCGGACCATCTCAATGTCGCGGCGCAGCTCCTGCTCCTGGCGGCCAGGCGGGAGGCGGAGCCCAATCCGGTTGGCCATCGCCCGAACGCCCATGGTGGCCATCGGGTCCACCGGGCGTAGCTGCCGACGCCGGGCAAAGTCCTCGGCGGTTGGTGGCGCCTGCCCCGGCGGCGTCCACCCGGTCCGCGGAGGTACGGGGTTGCCGGGTACTGGTGCTGGGTGGGGAGCCGGAGCCGGCCCTGCGGTTGGTGGTCCCGAGGTTGGCGGCCCCACGGTTGGCAGTGCACCCGAGTCCGGGCGGTGGCGGGAACCGCCACCGCCCGGGTCGTCAACGCCGTGGTGGGGTTCGGCTATGCCGTGGCCAGGTTCGTCGACGGCGGGGCGGGGGTCGTTGGCGCCGTGGTGGGCATCGTTGGATGCCTCCTGCGGTGTGGGACGTTGCCTTGGCACCACCCGTGGCCACTCGGTCGAGGCGCCGCGGTCAGCCCAGGCAACCCGGTTGACGACGGGCGGGCTCTCCGACGATGCCTCGGCGGTCGGTCTACTGGTCGATATGCCAGGTGCCGGATCGGTCGGGTCGAGGCTGAACGGTTGGTGGAGATTGACGCCGGGAGCCGGCGCCACGTTGGGAACGTGGGGTGCCGGGACATCGGCTACCGCACTGCGCGGACCGCTCTCCGGGCTCGGCGCCCAGGCGCGCGCTGCATCGGAAGGCGTGCTCGCCCACTCGACGGGTACCTGCGTCTCGTCGGGCGGCGGAGGCGGCTGATTCTGGTCATCCGGTGCCGTCGCTGGCGACCAGGACGCCGGTTCGGCTTCGGCCGCTGGCCACCAGGGTTCGATGTCCCGCTCCGGCGCCGGCTGCTGGCCGGCCGTGTACGACCGGTCGACGTTTTCGTCCACCATGGTTCCTCCCCACGCCTCCTGCTGAGGATATGCCTCGGAAAGTGATTCTGAGTGGCTACGCGTGGGCGGTCGGGGGAGACCAGACCGCCCACGCGCCCGGCTCGGTCCACCAGGACCGCTTACGTTTGAGCTCGCCCTCGGCGCCGTCGTCGAGGAACGGGATCGCCCCCTCCCGGGGCGCCACGGCCACCGCCCGGCCGCGGGCACGGCGAACCTCCAGGCGGACCCGGCGGCGACCCCACCGGGACGAGGTGAGGACCGGGACCGCCACCGCGACCTCGACCAGACCGTCGCCCGGGTCGGGGGCGGCGAGCAGGGTCACGTCGGCCAGCTGGGCGTACCCACCAGCGTTGCCGATGGCGCAGGCCAGCAGCGGGTCGTCGCCAGCGGAGAGGAGCGTGTCGTCGACCTCGACCCGGCCGCGCCAGTGCAGCGGCTGGCCCCCCTCGTCGGCCGCGCCGAGCAGCGCGCCGTCCAGCGTGACCGATCCGGCGTCATTGCGCAGCAGGTCGAGCCGGCGGGGCGCGCCCGCCAACACCGCCGCCGCCACCGCCACCGGGTCGCGGGGCAGCCCGAGCTGTGCTGCCAGATCTCGAGGTTGGCTGCTGCCGCGGGCCGGGTCGAGCGGCAGCACGCCGACCGGGGGCAGATCCGGCACCGTCCGGTTGACCGGCAGATCCGTCGGACGGCGGCTCGGCGGCGGGGCGTACCGCCGGACGAGGCGACGTAGGACGGTGCGCAGCTGTGTGTCACTGGCGGTGCCGACAATCAGTCGGGTGCGGGAATCAGGGTCGGGCCAGTCGAGGCCGTCCGGTCGAGGTGGGCCATCGAGACGGCTCAGTACCTCGTCGATCTCCCGCTCGGACCTGGCGGTCACCAGGTCGACCCGCGCACCCCGGGCGGTGAGCGCGTCCGCGCAGGCCAGCACCGGTACGCGGGGGGTCTCGCAGCGGTCGGTCGCGGGCTCGTCGTTGGCCTTGTCGGGGTCGCCGCAGCAGGCACCGTCGCTGCCGCAGGCGCCCGGCGCGTCCCGTTCCGAGCCGAGCGTGAGCAGCACCACGTCGTACACGGGTCGCAGCCTCCTGCCTCTGGGCGCGAACCCCTGCCGGACGCGCCGTCACTTCTTGTTAGCCTGACACCTCGGGCTCGCCGACCGGTCGCCGCCTGGCACCCGAGCCTTCTGGAGGCTGAAGAAGATGCCAGCGATCGTGCTTCTCGGGGCCCAGTGGGGCGACGAGGGCAAGGGCAAGGTTACCGACCTGCTGGGGGAGCGGGTTGACCACGTGGTGCGCTACTCCGGCGGCAACAACGCCGGCCACACGGTCATCACTCCGGACGGGCAGAAGTACGCCCTGCACCTGATGCCCTCGGGGGCGCTCTCGCCCAACGCGAAGATAGTCATCGGCAATGGCGTGGTGGTCGACCCGAAGGTGCTGCTGGCCGAGATCGACGGGCTCGCCGAGCGCGGTGTGGACGTCTCCCGGCTGCGGATCTCCGGCGACGCCCACCTGATCATGCCGCACCATCGGGCGTTGGACCGGGTGGTCGAGCGGTACCTGGGGTCGTCCCGGATCGGCACCACCGGCCGGGGCATCGGCCCGGCGTACGGGGACAAGGTCGCTCGGATGGGGATCCGGGTGCAGGACCTGCTCGACCCGGGGATCCTCCGCAAGAAGCTGGAACTCGCCCTGCGCGAGAAGAACCAGATGCTGTTCAAGGTGTACAACCGCAAGGCGATCGACGTCGAGGCGACGGTCGAGGAGTACCTGGGCTACGCCGAGCGGCTCCGGCCGTATATCGCCGAGACCCGGGCGATGCTCTGGGAGGCGCTGGACCGCGGCGAGACCGTGCTGTTGGAAGGCGCCCAGGCGACCATGCTCGACATGGACCACGGCACCTACCCCTTCGTGACCTCCTCGAACCCGACGGCCGGTGGGGCCTGCGTCGGAGCGGGAGTCCCGCCGACCGCCATCACCAAGGTGATCGCGGTCAGCAAGGCGTACGCCACCCGGGTCGGTGCCGGACCGTTCCCGACGGAGCTGCACGACGACAACGGCCAGCACCTGCGCAAGATCGGCCACGAGTACGGCACCACCACCGGTCGGGAACGCCGGTGCGGCTGGTTCGACGCGGTCGTCGCCCGGTACGCGTGCCGACTCAACGGGGTCACCGACCTGGTCGTCACGAAGCTCGACGTGCTGACCGGCCTGCCGAAGGTGCCGATCTGCGTCGGGTACGAAATCAATGGCAAGCGCGTCGACGAGATGCCGATGACGCAGACGGACTTCCACCACGCGACTCCGATCTACGAGGAGCTCGACGGCTGGTGGGAGGAGATCACCAACGCGCGGACCGAGGCGGAGTTGCCCGCCGCCGCCCGCCGTTACATCGCCCGGATCGAGGAGCTTTGCCGTACCCGGGTCAGCGTGGTCGGTGTCGGCCCCGGCCGGGAGGAGAACGTCGTCTACCACCCGCTCCTGCCCTGAGTTCCCCGGTCGTCGTCCCTACCCCAGGACCGAGTGGGCTGCGAGTGGGGGCCGTAGGATCATCCCCGTGCGGGTACTTCTGATTGGTAGCGGTGGGCGGGAGCATGCCCTCGCGCTCGGGTTGGTGGCCGATCCCTCGGTCGAGGTGCTTTTCGCCGCGCCGGGGAATCCGGGGATCGGCACGGTCGCCGGGATGCGGGACGTGGTCTTCACCGATCCGGTCGCGGTGGCGGCGCTCGCGGTCGAGTGCCGCGCGGACCTGGTGGTCGTGGGGCCGGAGACGCCGCTGGTCGCCGGGGTCGCCGACGCCGTGCGGGCCGAGGGTATCCCCGTCTTCGGGCCGTCCGCGGCGGCCGCGCGACTGGAGGGGTCGAAGGCGTTCGCCAAGGACGTGATGACCGCCGCCGGAGTGCCGACCGCCCGCGCGTACAGCTGCGCCGACGCCGAGAGCGTCGGCCGGGCGCTGGACGACTTCGGTGCGCCGTACGTGGTCAAGAACGACGGTCTCGCCGCCGGTAAGGGAGTCGTGGTCACCGAGGACCGCCGGGCGGCCGAGGAGCACGCGCGGGCCTGCGGCCAGGTCGTGATCGAGGAGTATCTCGCCGGCCCCGAGGTCTCCCTCTTCGTCGTTACCGACGGTGAGACGGCCGTCCCCCTGCTGCCGGCGCAGGACTTCAAGCGGGTCGGGGACGGCGACACCGGGCCGAACACCGGCGGCATGGGGGCGTACGCGCCGCTGCCGTGGGCGCCGCCCGGCCTGGTTGACGAGGTGATGCGCGACATCGCCCACCCGACCCTGGCCGAGCTGCGGCGGCGCGGCACGCCGTTCGCCGGGCTGCTCTACGTGGGCCTGGCGATCACCGCCGCCGGCCCTCGGGTGATCGAGTTCAACGCCCGCTTCGGTGACCCGGAGACGCAGGCAGTCCTGGCCCTGTTGGAGACACCGCTCGCCGGGCTGCTGCACGCCGCCGCCACCGGTGAGCTGGCCGCGCACCCGCCGCTGCGGTGGCGTTCGGGCGCGGCGGTCACCGTCGTGGTGGCCGCCGAGGGGTACCCGGCGAAGCCGCGCACGGGCGACGTGATCCACGGGGCGGAGGTCTCGGGCATCATCCACGCGGGTACGGTGCGCCGGGCCGCCGACGGCGCGCTGCTCTCCGCGGGTGGCCGGGTCCTCAGCTGCACGGCCACCGGCTCCGACCTGGCCGCTGCGCGCGACGCCGCCTACGAGTCGGTCCGCGGCGTCGAGTTGGCCGGCTCGCACCACCGCACCGACATCGCCGCGGCGGCGGTGGCCGGCCGGATCACCATTCCCGGCTGACCGCCGTCGGCGGGCGCCGACTCATCGGGAAGCTGGCGGGTCGCGGTGCGCGGCGGGCAACCACTGCTCGCCGAGCGGCACCGGCCCCTCGCTCCGCCCCGTCGTCCCACCGGGCGGGGCGGGCGGATATCGGGGCGGGTCGTCCAATGCCGCCAACACCGGCAGCGGCGCGGCGACCAGCGCGGCCACCAGGAGCGCGCCGGCGAGCACCAGGAAGGCGGTGGCCAGGCCCAGCCACTCCACCAGCGGGCCGGCCAGCAGGTAACCGGCGGGCCCGGCGGCGTACGCGAACGAGGTCATCACCCCGACCACCCGGCCGCGGAGCTGCTCCGGGGTACGGGTCTGCATGGCGTAGTTGGCCAGCGGGTTGACCGGCCCGTAGGCGAGCCCGACCAGGCCAGCGAAGGCGAGCATCCCCGGGTACGGCGGCAGGAACGCGAGCCCGAGCAGGGCCAGGCCGGTGATCACGAGGGCGGCGGCCAGCAGGGAGCGGCGGCGGATGAACCGACCGGCCGCCGACGAGCCCAGCGCACCTGCCACGGCTCCGGCGCTCATCGCCATCAGGACGGTACCGAGGCGGGCGGGTTCCCCCTCGGCGACGAACCAGGCGGGCAGCAGCACCCCCTCGACCGGCAGGTAGAGCGCGACCAGCACCATCGTGATCAGGGAGAGGGTGCGCAGCAGTGGGTCCCGCCAGACGAAGCCCAACCCTTCCAGCGTGCCCCGCCACAGGCCGCTGGGTGGGCGTTCGGGACGGCCGGCGCCGGGCAGCCGGACGGCCGCGATCAGGAGAACCGACAGCGCGAAGCCGGCGGCGGTGACCCAGAACGTCGCCTCCGGGCCGACCGTGGCGATGAGTAGGCCGCCGACTCCGGGGCCGATCAGGAAGGCCAGCCCGAAGATCGCTTCGTGGACGCCGTTCGCCCGTTCGATTCGCCAGCCGGCGGCCTGCGCGGCGGCGGGCAGCAGCGTCTCGCGGGCGGTCATTCCGGCCGGGTCGAAGACCGCGCCGAGGACGGCCAGCGCGACGATCCAGCCGAGGTTCAGCCCGACCAGGGCGTCGACGAGGGGGATGGCGGCGACCGAGACGGCGGAGAGGGCGTCGGAGACCAGCGCGGTCCGGCGACGCCCGAGTAGGTCAACGACCGTGCCGGAGAAGAGGCTGGACAGCAGGAGTGGTAATCCGGTGGCGGCGGCCACCACCCCGGCTGCGGTGGCGCTGCCGGTGCGTTCCAAGACCAGCCAGGGTAGCGCCACGACGGCCACGCCGTTGCCGGTGGCCGAGAGCAGCGTCGCCGCCTCGACCAGCAGCAACGGTGTCCGGCGGCGGTGTTCGGTCCGAGTCATCGTGAAGATCATCATAGCCAGTCGGTCGGGACTGGCAGCGGCGTATTGCAGCGCTGACGGGTCTGCTGACGGCGCCGGCCGCGCGGAGTTCGGGGGCCGCTCCCCGGGCCCGGCAGAATCTGGGCCCGGTGAGCGGCCGGTGAGCGTCCGGGCTCCGGGGAGCCCGGCGCGGGTCAGCGGATCTGGACGCCGGAGATGGCGCGGGCGACGACGAGCCGCTGGATCTCGGAGGTGCCTTCGAAGATGGTGTAGATCTTGGCGTCTCGGTACCACCGCTCGACCGGGTGGTCGCGGAGGAAGCCGGCGCCGCCGAGCAGCTGCACCGCCTTCTCGGTCGCGCTGACCGCGACCTCACTGGCCTTCAGCTTTGACATCGAGCCCTCGCCGGCGGTGAAGGCCCGGTTGTTGCGCCCCATCCAGGAGGCGCGCCAGACCAGCAGCCGGGCGGCGTCGATCTCCATCTTCATGTCGGCCAGCGCGAACGCCACCGCCTGGTTCTCGATGATCGGTCGGCCGAACTGGACCCGTTCCTTCGTGTAGTCCAGCGCGTACTCGTAGGCGGCGCGGGCCACCCCGATCGCCTGCGCGCCGACGGTCGGCCGGGAGAGCTCGAACGTTCGCATCGCCGCCTGGGAGGCGGCCCGCCGGCCGGAGCGGGCCCGGGCCAGCCGTTCGCCCAGCGCGTCCTTGCCGCCGAGCAGGCAGCGGCCGGGTACGCGGACATCGTCGAGGAAGACGTCGGCGGTGTGCGACGCGCGTAGGCCCAGCTTGCGGAGCTTGCGGGTCGCGGCGAGCCCGGGGGTGCCCGGCGGTACGACGAACGCCGCCTGCCCGCGGGAGCCGAGTTCCGGGTCGACCGAGGCGGTGACCACGTGCACGCCGGCGATTCCGCCGTTGGTCGCGTACGACTTCTGGCCGCTGAGTATCCACTCGTCGGCGGCCTCGTCGTAGACCGCGCGGGTGCGTATCGCGCCGACGTCGGAGCCCGCCTCGGGTTCGCTGGTGCAGAACGCTGCCACGGCGGGGGATTCGAGGTCGCCGAAGCACTGCGGCACCCACTCCATCAGCTGCTCCGGGGTGCCGGTGCCGTAGATGGCGGCCACGGCGAGGCCAGTGCCGAAGATGCTCAGGCCGATGCCGGAGTCGCCCCAGAAGAGTTCCTCACAGGCGATCGGTAGGGAGAGGCCGCTGGGGTCGCCCCAGCAGGTTGCGAGGAACTCGAAGTCGTAGAGGCCGACCTTGGCCGCTTCCTGGATGATCGGCCACGGGGTCTCCTCCCGCGCGTCCCACTCGGCCGCGGCTGGGCGGACGACCTCGCTGGCGAAGCCGTGCACCCAGTCACGAAGATCCCGCTGCTCCTCGGTCAGATCGAGCGAGAACTCGGCCACTGTCAGCTCTTGGGAATGTCGAAGAGGTTCGCGATGTTGGCGGCCAGTCCCAGATCGCCCTTGGCCTTCAACTTGCCGCTCATGAACATCATGACCGGGTTGGCGCTGCCGGAGACGGTCTTGAGGAACTCCACCGGGCCCAGGGTGAGGCTCAGCTTCGGGTCGTGCTGGGAGGTCTGGTTGACGGTGCAGGCGCCGTCGGCGATGACCACCTCGTAGGTGTCGGTGCCGCCGTCGGGACCGCCGGTGATGTTCCAGTGGATGACCGTGTTGGTCGAGCCCGCCCGGTCGGCGCGGAACAGCTGCGGCATCCGGCCGAAGACCTCGTCGAGGACCTTGCCGCGGAGGTCGCCCGACATCATCTCTGTGATCTTGTCGTCGGGAGTGGACTTGACCAGCTGGGCGAACTCCTTGGGTCCGACGTTCGCGAACTTGGCCGGGTCGAACTCAGTCATGGGGCGCACCTTCCGAAATTTGACTACTCGCGCGTAACCCTACGCACGAGTAGGTATGCTCGCAAGAGTGTCCAGTACCCCCACCTTTCGCCGGCTGCCCCGAGCCGTCCGCGAGCAACAGATGCTCGATGCCGCAGTCAGGGTCTTCTCCCGACGGGGCTACCACGGGGCCAGCATGGATGAGATCGCCGACGACGCCGGCATTTCCAAGCCAATGGTCTACGCGTACCTGGGCACCAAGGAGGAGCTCTTCGTCGCCTGCCTGCACCGCGAGGGCACCCGGATGATGCAGGCCATCGCCGACGCCGTCGCCCCCGACCTGTCGGCCGACGAGCGGCTCTGGCGGAGCCTGCAAGCCTTCCTCGGCTTCGTCGGCGCGCACCGCGACGGCTGGGCGGTGCTCTACCGGCAGGCCCGGGGCGAGCAGCCCTTCGCCAGGGAGCTCACCGCCCTGCGGCGGCGGATCGTCGAGGTCGTCGCCGGGATGCTCGAACACACCCTGCGCAGCGAGGGGCGCGAGGTGACCGAGACCGAACTGGAGGTCGTCGCGTACGCCCTGGTCGGCGCGACCGAGTCAGTCGCCGACTGGCTGGTCGACCACCCGGAGGCGGATCCGGAGCAGACCGCCACCCGGATGATGAACGTCGCCTGGGTGGGCGCTGGCCAACTGCTCGCCGGGACCCTTTGGCGCCCGCCCAACAAACGGGGCGAAGCCCCCTCCTGACGCGTCCGGATCGCCACCGGTCTCCGGCGGGCGGCTCCCTCGGTCTCCGGCGGGGGCGCCCTCGGACTGCACGGGCGGCGTCCTCGGTCTCCGGCGGGGCGCCCTCGGTCTGCACGGGGCGGCGTTCTCGGTTACCGGTGGGCGGTGTTCCGGCGACGCGAGCGCCGGCGTAGCCGCCGGGTCAACTCCAGCAGGCCGGTCACCGCGACCGAAAGGGTCAGGCCAGCGAGTACGCCAAGCAGCGGCTCCTGCTGGAACGCCAGCCCGCCGAAGTGGCCCAGCAGCACGCTGTACAACGCCCAACTCCCCGCGCCGATCGCGTCAAAGAGCAGGAACGACCGGGGCGGATAGCGCACCGCACCCATCGTCAGGGTCACCGCCGTTCGCCCGCCGGGGACGTAGCGGGCGGTGGTGAGGACCAGCCCACCCCGCCGGTGCAACGCCCGTCGGGCCCACTCCGAACTGGCTTTCCGCCGACTCTGCGCCGGTAGCCTGGCCAGCCGTCGCGCGCCGCCGCCCCGGCCGATCACGTACGAGGCGTGGTCGCCGGCCAGCGCGCCGAGGGTGGCGGCGGTCCAGATGCCCGCCAGCTCCGGTACGTCGCCGCTGACCAGTACCGCCGCGGTGATCACCGCGGTCTCGGCCGGCACCATCGGGACGACCGCGTCGACCGCGGTGAGCGCGAACAGCAGCAGATACACCACGGGTGAGGTGATCAGCTGCCGCAGCAGGTCGAGCGCGGACTCCATCTCCTCATGCTCGGCGCGCCGGTATGGGAAAGGGGGCCCTTCCGTCACAAAAGGAAGGATGAGGGCGCTCTCACCGCTCGCGGAGCGTGCCAATGAGGTGAGGGCGGTCCCGCAGGTCGCACAGCGCGAAGTCGCCCGCCGAGGTGCTGCCGAAGGCGACGGTGCCGGGTAACGGCACCGGCAGCTTGAACGCCACGTCTACGGTGTACGCGTCCGGCAGCCGTGGCTCCAGCGCGGCCAGGCAGCGGGCCTTGCTCCACATGCCGTGCGCGATCGGGCCCCGGAAGCCGAAGAGCCGCGCGCCGAGCCAGGAGGTGTGGATCGGGTTGTGGTCGCCGGAGACCCGGGCGTACGCGGGCCCGACCGGGCGCTCGACCCGCCAGCGTGCGGAGGTACGCGGCGCCGGGGGCCGGTCACCCCGGTTGGCTCGCTCGCCACCGCCGGGCGTCTGCTCCCGGCCCAGGTAGGTGGAGACACCGCGCCAGACCTCCTCGCCGCCGACGGTGCCCACCAGCACCACGTCGATCAGTCGGCCCCGGTCGTGCGGGCGCAGGTTCGTCGCGTACGTGACGAAGTCGAGCGGCTCGGCGGCGTCGATCGGGCGGTGGACGGTGATCCGGTTGCCGACGTGGACCACGCCGGCGAGCGGGATCGGGAAGTCCGGCGCGGTCATCAGGCCCAGCGCCAGCGGGAAGCCCAGGACGTGCGGGAACGTCGCCGGCAACCGGTCGGCGAGCCGGAACCCGCAGACCCGGTCGTAGTCGGCGAGGTGCCCGCGGTCGACGGCGATGCCAGCGACCCCCAACTCGACCGCCGGGGGCTGCTCGGCCCGCCGCGACCCGGTCCCGGGCAGCGCGCCGCGCAGGGCCCGGCGGTAGAGGGCGCCGATCGTCGGCAGCGCGGCCAGCTGGACCCGGGACCGGGTGGCCGCGGCGATGTCGGACGGCTCCGGCGGGCCTCCCATCACGCCCCCAGCAGGCTCTGGCCGCAGACCCGGACCACGTTGCCGCTGACCGCGCCGGTGGCCGGCCAGGCCAGCCAGCTGATCGTCTCGGCGACATCCACCGGCAGCCCACCCTGGGCGAGGCTGTTCATCCGCCGGCCGGCCTCGCGCAGCATCAGTGGGATCCGGGCGGTCAGCCGGGTCTCGATGAACCCCGGGGCGACCGCGTTGACGCTGATGCCGCGTTCCGCCAGCACCGGGGCGAGCGACTCGACCAGCCCGATCACGCCGGCCTTGCTGGTGGCGTAGTTGGTCTGCCCCCGGTTGCCGGCGATCCCGGCGATCGAGGAGACCGAGACGATCCGGCCCCCGGCCGGGACCAACTCGCGTTCCAGCAGGAGGTCGTTGATCCGCTCCTGGCTGGAGAGGTTGACATCGATCACCTGGTCCCACCGGTCGACATCCATCCGACCGAGCGTCCGGTCCCGGGTGATGCCCGCGTTGTGTACCACCACGTCGACCCGGCCGTGTCGGGCGGAGAGGTGATCGGCCAGCCGGGCCGGGGCGTCCGGGGCGGTGAGGTCGAGCTGCACGGCGGTGGCACCGATGTCGTTGGCCACTGCGGCCAACTCCTCACCGGCGGCCGGGGTGTCCAGGGCGACCACCTCGGCACCGTCTCGGGCCAGGACCCGGGCCAGTGCCGCACCGATCCCCCGCGCCGCACCGGTGACCAGCACGACCTGGCCGTCCAGCGGGCGGTCCCAGTCCGCCGGGAGCGCGGCCTGCCCGGCGCCGACCCGGATCACCTGACCGGAGACGTACGCGGAGCGCCCGGAGAGCAGGAAGCGGAGCGTGGCCTCGAGGCTGGTTGCGGTGCCGGGGTCGTCGGTGTCGGTGACATAGACCAGCTGGGCGGTGACCCCCCGGCCGAACTCCTTGCCGATGCTGCGGGTCAACCCTTCGAGCGCCCGCTGCGCGGTGGCCTGTCGGGGCGTGGCGCACTCGGCGGGCGGGGTGCCGAGTACGACCACCCGACCGCTGGGCAGCACCGAGCGGGCGTGCGGGTGGAGGCAGTCGTAGAGCTGGCGCAGCGCGGTCGAGTCGGTGATCCCGGTGGCGTCGTAGACGAGGGCGCCGAGCCGGGCCCCGGGGGCGACATCGGCCGGGTCGCGGAGTTCGACTCCGGCGGCGGTCAGGAGTTTGCCGACGCTGCCGGCGAGCCGGCCACCGGCGGCGGCACCGAGCAGGACGGGTCCGGGAATGAGGGGGTCACCGCTCCGGTGTCGGCGGAGTTGGGGCGGGTCGGGCAGCCCGAGGCGCTTGACCAGCCCCCGGCCGACCCCCGATTGGACGAAGCTCGCGTACCTGTCGGTCATAGGCGTAGCCTACTGGCGAGTAGGTTGAGAGCAACCCCAGAGGAGGCGGGAACATGCAGAACATCCGGCGGGTCGCGGTCATCGGCGGCAACCGCATCCCCTTCGCCCGCTCCAACTCGCGGTACGCCGACGCGTCCAACGCGGACCTGCTCGGCGCGGCCCTCGACGGGCTGGTCGCCCGGTACGGCCTGGCCGGCCAGCGGGTCGGCGAGGTGGTGGCGGGTGCCGTGCTGAAGCACTCCCGGGACTTCAACCTGACCCGCGAGGTGGTGCTCGGCTCGAAGCTCGACCCGCACACCCCCGCCTACGACATCCAGCAGGCCTGCGGCACCGGCCTGGAGGCCGCCATCCTGGTCGCCAACAAGATCGCTCTGGGGCAGCTCGAGGTCGGTATCGCCGGTGGCGTCGACACCACCTCCGACGCGCCGCTCGCCGTGAACGAGCAGCTGCGGCGCACGCTGCTCAAACTGAACAGTGCCCGGACCCTCGGGGAGCGGGTGCGGACCGCCAGCCGGTTGCGTCCCACACACCCGTTCCGGCCGGAACTCCCCCGCAATGCCGAGCCCCGCACCGGCCTGTCGATGGGCGAGCACGCCGCCCGTTCCGCCCGGCGTTGGCAGGTCGACCGGCAGGCGCAGGACGAGCTGGCGTTGCGGTCGCACCACCGGTTGGCCGCCGCGTACGAGCGGGGGTTCTTCGACGACCTGATGACGCCGTACCTCGGGCTGACCCGGGACCAGAACCTGCGGCCCGACACCAGCCTGGAGAAGCTCGGCAACCTCCGCCCGGTCTTCGGAACGAAGGGCCCGGACGCCGAGCAGGCCACCATGACCGCCGGCAACTCGTCGCCGCTGACCGACGGCGCCTCGACCGTGCTGCTCGCCAGTGAAGAGTGGGCGCGGGCCCACAACCTGCCGGTGCAGGCGTGGTTCACCTGGTCGCAGACGGCCGCCGTGGACTTCGTGCCCGGCGAGGAGGGGCTGCTGATGGCCCCCGCGTACGCGGTGCCCCAGCTGCTGGCCCGCGCCGGGCTGACGCTCCAGGACTTCGACTTCTACGAGATCCACGAGGCGTTCGCCGCGCAGGTGCTGGCCACCCTGGCCGCCTGGGAGTCGCCGGAGTTCTGCCAGGACCGGCTCGGGCTGGACGCCCCGCTCGGAGCGATCGACCCGGAGCGGATCAACGTCACCGGTTCGTCGCTGGCCGCCGGGCACCCGTTCGCGGCGACCGGCGGTCGGATCGTGGCGACCCTGGCCAAGCTGCTCGCCGAGCGCGGCGGCGGCCGAGGGCTCATCTCGATCTGCGCCGCGGGCGGGCAGGGCGTAACGGCCATCCTGGAACGCTGACCGAGGCGCCAACCGGGCAGCCCACGGCGTTAGGCCAGTCGCAGCCAGCCCAGGAACCGTTCGTACAACTCCTCGGGTGGAAGGTGACGCAGGTCGGGTACCGCTGCCGTCAGCTGTGTGCTCAGGTAGATGCCGAGCGCTGCGGAGTTGCCCGCGTACCGGTCGAGTAGGCGCCGCCGAGTGCCGCGTCGGCGGTCGGAGTCGCTGGTGGCCCGCTGCGTCCACTCCGGCAAAGGTTGTTGCGCCGTCGGGTGACGATCGCTCCGACTTTGCTGCCATTCGAATAAAGTAGCAAGGTGTGACGATGCGTGAGCAGGCATAGATGGATACGCTGACGCAACAAGGAACCGCGGGGAGGTAGCGATGGGCGGATCTGACTGGCTCAGCGTCTCGATGCCCTATGTCCAACCGGACGCGACTCATGCTGGAGACGTGTGGGCCGCCGACGCCGCGGGGCAGGGCCGAAGCGGTACGCAGCGAATACTCGCGGTCGGTGAGGTGGTGGCGGCCGCTGAGGTGGCTGCGGCGCTACGAGTGGCACCGGGCGACCCGGTGACCGTCCGAAGGCGATTGATGCTGCTGGACGACGAGCCGGTGGAACTAACGGACTCGTATTATCCGGTCGCCATCGCCCGCGGTACCGCTCTCGCCGAACAACGGAAGATCCGCGGTGGGGCCGTCCGATTCCTCGCTGAGGTGGGCTATCGTCCCAGGCGGGTACGAGAGGATGTCTACACGCGCTTGCCGGAGCCAGCTGAGCGGCGCCTGCTTGGCCTGGCCGATCATGAGTGGGCGCTGGGCCTCACCCGGGTGTTGAGCACGCAGGACGACGTTGCGGTCGAGGTCAGCGTCATGACGATGGTGCCGTGGGGGCGACACCTCCGGTACGAGCTGGCGATCGACTGACGGAGCGGAGCAGCGGACATGGCGAGCGGATCCGACAGCCGTCCCCGTCATGAGCAGGTCGCGGCCGACCTTCGGTCCCGCATCATGTCCGGCGAGTTGCCGCCGGGGTCAGCGCTGCCGTCGATCCCGACGCTTGTGCGGCAGTACGCCGCTGCCACCGCGACAGTCCAGCGTGCCCTCGGTGCGCTGAAGGCGGAGGGCTCTGTCTACAGCGAGGTGGGAAAGGGCGTCTACGTCCGGCCGAGGCGACCGCTGGTGGTGGAGGCGTCGGCTTACCTCGCTCCCACCTCCGACGGGTACGCCTACCGGCTCCGCTCGGTGGCAGAGGTGGTGCCGCCCGCCGAGGTGGCGCGGGAACTGGAGATAGGTGCGGACGAACGAGCGGTCCTGCGGCATCGGCTGCTCGTGTGTGGTGACGAGCCGGTTGAGCTGTCCTGGTCGTACTATCCGGCGGCCATCGCCAGCGGTACGGAGCTCGCCGAGCGGCGCAAGATCCCGGGTGGTGCCCCGCGGGCTCTGGCAGATCTTGGGTACCCGCAGCGGCATACGCGGGACCGGGTTTGCGCGCGGATGCCCACGACGGAGGAGGTCGAAGCGCTCGACCTGCCGCCGTACGTACCGGTGCTCCGCCAGTTGCGGGTGATCCGATCGGTTGACGCCAGACCGGTCGAGGTGTCGATCCTCGTCAAGGGCAGCCACCGGCACGAGCTGCACTACGACCGGCGGGGGTAGTTCCGGGCCCGGTTTCTGGACGTATCGCGGGCGGAAATCGGTCGGTGGCGCGCCGGAGTTTTCGGTAGTCTCCCGTCCGTGTCCAGCATCGAGCTCCGACGAGTCCTCCTCGACCGCCTGAGCTGACCCTTCGTGTCCGGCGGATCGATCCGCCGGACACCCTGGTCGTCGATCTGCTCCCCGAGATTGGCGTACCTTTCATGGATCTTGAGAAGTTGCTGGCGGACCGGCTGGCACCGGCGTTCTCGGCGGTGGCCGGCGAACGGGTCGATCCGGCCGTGCGGCGGTCGCAGCACGCGGACTACCAATGCGACGCCGCCCTCTCCCTGGCGCGCCGGCTTGGCCGCCGGCCACGGGACATCGCTGCCGAGGTGCTGGGCCAGGTGGAGTTGGCGGACCTCTGCTCGGCGGTGACGGTGTCCGGTCCCGGTTTCATCAACCTGACGGTTGCCGACTCGGCACTCGGCACGCTGCTGTCGACCGCGGCCGCCGACACCCGGCTCGGGGTCGCGCCCAGCGCCGCCACGGAGACGGTGATTGTCGATTATTCGTCCCCGAACGTGGCCAAGGAGATGCACGTCGGGCATCTGCGGGGGACCGTGATCGGTGACGCCGCCGTACGGCTGCTCGAATGGCTCGGGCATCAGGTGATCAAGGCCAACCATCTGGGGGACTGGGGCACCCCCTTCGGGATGCTCATCGAGCATCTGCTCGACCTGGGTGAGTCGGAGGCCGCCGACGAGTTGTCCGTCGGGGACCTGGACTCGTTCTACAAGGCGGCCCGGGCCAAGTTCGACGCCGACGACGCGTTCCGGGAGCGGGCCCGGCAGCGGGTGGTCGCCCTGCAGGGTGGGGACGAGCTGACGCTGCGGTTGTGGCGGCTGCTCGTCGCCGAGTCGGAGCAGTACTTCCTCACCGTCTACGACCAGCTCGGCGTCCTCCTGACCGAGCAGGACTTCTGCGGGGAGAGTTACTACAACGACCGGCTCGCCCCGGTGACCGACGAGCTGGATCGGCTCGGCCTGCTGCGGGAGAGCGGCGACGCCGCCTGCGTCTTCCCGCCCGGCTTCGCCGGCCGCGACGGGCAGCCGCTACCGATCATTGTGCGGAAGCGGGACGGCGGCTACGGCTACGGCGCCACCGACCTCGCGGCGATCCGCCACCGCACCCAGGACCTCGGCGCGACCCGGTTGCTCTACGTCGTCGGTCTGCCGCAGCGTCAGCACTTCGAGCTGGTGTACGCGGTCGCGCGGCAGGCCGGCTGGTTGAGGTCACCGGCGCGGGCCGAGCACCTCGGCTTCGGCTCGATCCTCGGCTCGGACGGCAGGATGCTGCGCAGCCGGACCGGTGACTCGATCAAACTTGTCGGGCTGCTCGACGAGGCCGTGACCCGGGCCGCCGAGTTGGCCCGGCAAAAGAACCCCGACCTCTCCGCAACGGAGGTCGCTGACGTCGCCCGCGCGGTCGGCATCGGTGCCATCAAGTACGCCGACCTGTCCACCGACCGGAACAAGGACTACGTCTTCGACTGGCAGCGGATGCTCTCCCTCGACGGCAACACCGCCCCGTACCTGCAGTACGCCCACGCCCGGATCCGGTCCATCTTCCGTCGGGCCGAGATCGAGCAGTTCACTCCCGCCCCGATCACGATCGGGCACTCGGCCGAACACGCCCTCGCCCTCGAACTGGCGAGCTTCGGAGCCGTGGTGGCCAACGTCGAGCAGACCCTGCAGTTCCACCGGCTCGCCGGCTACCTGCACACCCTCGCCACCACCTTCAGCGGCTTCTACGAAGCCTGCCCGGTCCTGCGGGCCGAGGACGCGGTGCGGGACAGCCGGCTGGCCCTCTGCGACCTCACCGCCCGGGTCCTCCGGCAGGGCCTGTACCTCCTCGGCATCGCCACCCCCGACCGGATGTAGCGACCGGGCGTGCCGGCCGTGCATCCGGCTCGCATGGCCGGCTCGCGCGTCCGGCTCGCGTGGCCGGCGGCGGCCCGGCCGGGGACGCTGCGCCCGGGTACCGGAGAATAGGGCCGTGACGACGATCCCGAACGTGCTCGCCAACCGGTACGCCTCCCCCGAGCTGGTCACCCTCTGGTCCCCGGAGGAGAAGATTCGGATGGAGCGGCGGCTCTGGCTGGCCGTGCTCATCGCGCAGCGGGATCTCGGCGTGGACGTGCCGGACGGGGTGGTCGAGGCGTACCAGCGGGTGCTCGACCAGGTCGACCTGGCCTCGATCGCGCAGCGGGAGCGGGTCACCCGACACGACGTGAAGGCGCGGATCGAGGAGTTCAGCGCGCTCGCCGGGCACGAGCACGTGCACAAGGGCATGACCTCCCGGGACCTGACCGAGAACGTCGAGCAGCTTCAGGTGCGGGCCTCCCTGGAGCTGATCCGGGACCGGGTGGTCGCCACCCTGGCCCGGCTCTCCCAGCTTGCCGTCGAGCACTCGGGCCTGGTGCTGGCGGGGCGCTCGCACAACGTGGCGGCCCAGGCCACCACGCTGGGCAAGCGTTTCGCCTCGGTGGCGGAGGAACTGCTGATCGCGTACGAGCGGCTGGACGACCTGATCGGGCGGTACCCGCTGCGGGGGATCAAGGGCCCGGTCGGCACCGCCGCGGACCAGCTCGACCTGCTCGGCGGGGACGCCGGCAAGGTGGCCGAGTTGGAGCGTCGGGTGGCGGAGCACCTCGGGTTCGGCCGGGTGCTGGACAGCGTCGGTCAGGTCTACCCGCGTTCGCTCGACTTCGACGTGCTCGCGGCGTTGGCCCAGGTGGCGGCCGGGCCGTCGGCGTTGGCCACCACGATCCGGTTGATGGTCGGCCAGGAGTTGGCGACCGAGGGCTTCCAGCCGGGCCAGGTCGGGTCCAGCGCGATGCCGCACAAGATGAACACCCGGTCGTCGGAGCGGGTGAACGGCTTCGCGGTGATCATTCGTGGCTACCTGTCGATGGTCGGCGAGCTCGCCGGCGACCAGTGGAACGAGGGGGATGTCTCCTGCTCGGTGGTGCGTCGGGTGGCGCTGCCGGACGCCTTCTTCGCCGCTGACGGGCTGTTCCAGACGTTCCTCACCGTGCTGGACGAGTTCGGCGCGTACCCGGCCGTGGTCAACCGGGAGTTGGAGCGGTTCCTGCCGTTCCTGGCCACCACCAAGATCCTGGTCGCGGCGGTACGGCGGGGCGTCGGCCGGGAGGTCGCCCACGAGGTGATCAAGGAGCATGCGGTGGCGGTCGCGCTGGCGATGCGGGAGAAGGGCGCCACCGAAAACGACCTCTTCGACCGGCTCGCCGCCGACGACCGGCTGAACCTGACCCGCGCCGACATCGCCGACCTGGTGGCCGACCGTACGGCCTTCGTCGGTGCCGCCCCCGCCCAGGTCCAGGCGGTGGTGCAGCGAGTCGCGGCGGTTCTCGACCGCCACCCCGGTGCCGCCGGGTACAGCCCGCCGCCGATCCTCTGATCGCCGCTGTCCCCGCCCCGCGCCCTGGCCCGTCGGCGGCGGCCCTCGTGGGTCGGGGTGCGGCGGGTCAGGGCTCGGGGGTGGGAGTCTCGGCCGCGCTACGCAGGTCGGGTGCGGTGGCTGGCTCGCCGATGCCGCTGGGTTCCGGCGTGATTGTCGGCTCGTGTGCGGTCTCGGCCGCCACCAGGGGCTGGTCGGGGGGCATGACGTCGGGGACCCGGGGTACCACGATCACCGCCGTGCCGTAGGCGCAGATCTCCATCCACATCTCGCCGCAGTCCCGGCTGTCGAACCGCATCCCGATCACCGCGTTCGCGCCGAGCCGGCGGGCCTCCTCGCCGAGGCGGGCCACCGAGTCGGCCCGCCAGCGGGTGAGGTTGTCCGGCGCCATCGGGTCGTACGCGCCGCCCCGGAGGTTCTTCACGCCCTCGCGGTACGGGTTACGGGTCCTGGCCATCGAGGAGACCACCTCGCCGAGGATCTGGCGGACCTCATAACCGGGTAGTTGATCCGTCGTCACGACCAGCACGGTTCTGATGCTGTCAGCCGGCGCTGAGGTCGAACGTGGGCCTTGTTCACCTGATCGGATGGTGAAAAACAGCGCGGCGCGGACGGTCGGCGCTTGGCCGGCCAGCTGCGCCGTGCTGGCGCTAACCGTCGGACACCGGAAACCGAGGCGATCCAGGCGCGGTTGTACGCGACACCGCCTATGCATCCGGAGGCCGACGCCGCTGGCCACCCCGATTTGCTGATGGGAATGAGTCCGGCGGCGGCTGCTGGGATATAAATTGAAGCTCCTGTATTCTCTGGGGCTGTATCGCTCCGTTGGTAGGTCCGTCAACGACGTGGTCGGTTGCAACGAAATCGCATCGGGGTCACAACGGAACGGCATCGGACTTTGTGCCCGCCTTAACCGCGCCGGAGATTGCCCAATCCGCGTGCGGCCGGTGCGGGCGGCGCGGTATCTGCCAGGTAGGCTGGCTGCGCTCGCCCCTTGTGGGTCGGCACCCAACTGCGTACACAGTCAGGAGTGCCCAGTGCCTCGCGTCGTCGTCGACGTCATGCTCAAACCGGAGATTCTCGATCCGCAGGGACAGGCCGTCGCTAGCGCGCTGCCTCGGCTCGGCGTCGAGGATGTCGCCTCGGTCCGGATCGGCCGGCGGATCGAGATCGATTTCACCGGGGAGCCAGATCTGAACCAGGCCCGGGAGATCGCCGACAAGCTGCTCGCTAACCCGGTCATCGAGGACTTCACCATCCGACTGGCCGAGGATGGCGAGACCGTGGGCGCCCAACCGTGACCGCCCGAGTAGGTGTGGTCACGTTCCCCGGTTCGCTCGACGACGGGGACGCCGCGCGGGCAGTTCGGCTCGCCGGCGCCGAGCCGATCCGTCTCTGGCACGCCGACCCGCAGCTGCACGGGGTGGACGCCGTCGTCCTGCCCGGCGGCTTCTCGTACGGCGACTATCTGCGCTGCGGCGCCATCGCCCGGTTCGCCGCGGTGATGGAGACGATCGTGGACGCCGCCCGAGCGGGTCTGCCGGTGCTCGGCATCTGCAACGGCTTCCAGATCCTCTGTGAGGCCCACCTGCTGCCCGGTGCGCTGACCCGAAACCAGCACCTGCACTTCCGCAACCGGGACCAGGTCCTGCGCATCGAGTCGGCCGGCACCGCCTGGACCAACGCGTTCCAGCCCGGCCAGGAGGTGCTGATCCCGGTCAAGAACGGCGAGGGCTGCTACGTCGCGGACGCCGCGACGCTGGACCAGCTCGAAGCCGAGGGCCGGGTGGTAGCCCGTTATGTGGGCAACCCGAACGGGTCCCAGCGGGACATCGCCGCGATCACCAACTCCGCCGGAAACGTCGTCGGCATCATGCCGCACCCGGAGCACGCGGTGGAGGAGCTCACCGGCCCCTCCCTGGACGGCCTCGGCTTCTTCACCTCGGCGCTCAAGCACCTGGTGGAGACCGCGGCGTGACCGCAGGCGGCATCATCGGTCGGCTCACCCGCCCGACGGGCGGCCCGCTGCGTAACAAGGAGAGGCCATGACCACCCAGGACCCGGCCCGGGATACCTCAGACGCCGCGGCAACCGGAGCGACGGCTGCGCCGGACCGAGGCGCCGACATCATCGGCTGGGCCGGCGGCGTGGACACCGTCCCCCACGCCGGGAACAGCCCGGACGAGCTTCAGCCCTACGCCGACCTCGGTCTGCGAGACGACGAGTACCAGCGGATCCGGCAGGTGCTTGACCGGCGGCCCACCCAGGCCGAGCTGGCCATGTACTCGATCATGTGGAGCGAGCACTGCTCCTACAAGTCGAGCAAGGTGCACCTGCGCCAGTTCGGGGAGAAGGCGCCGTCCAGCGACCGGCTGCTCGCCGGCATCGGGGAGAACGCGGGCGTGGTCCGGGTCTCCGACGAGCTCGCGGTGACCTTCAAGGTCGAGTCGCACAACCACCCGAGCTTCGTCGAGCCCTACCAGGGCGCGGCGACCGGCGTCGGCGGCATCGTCCGGGACATCCTCGCCATGGGTGCGCGTCCGGTCGCGGTGATGGACCCGCTGCGCTTCGGCGCGGCCGACCACCCCGACACCGCTCGCGTACTGCCGGGCGTGATCGCCGGGGTCGGCGGCTACGGCAACCGCCTCGGCCTGCCGAACATCGGCGGCGAGGTCGTCTTCGACCCCTGCTACCAGGGCAACCCGCTGGTCAACGCCCTCTGCGTCGGGGTGCTGCCGATCGACCGACTCCAGAACAAGGCCGCCGCCGGCGACGGAAACGTCGTCGTGCTGATGGGCGCCAAGACCGGCCGGGACGGCATCGGCGGCGTGTCGGTGCTGGCCAGCGCTACCTTCGACGAGCGCAGCGAGCAGCGCCGCCCCTCGGTGCAGGTGGGTGACCCGTTCATCGAGAAGCTGCTCATCGAGGCCTGCCTGGAACTCTACGACGAGCAGCTCGTCGTCGGCATCCAGGACCTCGGCGGCGCCGGGCTGACCTGCGCCCTCGCCGAGACCGCCGCCGCCGCGGGCACCGGCATGCGGGTCTGGCTCGAGCGGGTCCCGCTGCGGGAAGCCTCGATGGAGCCGCACGAGATCCTCGCCAGCGAGTCCCAGGAGCGGATGCTGCTGGTGGTCGAGCCGGAGAAGCTGGAGGCGGTGCTCAAGACCGCCGAGAAGTGGGGCGTGCTCGCCACCGCGATCGGTGCGGTCACCCCACCGGCGGCGGACGGGCAGCCGGGCCGCCTGGTCGTCACCTGGCGAGACCATCTGGTCGTTGACGTCCCGCCGGGTTCGCTGGCCGACGACGGCCCGGTGTACAACCGGCCGATGCGGGAGCCGGCCGACCTGATTCTGCTCCAGGCCGACCGAGCAGAGACCTTGCCCCGGCCGAGTGACCCGGAGGCCCTGCGGGAGACGGTCCTGCGCATGATCGCCGCACCGAACCTCGCCGACAAGACCTGGGTCACCGAGCAGTACGACCGGTACGTGCTCGGCAACACCGTGCTCGCCCAGCCCGAGGACTCGGGTGTGATCCGGATTGACGAGCGCAGTGGCATCGGCATCGCGCTCTCCGTCGACGGCAACGGCCGGTACGCACGCCTCGACCCGTACCACGGCGCCAAGCTCGCGCTGGCCGAGGCGTACCGGAACGTGGCGGTGAGCGGCGCGAAGCCGATCGCCGTAACCGACTGCCTCAACTTCGGCTCGCCGGAGGACCCGGGCGTGATGTGGCAGTTCGCCGAGGCCGTCCGGGGCATCGCCGACGGCTGCGGCGAACTGGGCATCCCGGTGACCGGGGGTAACGTCAGCTTCTACAACCAGACCGGTGCGGCAGCCATCCATCCGACCCCGGTGGTGGGCGTCCTCGGTGTGCTGGACGACGTGGCCGACCGCGTCCCGATGGGCTTCGTCCCGCGCGACGACGGTCACGACCAGATCTACCTGCTCGGCGAGACGCACGTGGAGCTGTCCGGCTCGGAGTGGGCGTGGGCCACCCACGAACACCTCGGCGGCGTACCTCCCCAGGTGAACCTCGACCGCGAGCGGGCGATCGCCGAACTGATTGCGGTGGCAGCCCGGGGCGGGCACCTCAGCTCCGCGCACGACCTCTCCGACGGCGGTCTGGCGCAGACTCTGGTCGAGTCCTGCCTGCGCCGGGGCGTCGGTGCCCGGATCATGCTGCCGGAGCAGTTCACCGACGGTTCGATGCCGTTCGTCTTCCTGTTCAGCGAGTCTGCTGGCCGGGTGTTGGTCTCGGTGCCGCGTGGGCACGAGAAGGCGTTCACCGCGCTGGCCGACGAGCAGGGGGTGCCGTGCGAGCGGATCGGCGTCACCGATCCGGCGGGTGGTGCGCTGGAGTTGCACGGGCAGTTCCGGCTCAGCCTGGCGGAGCTGCGTGCGGCGCACAGCGCCACCCTGCCCCGCCTCTTCGGCGGAGCGGAACCTGCCACCGGGCCGGCCGCCAGCTCCGAGTCACAGTCGGGAGGACCGAGCGAACCGGTGTGATCCCCTGCCGTGCCGGCCCCGCCCGGTCCGGCACCCGACCCGAGTAAGGCGATCCGGCCCGGCTGATTTCAGCCGGGCCGGATTCTGCTGTCAGTCGTCCAGCCAGTCCAGCCGGCGACCGCTCCGGTCCGGCGGGGGAGCGTCGGACCGGGTCCGATCGGCCTGCGTCGGCTCCCCGTAGCCACTGCCGTAGCCGCCCTGGCCATACCCACGGTCGTCGTAGCCGCCGTGTTGGGCGGGTGGTTCCTGGCGGTACCCGCCGTAGCCGCCCTGCTGGTCATAGCCGTAGCCGGCCTGCTGGGCGGGTGGTTCCTGGTGGTAGCCGGCCTGCTGGTCGTAGCCGTAGCCGGCCTGCTGGGCGGGTGGTTCCTGGTGGTAGCCGGCCTGCTGGTCGTAGCCGTAGCCGGCCTGCTGGGCGGGTGGTTCCTGGTGGTAGCCGGCCTGCTGGTCGTAGCCGTAGCCGGCCTGCTGGGCGGGTGGTCCCTGGTGGTACCCGCCGTAGCCGCCCTGCTGGTCGTAGCCGTACCCGCCGTAGCCCCCCCGCTGGTCGTAGCCACTGGCCGGCTCGGCCCCCTGCCCGTACGCGGGCTCGGTCTGGCTGTAGCCGGCGTCCTGCTGGTATCTCCCGGTGGGGTACGGGTCGACCGGGGCCGGGTACTGCGTGGCGGCCGTCTGGTAGCGGCCGGTCGCTTCGTCGTACCGATTGTCGTAGCCAGAGGTCCCGCCGGAGGCGGGAGGATAGCCGGTGCTGGCCGACGAGGACATGCCGTAGTCGCTGGCGCCGTACCCGCCGCCGGACGCGGGGGACGTGGCGCCGTACCCGCTGTCGGCCCAGCTGGACTGGCCAGCGGATGCATTGTAGGGCTGCGGCGGAGCGCCATAGGGGTCCGGTGGGACATCGTCAACCACCGGGCTGTGCATCATCGTGGGAGCTTCGGCGAGGGACGGGTCCCCGCCGACCATCGTCGGCGCTGCCGCGGTCGGATTCACGATCCGCGTCTGATCGTCGGTGCCGCCGTAGCCACCGCGGGCAACCGGGACGGCACCCGTGGCCGCGCCGGAGGGGGTGGCACCCGCCTCGTCTTCGTCGTCGGTCTCCTTGCGGCGTAGCCACAGCAGCACCATGGTGCCGACGCCGGCTGCTACGAGGAGGCCACCGAGCAGGATGATCAGCAGCGAGCCGGACTCCTCGTCGCTGGCGTCCGCCACGGGGGCATCCACGGCGGCTTCGACCGGCTCGTCGGTCTGCTCCTCCACCCCCACGGTCGGTGCCGGCTCGACACTCGATGATGCGGTGGGGCTCGGGGTCTGCGCTGCGATCTTGAGTGAGATCCGCTGGCCGGAGATGCTCTGCCCGGTGGAGGCACTCAGGGTCTTGGTGGCGGCGAAATCGTCGATGCTCGCGCCGATGTCGAGTCGGCCGGGGGCGATCGGCTTCTGAGTGCTCCCAGTGAACCGGAAGTTTCCCCCGTTGTCGGTGCTGGTGTCGAACCTGTTGTTCTTGGAGTCCTTGAGGACTACCTGGGCTCCCGGTACCGGGCTGCCGGTGTTCTGGTTGACCACCTCCCCGGAGACCGACTTCACCGTCTGCGGCTGGGAGGGCTGGCTCGGGCTGGGCTGTGGCTCCGGCTTGCCCACCAGGGTGACCTTGGTGGTCCCGGTACCGGTACCGTCACCGCCGACGGATTTGGCGGTGACGGTGATCGTGGCCTCTCCGTCGGCCGCGTCGTCCGCCAGCCGGAAGGTGGCCTGAAAGTTCCCGCCCTGTTTGACGTCAATATCGCAGCCGGTGGCGCAGTCGAGTTTTCCGTTGTTGGACTCCACCGTCACGGTCGCGGGATCGTTGGCCGAGGCCTCGATCGAGTAGCTGACCGTGGTGCTTCCGCCCGCCTCGACCCGGCTCGGTGAGGCCGAAACCTTGTTGACCGCGGGGGCGGCGGAGGCCGGGCTGGCGGGGACGGCGAGCAGGGCGCCGACCAGCAACGCCACGACCACACCGGCCCGCTGCTTCCAGGCACGTCGGTGTGTTGACACGTCCACCGCCTTCCACTGGATTCCCGGTGGCCGGCGGTCGCCGGGCCGGGGATCATCACGGTACGAATACGCCGTGAGCTACTATGCCTTGTCCAGTCGGATCGGCGCGACCCAGGGCCGGTGTGTGAGCCGCCCCGCGCGCGCCGTATCGTCCCGCTGTGCCCCCTTCATACGCTAGGACCGCTGCCGTTGTGGCGGCGCTGTCAGCGCTTGACGAGGGGCGTAACCCCGATCGTCCGGTGCTCCGAGCGGCGGTCCGTGCCCTGTTGACCGTGCTCGCGGAGCGGGTGCCCGGTCGATCGGTGGAGGTGCGGGTCCCACCCTATGGCGCGGTGCAGTGCGTCCCGGGCCCCCGGCACACCCGGGGCACCCCGGCGAACGTGGTCGAGACCGACCCGGAGACCTGGCTGCGGGTGGCGACGGGACGGGTCTCCTGGGCGGAAGCGGTCGCCGAGGGTCACGTACGGGTCAGTGGGGCCCGGGCGGACCTGGCCGCGTACCTGCCGCTTTAGTGGGTGACAGCAGGTTGACCATTACAGGATGCAGTGATTTCGTGACTTTCTGTGTAGGCAGGGGTTCGCGTACACTGTCAGCGACGACAAGCGGTCCCGGCCGGGGAGCGGATCCCGTGATTCGCCTGGCCAGTCCAGCAAGAGGGAGCGGCAGGTGCCCCGAGGCGATGGCCGGTTGAGCCACGACCTTGACCCCCAGCGTCCCGGCCCCCAGGACGCCTGTGGTGTCTTCGGGGTCTGGGCCCCCGGCGAGGAGGTCGCCAACCTGACCTACTTCGGGCTGTACGCGTTGCAGCACCGGGGGCAGGAGGCGGCGGGAATCGCAGTCAGTGACGGCACGGGCGTGGTGGTCTACAAGGACCTCGGCCTGGTAGCCCAGGTCTTCGACGAGCCGACCCTGGCCAGTCTGCGCGGTCATGTGGCGATCGGCCACGCGCGATACTCGACCACCGGCGCCTCCACCTGGGAGAACGCCCAACCGACCATCCGCTCCACCGCTTCCGGCACGACGATCGCCCTGGCCCACAACGGCAACCTGGTCAACACGGCCGAGCTGCAGCGGGAGGCCGGCGAGCGGGCGTTGACCGACGACGGGGCCACCAACGACACCTCGCTGGTGACCATGCTGCTGGCCAGCCGACCCGATCTGTCGGTGGAGGCCGCCGCTCTGGAGGTGTTGCCGCAGCTACGAGGAGCGTTCAGCTTCGTCTTCATGGACGAGTCGACGCTCTACGCGGCCCGTGACCACCACGGGGTCCGTCCGCTGGTGTTGGGCCGACTGGAGCGTGGTTGGGTGGTGGCCAGTGAGACGGCCGCGCTCGATATCGTCGGTGCCAGTGTGGTCCGCGAGGTCGAGCCGGGTGAGCTGATCGCGATCGACGAGGATGGGCTGCGCTCCGCCCGTTTCGCCGCGCCGGAGCCGAAGGGCTGCCTCTTCGAATACGTCTACATCGCCCGTCCGGACGCCACGATCGCCGGCCGGAACGTGCACGCGGCACGCGTACAGATCGGTCGTCAGCTCGCTCGGGAGCACCCGGTATCGGCCGATCTGGTGATCCCCGTGCCCGAGTCGGGCACCCCCGCCGCGATCGGCTACGCGGCCGAGTCCGGCATTACCTTCGGGGCCGGTCTGATGAAGAATCCGTACGTCGGGCGGACCTTCATCCAGCCGTCGCAGACGCTGCGTCAGCTCGGTATTCGGCTCAAGCTCAACCCGCTACGCGAGAACGTTCGGGGTAAGCGCTTGGTCGTCGTGGACGACTCCATCGTCCGGGGCAACACCCAGCGGGCCATTGTGCGGATGCTCCGCGAGGCTGGCGCGCTGGAGGTGCATGTTCGGATCTCCTCGCCGCCGGTCTCCTGGCCTTGCTTCTACGGTATCGACTTCGCCACCCGCGCCGAGTTGCTCGCCAACGGCCTGGACAATGAGGGTATCCGGCGGTCGATTGGTGCCGACACGCTCGGCTACGTGTCGCTCAGCGGTCTCATCGCGGCCACCGAGCAACCGAAGAGCCGGCTCTGCCGTGCGTGTTTCGACGGTGAGTATCCGATCGAGCTGCCCGCTGACAGCTTGATCGGCAAGCACGTGCTGGAGGGGGTCGGTCGGCGGGTCGCCGCCGAGTCCTCCGAACCGCACGCCAGTCCGTTCGTCGCCGCTCCGAGCGGCCGCGACGCGTTCAGCTCGGCGCGGGCGCCGCGCCCTGACCCGGAAGAGCCGACCACCCACATCCGGTAGCACCACCCGGGTGCAACCCGGCTATCGCCGGTTCGCACCAGGACCATCTAAGGGGAGAACCGTGACCCACGTGTCCGAGCGCAGCGGCGCAGGAAGTAGCCAGACCGGTGCCGGCGGTGACCGCCAGCCCTGGACCAACGCCACCGGGCGTCCGGTGCGCAAACGTTCGGCCTCGTACCTGGATGCCGGTGTCTCGATCGAGGCGGGCGACCGCGCGGTCGAGCTGCTCAAGTCGAAGGTGAAGCAGACTCGACGACCGGAGGTGATGGGCGACCTGGGTGGCTTCGCCGGCCTGTTCCGGCTGGACACGAAGAAGTACAAGAACCCGATCCTGGCCTCCTCCACCGATGGGGTCGGCACGAAGCTGGTGATCGCGCAGCAGCTCGACATTCACGACACGGTCGGCATCGACCTGGTCGCCATGGTCGTGGACGACCTGGTGGCGTGCGGTGCCGAGCCGCTGTTCCTGCTCGACTACATCGCCACCGGTGAGGTCGTACCGGACCGGGTGGCCGAGATCGGCGCCGGCATCGCCGACGGCTGCCGGTACGCCGGTTGTGCCCTGCTGGGTGGGGAGACCGCCGAGCACCCCGGTGTCCTCCGGCCGGATGAGTACGATATCTCGGCCACCGGCGTGGGGGTGGTGGAGGAGAGCGGAATCCTCAGCTCCGAGCGGGTGGAGGTCGGCGACGTCGTGATCGCGATGCGCGCTTCCGGCCTACACTCCAACGGATTTTCCCTGGTCCGGCACGTGCTGCTCGGCGCCGGCCGGATGCGCCTGGACGTGGTCATCGAGGACTTTGGCCGGCAACGCACCCTCGGCGAGGAACTGCTGACCCCGACCAAGATCTATGCGCAGGACTGCCTGAAGCTGATCGCCGAGGCGGAGGTCCGGGTATTCGCCCACGTGACCGGGGGCGGTATCCCGGGGAACCTGGTCCGGGTCCTACCGGAGCACGTGGACGCGGTTGTCGATCGCGCTACCTGGAAGCCCCAGCCGATCTTCGACCTGGTGCAGTCCAAGGGGCGGATTGAGGCCCCGGAGATGGAAGCGACGTTCAACATGGGCGTCGGCATGTTCGCGATCGTCTCCGCCGAGGATGCCGACCGCGCGCTGGCCACCCTCACCGGCCGCGGCGTGGATGCGTGGCAGGCCGGTGAGATCATCGACGGCACCGGCAATGTCCAGCTGGTCGGGCAGCACACCCGTGGCTGATCGCCTCGGTGCCCGGTTGGACTGCCGATCCGGGCTTCGCGCCGATCCCGACGGTCTGCGGGTCGGGGGCTTCACCCGGGTGGCCGACGCCGCCTAGCCTGAGGTGCACCCCCGCAATGTCGCCGGGGCACGCCGGGGTGTCGTAGCGCGCCCGGCATGGCAGAGGAGGGCGATGGCGGTACGGGGGCAGTCGACAGCTGGGATGCGCGGTTTGGCGGCCGTCCCAGCCTATGTGGTTATGCAGCCCACAACGCTCTGCAACCTCGACTGCGTGTACTGCTATCTCCCGCTCCGCCACGCCGACCGGCGGATGCCGGTCAGCGTGGCGGAGGCGGTGGCGGCATCAGTCAACCCGTGGGCGAGAGCTGGGCGATTCTCCGTGGTGTGGCACGGTGGCGAGCCGCTCGCCGCCGGGCAGGAGCTGCTTGCCGGGCTGATTGCCCCGTTCGGGCCGGAGGTGGAGCATCACGTCCAGACCAACGCGACGCTGATCGACGATGCTTGGTGTCGGTTCTTCGCGGAGCACCGGGTCCGGGTGAGCGTCAGCGTGGACGGGCCGCGGGGGCGAAACACGGATCGGGTCACCCGGGGCGGGCGTCCCGCGTACGCCCAGATCATGCGGGGAGTAGAGGCGTTGCGCCGGCATGGGCTGCCGTTTTCGGCGCTGGCGGTGGTGGGGCGCCCCGAGCCGGGTCTCGCCCGCGAACTGTACGACTTCTTCCTCGACCTCGGCCCGGACGTGTTGGGTGTGAACATCGAGGAGACCGAGGGGGTCAATACGCGGACCAACCGCCACGACGCGGCTGCGGTGACCGCCTTCTGGGCGGAGTTGGTGGCGGCCTGGCGCCGGAACCCCCGCATCCACCTGCGTGAGATCGAGTGGTCCCTGCGGTACGCCGCTGCCGTGTTGGACGGCGTCGAGGAGCGGCTGTTGCCCCGTCGGCTGGATCCGATTCCCACGGTCGGGCACGACGGCTCGGTAACCGTGCTCTCGCCCGAACTGGCCGGTTTCACGAACCCTCGGTACGGCGACTTCAGCAGCGGCAACGTGCTGGCCACTCCGCTGGCGGAGATCGTGGCCGAGGCCGCAGAGACACCCTGGGTCGGCGAGTTTCTCGCCGGGGTGGAGGCTTGCCGAGCATCGTGTTCCTACTTCGGCTTCTGCGGCGGTGGCCACGCGGCCAACCGCTACTTCGAGCAGGGACGTTTTGACGTTACGGAGACCGAGCACTGCCGCAACAGCAAGATCCGCCTATTGGAGGGAGTGTTGGAGCATGCCCGAGAACACCGGTCCCCGGAAACCTGAGCGTACGGTGGGCACGGTCGCGGACGACGTGGTTGATCGGGTCCGCGCCGCTGGCGCCGACCTCACCACGTTGCTTCGCGAGGCCGAGGCGGCCCGCCGCCTACGGGCGGAGGCGGCGGGAGACGGCACCTCCAGCGCGGTCTGCGCCTGGAACCACTTCGAGAACATCCCGACGTTCTACAACTGGAACAACCGTCCACGCTGAGCCGACCGGTCACCCCGGGTCACGCTGAGCCGACTGGCCATCCCAACCGGTCCATGCCGCGTCGGGGTTCCGCGGTACCTGCCGAAAAGGGCGTGTCTCGGAGCCACTGCCAGCACTCCGAGACACGCCCTGCCTCCGTCGGGGACCGCTGACCGATGGGCACAAACATGAGCACGCGGATCGACCGCGTGCTCATGTTGCACCAGGGGTCAGCGGTTGGGACGAGCCCGGCTGTCCGGGTCGTCGTCCACGTGGTCCTCGTCATCGTCGTCGACATACTCTTTGTAGTCGTCGTCGAAGTCGTGGTCCGACTTGTGGCTGCCGCCGAGTTCGCGTTGCAAGGCGGCGAGGTCGGTGTTCGGGGAGTGGTACTTCAACTCCCGGGCCACCTTTGTCTGCTTGGCCTTAGCTCGGCCGCGCCCCATGGCTCGACCCCCTCGCACAGAATGCGGGGCAGCCCGAAGGCGGGCCCCGATGACGTCAGGCATCTCTCGTGGCTCTTACGGTACATGGAGATGCCACCGTTCGGCACCTCGGGTTACCGTCGTCCGGCTCCGCGCGTCGCGGCGGCTCGGTCATCACCCAGTGTACTCGGTAAGGGCCAATCCGGGGAGCGCCCCTAACAGCAGGCGAATCACCGTGAATCCAGCTTAACCGCGCCGTGACGCTGTGGCGGTCCAGGGGCGGAACCAGCCCGGCCCGCCCCTGGACGTGATCAGGGCAGCAGGATCGTCCGCAGTCGGCCCACCTCAGCCATCCGTCGCTCGGCCAGCCGGTCCGCGGCCACCGCCGGTGGCACCCCTTCGGTATCGGCGAGCCGCAGAATTTCCCGGGTAGTGTCGTAGATCTTGGTCGCCCGTAGCTTGGCGCGTTCGAAGTTGAAACCCTCGACTTCGTCGGCGACCTGGATCACGCCACCGGCGTTGACCACGTAGTCGGGCGCGTACAGGATGCCCCGGTCGGCGAGGAGTTTCTCGATGCCCGGGTGGGCGAGCTGGTTGTTCGCCGCCCCGGCGACCACCTTTGCCCGCAGCGCGGGGACGGTGTCGTCGTTGAGCGTGCCCCCCAGCGCGCACGGGGCGTACACGTCGAGGTCGGCAGCGGTCAGCGCGGTGGCGTCGTCCATCAGCGTCACCTGCGGATGGTTCGTCCGCGCCCAGGCCAAGGCCCGGGGGTTCACGTCGGTCGCCACGACCTCGGCGCCGTCGTCCAGGAGGTGGCCGACCAGGTACTTGCCGACCTTACCCAGGCCCGCTACGCCGATTCGTCGTCCGCGTAGCGTCGGCGTGCCCCAGGCGTGCTCGGCCGCGGCGCGCATGCCCTGGAACACGCCCCACGCGGTGAGGATCGAGGAGTCGCCGGCACCCCCGTGCTCGCGGCTTCGGCCGGTCACGAACCGGGTCTCCCGGGCGATCACGTCCATGTCGGCCACGTAGGTACCAACGTCGCAGGCGGTGTAGTAACGGCCGCCCAGGGTGTCCACGAAGCGGCCGTAGGCGCGCAACAGCGCCTCGCTCTTGAGCCGTTCGGGATCTCCCCAGATGACTGCCTTGCCGCCGCCCAGGTCCAGCCCGGCGAGGGCGTTCTTGTAGGCCATACCGCGGGAGAGGTCGAGTACGTCGGCGAGGGCTGCTTCCTCGTTCGCGTACGGGTAGAACCGGGTGCCGCCGAGCGCGGGTCCCAGCGCCGTGGAGTAGATGCCGATGATCGCCCGTAGGCCGGACTGTTTGTCCTGGCAGAACAGAACCTGCTCGTGGCCGACCGACCCGGGGTCGTCGGTGGTGGCGAATACGCCCATGACTCACTCCTGGTGTGGTGTGCGGCCTTGTGGGCCGCGGACCTAGGACGCCGGCGGGATGCTGCCGGTGCCGCTGAGCCTAGTATCGGCCGACATCGTCTCCGTCGTCACCGGCGTGTGCGTCCGTACGGCGGGACCAGCCGCTCGGCGACTCTCCGGAGTGCACGCGAAACTGTGCCACCAGGGATTCGCCTCCGACTCGTGGGAGGATCGCGCCGTGCCCTCGCTCTTCGCCGCATACCTGCGCGTGTACGAACCGTTGACCGCCTTCGACCGTGACCGCCAGGCGTACTGGCGGAGTTACGTCGACCAGGGACGGGCCGTTGCCCCGGCGGAAGGGCCCGGCCGGCAGCTCACGTCGGTGATCGAGGCGCTCGGAGCGGGCTGGACGCGGCTGCCGAAGCTGCCGGACGAGGCGTACGTTCTGGAGGCCGATGACACGCTGCTGGTCTGCCCGTGGAACCTGCGGATCCGGGTCGCCGAGGCGGCGCTGAACGCGCGGGATGGCGTACCCCCGGTGTTGGCTGACGCCTTTGTGCCGCCGGTGCTCGCCGGGAAGGCCAAGGCGGTGGTTGACGACTGGCGTAGCGGGGCGCGTGTCCTGGAGCACGGCGTTCCCCGCGTGCACGAGCAGATCGCCACCTGGGGCGTACCGCTGCGGTGGTTTGTCCTCTTCGAGCCGGCGGAGCGGCATCAGGTCACCGAGCCCGGCCGGCGGGCACTGCGGTATCGGACGGAGATTTCCAAGGCCCGCCGTCGCTCGTCGCGGGCCCTCGCCGTGTTGCGCAAGTCGGTCGGTGCCGCGCCGATCACCGAGGCGGTGGAGGAAGCCGCGCGTTGGCTGGAGGAGTTTCATCCACGGTCGGTGGTGGAACTGGACTACGGCGGGCTGGTGTCACTGCTCTCCGACGAGACCCTCGCGGCTGACGACTCGCCGGAGTTGGTCGCCGCCGGCTTGGCCGGGCTGTCCCGGGGCGAGGCGGAGGAGGCGTCAACGGCTTACGACAAGCTGGTTGCGCGGTGGCGCGCGGTGCAGTTGCTCGAGCGGTGCAACTGACGCCAAACCAGTCGACTTCCCCTCGTTGACCCGGGAACCATTCGCATTTGATACATCACGAACCGTGATCATGAGACCGCATATGGCAGCTCCTGTCATGTTAAAGGCGAATAATTCGGTCATGGTTCATCCGTCCGTCTAAGGACGTTCGGCCGTTCGGCCCATGTCGGACATCGGGGACTAGCCGGACCATGGGAGACGCGTCGGCCGGCGGGACCCCGGCCGATGTCTATACATGTGGAGGAGTGACCCATGGCATCGCGAACGCACGAACCGGAGCCGCTGCTCACGCCGGCCGAGGTGGCGTCGATGTTCCGTGTCGACCCGAAAACGGTGACCCGTTGGGCCAAGGCCGGCAAGCTGAGTGCGATCCGGACTCTTGGCGGGCACCGCAGATACCGGGAGTCGGAGGTCAGAGCGCTGTTGCAGGGGCAGATCCCACAGCAGCGTCAGGGGGACTGACCGGGTGCGAGCCAACGGACAACGCGCGTAGGGCGGTGGACGATCTGTCCGCCGCCCTACGGCATTTCTGCGGGGCGAACGCGGCTTCGCCCCCCGGGAGGCTCCGCGGGGCAGACCCGGTTCAGCCCTTGAGCGTGACCCGAATCCCAACCGTGCCCTGCTCGCCCCGGCGTAGCCGGCTTCCCAGCAGGGTGAGCCGGCCGAGCACCCGGTACTTCTCCTTGATCAGGCCGCGGACCCGCCGGGTGCCCGCCGGGTCGGCGAGCGCGGCGTATCCGGCGACCGCCGGGCCGCGCGGTCGACCTCGGACATCGCAGGGGGCGACGGTCACATCGCCGCTGCGCCGGATCCGCTTCACCTTGCCGGAGCTGGCAACTGTCCAAACTACGAGCGCATCGCCGTCACGGACCGCCCAAACCGGGGTCGGTACCGCACGGCCGTCCTTGCGGAAGGTCGTGAGCAGGATGTATTTCTCGGTCGCGAGTCGGTCCAGCGTGGCCACGCCGACAGGATACGGCCCCGCGGCCGGTTGACCGGGCAGTAAGCCGGACCGGCGTGCCGTACGCCGCAGAGCTGGTCGGGACGCTGCCGCGGCGGTGCCCATCCGGGAGCTTCGTTGCCGCCTGGTGCCGGGCTGCCGCGCGAGGCCGCCCAACCAATAGGGTCGCGGGGACGAGCGACACGGGTAGGCGGGACGGCGCGGGCGACCCCCGGGTCACCGCCGGAGGGAGGAGGCACCATGGGTGACCGTTGGGTCGTGATCGGGGCCGGCACGATGGGCCTCGGGATCGCGTACGTGGCCGCCGGTGCCGGCTACGACGTGGACCTGGTCGAGGTCGACCCGGCCCGGGGTGAAGCCGCCGCGGTGCGCCTCGATGAGCTGTGGGACCGGGCCGTTGGCCGCGGCCGGACAACGGTTGAGCAGGCCGGCGCCAACCGGTCCCGGGTGACTGTTCGGGGAACCCTCACCGAGGTCAGCGCCGGCCCGGAGGTCGTGGTCGAGGCCGTCCCGGAGCGGGCCGACCTGAAGCGCTCCGTGCTGCGCGACGCTGAGAACCTGAGCCCGGCGCTGTTGGCCAGCAACACCTCCAGCATCTCGATCGCCGAGCTGGCCGAGGGGCTGACCCGCCCGGACCGCTTCCTCGGCCTGCACTTCTTCAACCCGGTGTGGGCGATGACGCTGCTCGAGGTTGTGGTCGGCCCGGGGACCGCACCGCAGAGCACGGACGCGGCGGTCGCGCTCGCCACTCGGCTGGGCAAGGATCCGGTCGTCGTACGTGATCTGCCCGGCTTCGCCACCTCCCGGCTGGGGGTGACGCTCGGTCTGGAGGCGATCCGAATGGTCGCCGACAAGGTGGCGGAACCGGCGGACATCGACAAGGCGATGGTGCTTGGCTACCGGCATCCGGTGGGGCCGTTGGAGCTTACCGACCTGGTCGGGCTGGACGTGCGGCTCGACATCGCCCGCACCCTGGCGGCCGCGTACGGGGAGCGGTTCGCGCCGCCGCCGCTGTTGGTCGAGATGGTTGCCGCCGGACACCTCGGCAAGAAGTCCGGCCAGGGCTTCTACCGGTGGGAGAACGGGGTGAAGGCGTGACGGGTCTGCGGATCGACGAACAGGCCGACCGGGTGGTGGCGACGCTGGACCGCCCGGAGAAGCGCAACGCCATCGACGTTGACCTCGTCCACACGCTCCACGAACTCTGCGCCGAGCTGGAGGACCGGCCGAGGCTGCTGCTGCTCACCGGAGGCGCTGACGGCATCTTCGCCGGGGGCGCCGACATCGGGCAGCTCCGCGAGCGCGACCGGCTGGATGCCCTCGCCGCGATCAACTCGGCGGTCTTCGCCCGGATCCGGGCGCTGCCGATGCCAACCGTGGTCGCGGTTGATGGGCCGGCCCTGGGCGGCGGTGCCGAGCTGGCGTACGCCGGCGATCTACGGGTGTGCACCTCGCGGGCCGTTTTTGGGCAGCCCGAGGTGCGACTTGGCATCCTGGCCGGGGCGGGGGCGACGCACCGGCTGCCGGCGCTGGTCGGTGAGGCACGGGCGAAGGAGCTGCTCTTCACCGGCCGGCGGGTGGACGCAGCGGAGGCCCTGCGGATCGGTCTGGTCAACCGGGTGGTCGCCGAGCCGGGCGAGCTGCTGCCGGCGGCCCACGCCCTGCTCGACGAGGTGGCGAAGGGCTCCGCGCTCGCGTTGCGGCTGACCAAGCTGGCCGTGGACGCTCCGGCGGCCGCGCACCCCCACCTGGATCTGGTCAGTCAGGCAGTGCTCTTCGAGGATGAGGAGAAGCACCGGCGGATGACCGACTTTCTCGAGCGTCGGGCCCGGTCCTGAGCCGGCTGATGTCGGCAGCGGTAGCAGGGCCCGCCCCTGACCGTCGGAGAACCGTGGGCGGGTAGCCGACCGGGGTGGCCGCAGCGGCCGTGCGCACACTGGTCAACGGCGGGTTACCTCGGTGCGGCCACCACCCGATGGAGGCTCAGCGGTTCAGTGGTGCAGCGGCACCCCCGCGTCGGCGAGGGCCCGGATCAGCCCGGCCGACTCACTGAACCCGATGATCAGGACAGCGTCGGCCCCAGATTCCTTGATCTCGTGGACCCCGGAGGCGAAGTCGACCGCTGCCGCGTCGGTGCCCTCCGGCGGTTCGTACGTGATCAGCTTGAGCCGGTCCGAGTCGACGCCGGCCCGTTCCAACTCGGACCGCACGATGTTCTGTAGGCCCTCGCCATAGGAGTCCTGACGGGCCACGATGGCGATCTGCTGCGGGCCGTCCCGCAAGATCACGTCGGCCAGCGCACGGCCCTGCAAACTGTCGGATGGGGCGGTTCGGAAGTAGCGGCCCTCGTCGTCCAGGTCGGTGAGGCTCGCGTCGGTGTTCGACGGGGAGAACAGCACCAGCCCGGCCCGTACCACGTCGGGTAGCACTGCCCGGGAGATGCCGGAGCCGCCAGCGCCGATGATGACGTGGACGCCGGCGGCGGCATGGCTCGCCACAATTTGCTTGGCGATCGTCGGACTGGTGCCGTCGTCGCCGTCGATCCAGGTGACCGGGGCGCCAAGGACTCCCCCGGCGTCGTTGATCTCCTGGATAGCGAGGGCAGCGCCGGCGGCGAGGGGCGGGTTGGACAGCGCGAGTTCACCAGTCTGCGACTGCAGGCCCCCCAGCACCAGCGGGGCTCCGTCCGTCTGGTCGGCCGCGGCGGCCTCCGGTGGCGGCGTGCTGCTCGCGGCGGACTCGAAGCCCGCACCGACGAACTCTGTCCTGGCGTCGTTGATCTGCTCTCCGCCGAAGTGCAGCGTGGCGTAGCTGGCGGTGGAGGGCTCGCCGGCCGCAGTGAACCCAGCCCGGGTGATCGAGACGCTGCGGTACTCGATGTCCTGTCCGTCCTGGGCCAGCGCGAGGCAGGCCACGGCGGTCTCACACCGCTGGCCGCCGTTGGTGATCCCGACGATCTGTGCTGCGATGGCCGCCGGATCGGTGGTGCCGGCGACCTGTGCCGCGAGCGCGCTGATCAGCACCGCGTCATATGCCTCTGCCGCATAGACGAAGTTGGTCAGGTCGGGGTCAACCGAGTGTAACCGGTCTATGAAATCCTCCGGCAGCAGGGTCAGCGGTGTGGTGCCCTTCATCCCGTCAACCAGGTCGGCGCGGTCCCTCAACTCGGCGGGGAACGAGTTGATCATGGTGCCGTCGGTGCCGTAGAGGCGTACCGGGGTGGCGGTGGCCTTGTCGGACCCGTCGGTCCCGCAGGCACTGCTGGCGAGTAGGAACGTCGCGCAAGCGGCCAGGGTGGCAGCTCGCGTGGCGCGTGTGATCAGCATTGTCGTCCTTCCTCGGGCGCGACCGTACGCTACGCAAGGTAGCGTGCTTCGCCCACCGTCGGGACCTGGCCGTGTCGGCTGGCGAGGTTGACCACAATTTGTTACTCAGAGTGATGCGGGGTGACGGGAGTGGGTGAGTCACGGTCTCGGCCGACGACGCGTTTCGCGACCACGCTCGCGTAGCGGGCGAGGAGTTCAGACCAGCCAGCGGTCAGCGCCCGGCGGTAGCCCTCCGCCGCCGGGCCGTGTCGATCGAAGTGTCGGTGTTCCACCTCTACCCGGGTTTGCCCAGGTCGGTCGGGCTGGAAGAGTGCCTCGACCTCGCTGGCCCGGGCCGGATCGGGCGCTGGGACGCGGTCTGCCCCGATCTGCCAGGTGAAGACGAGCCGGTGGGGCGGGGCCCAGGCCAGCACCCGGCCCCAGTCGGCGCGGAAGCCGTGCGGGCCGATTTCGTACAGCATCCCGCCGGTCCGCGGCTCCATCCCCAGCGTGGTTAGTAGGCCGGGGCCGGACCAGGTGTACTCCATGACCCACCAGTCGGCTATCGCATCGGTGAATACCGCGAAAGCCTGCTGCGTCGACGCGGGAACGAGGAGCGAGCTGCGGAGCGAGTACCGTGCGAAATCCTGCTGGACATCGACGGGATCGATCATCTCCTGTCCCATAGGCCCGGACCATACCGGCTGATGCGTGCCGGTGCAGCCTTGCGAAGTGCTCGATTCCAGTTGTTTGGCGGCACTCGCGCAGGAGTGTGGAAAGTCAATACCTTCCTCGGGAATAGGTTCGTGGTGGAAATTTTCGTCTTTCGCTCTGGCCTGGCTTCCAGGCCAGGTTTAGATTTTGTTTAGAAACTTCTGAACATTCGAGACTGTTGCGTCAGGAGGGGATTTTATGGACCCGGAGGCTGGCCGGCGGTACGCCGAGGAGGTTGGCGTCGTCCTGGCTCGGATGGGCACCACCCCCGCCTTCGGCAAGCTACTGGGCTGGCTGCTCATCTGCGACCCGCCGAAACAGACCACCGCGCAGCTGTGCGAGGCGATGGGGCTGTCCAAGGCCTCGGTATCCACCGGCATGCGGGTGCTGGAACAGTCCGGCCTGGTCCGACGGGTGCCGAGCCAGGGCCGCGGACACGCGTACGAGATGCATCCGGATGCCTTCGCCCGCGCTATCGACCCAACCGAAAAGATGCGCGTCTTCATCGATCTGATGCAGCGCGGTATCGATCTGGTCGGCGACCCGGCGGCACCAGAGGCCAGCCGGTTACGCCATTCCCGCGACTTCTACGCCTTCATGGTCGAGCGCACCCCAGCCCTGATGGAGGAGTTCCGGCAACAAGCACGAAAGGACAGCTAGGATGCGAATACTGGTGATCACCGTAGGGTCACGCGGAGATGTCCAGCCGTACGTGGCCCTCGGCAAAGGTCTCCAGTCGGCCGGCCACGACGTCACTCTGGCCACCTGCGCCCGGTTCCGGTCGTTCGTCACCGACCAGGGTTTGGCGTACGGCCAGCTCAGTGACGACATACTGCAGCTGCTTGACTCGGCGGCGGGCCGGGCCGCGATGGAGGAGACCACCGGGGTGCTCGGGGCGGTCAAGACCAACATCAGGCTGGCCCGTCAGGCGAACCCAATCAACCGGAGGCTGCTGGCCGATGCCTGGGCGGCAGCCCGGCAGGCCAAGCCAGATCTGGTCGTCTACCACCCCAAGGTACTGGCCGGTCCGCACATCGCCGAGAAGCTCGGCGTGCCGGTAGTACTGGCGCTACCCGTGCCGGTCTCCGTACCGACCGGTGACTTCCCCCTCGTCGGGCTGCCCGAACTGCCCCTCGGCCGTTGGTACAACCGACTGACCTACCGCCTGGCCGGTGCCGGATACCGGATGTACGACGGCATGGTGAACACTTTTCGTCGCGACACGCTCGAGCTCGCGAAAACCAGCGGTGCCGCGCTGACCACCCGGCTACCCGACGGGCGGCCGATCCCGGTGCTGCACGGCATCAGCGAGCACATCCTGCCGCGACCCGTCGACTGGCCCGAGCACGTGCACCTCACCGGGTACTGGTTCCTCGACGACGCCGCCCGCTGGCAGCCCCCGGCCGCCCTGGTCGACTTCATCGAGGCGGGCGACCCACCGGTGTACGTCGGCTTCGGAAGTATGGCCGGGCGCGACCCACGCCGACTCACCCGCCTTGTCGGCGAGGCACTGCGCCAGGCTGGCGTCCGCGGCATCGTGGCCACCGGCTGGGGTGGCCTGGCGGAGATCGAGCCGTCAGACACCATCTGGCACCTCACCCAGGCCCCACACGACTGGCTCTTCCCGCGGATGTCCGCCGTCGTGCACCACGGCGGGGCCGGCACCACCGCGGCGGCGCTTCGCGCTGGCAAGCCCTCGGTGATCTGCCCGTTCCTCCTGGACCAGTTCGTCTGGGGTCGGCAGGTGTTCGCGCTCGGCGCGGGCAGTGCACCCATACCGCAGCGGAAGCTCACTCCGCAGCGGCTGGCTACCGCGATCCGTGCGGTGACCACCGACGCCGCGATCCGGGCCACCGCGGTCAAGCTGGGGAGGAGTCTCGCGGCCGAGGACGGTGTCGCGAACGCGGTGGCCAGGATCGACACTCTTCGCAACCCGGCGGGTTAGGGCACCAGCGGCCCGGGTGGCCACGCCTCGGGCACCCCTGGCGCTGAGAACGGCTCCGGCTTCCCAGAAAGGGAGCCGGAGAGTGACGTCGGAGAGTACTGCGACGTGTCACTGTCACCCGATCAGAATCAGCGGCACGGTGGGACGCACTCGTGCTCACCCCCGTTCCTACCTGCGATCTCGGGGGATCACCACACTACGTAACCCCGGCGGCTGGAGTAGGTTGTCTGATTTGCCGGCTTGGCTAATCTACGAATGCACCATATCCTACCGGTGTAGCACCCGTTGCCTCCGGCCGCCACAGGTCGGAGGCTGTGTTTGGGCCCTGAGTTTGCATCCGGAGTAAAGGGAGTCAAAGCGTTGACCGACGAGTCCGGTAAGGCCAACTTCAGCGGAATCTACAACCAGGAGACGCCGTGCGCGTATTACGCCAACCTGCGACAGTTTGAATACGAGATCCCGCAGCATGGGGCTACCGTATTCAACCAGCTGATCGACGCCCAACCGTGGGGTGACGGCTACCGACCCACCGTGCTCGACGTGTGCTGTTCCTACGGCATCGTCGGGGTGCTCACCAAGACCGATCTTGAGCTGGACGACGTGTACACGTACTACCAGGGTGCCAGTGACGACGGGCGCACCCTGGACCAGGTGCGCCGCGCCGAGAACGAATTTCTGGGTCAGCGGGCCCGGCCAGATGCTCCGCACATCATCGGGTTGGACGTCGCCGAGAACGCTACCCGGCACGGTGTGGCAGTCGGTGCGCTCGACGATGCCTTTGTCGAGAACCTGGAGGCGACAAAGCCATCGTCAGAGCTGGCCAAGAAGATGTCGGAGGTGGACCTCATCACGACCACGGGTGGCATTGGCTATGTCACCGAGCGGACTTTCGAGCGGCTACTCACCTGCACTGAGGCTCCGCCCTGGGTTGCCGCGTTCTGCCTCCGGACGTACGACTATGAGCCGATTTCGGAAGTGCTCGCGCAGTATGGGCTCGTGACCGAGAAGGCGGACCAGGCTGTTCGGCAGCGGCGGTTTATCGACGATACCGAACGAGAGTGGGCGATGGCGGAGCTGGCGGCGCGGGGCGTCGACCCGGCCGACTTGGAGAGCACGGGATATCTGTACGCCGATTTCTACCTCTCCCGGCCGCGGGAAGATGCCACCGAGAAGCCGCTGACAGACCTGGTGACGATTCCAGCCAACTAGCTGGCTCTGTTCCGGCCTCGGCAACACTGCGCCGGGGCGCGGGGTGAGTCGGTGACAGTGCCCTTCGGGCTTGCGGGATCACGGTTGCGGTGACTTCCGCCGCTCGGTTCGAGGGCTGCTACGGCGTGAGATCGAGGCTTGGGGGCCTGCCCTGCACGTGGGCAGGCCCCCAAGCCCTTCCCAGGTAGATGTGGTGTTGGGGTACCCGGGCGTTGAGTTTCCCGGTGGTGTCGGCGTCGGTGGTGTCACGCCGTGCCCCGCATGAGGCCGAGCAGCATCCCAAACACGATCACCGTTTGGATCGAGTGCGGAATAACCGAGAGCCACATGCTCCGATAACGCCTTACTGGTAGCGACATGACCAGTCCGCTGGTGAGCATGATGCCACCAGCAGTCCAGGGCTGATGTACGTGGTACAGGCCGAACAAGACTCCGTTCGCGAACCAGTCAGCTGACCCGAACACGCCTTGCATCCTGGGTAGGAGGATTCCGCGGAAGATAAACTCCTCACCGAGGAAGACGTTGAAGATACTGAGCGTCAGGAAAAGTGCAAGGAACCACCAAGCCCCTTCCATCTGTGGGGCGACTTCGGCCGAGAACAGCGTTTCGGCTTTCTGGAAGGGTAGTGGGGCAGGCCCGGGTAGCAGGTGCTGCTGCAGGTTCTCAATCACTGGGGACACGTACATCATGTTGAGCACGAACGCTGTTCCCAATGGCGCCAGCAGCCAAAGGAGGCGTTTGCGGGGACGACCGCTCACCGGGTCTCTGGGAACCTGTAGCCACAGTCGGCGGGCCATGGCGGAGCGGCCTATCGACCCCTCTTCGCGCCAGAGTATCAACAATGCCAGCACGAACTGCCAGATCAGGCCGGCCGCCAGCGTGACGGTGGCCAGCACCACGGTGTCGTAGGGGCCGTCTGCGACTGCGGGGGTAATCACCCAGTAGCCCAGTCCCATGGGTAGGGTGGCGGCCGCCCAGATTCCCAGGATTTTCGCCAGCGAGTACTGTGCCGGCAGATCGGTTGATGTCGGGTCGGATGTGCTGTGCTCCGGCGGGCCCGACCTATTCCTTGTGGTGCCACCGCCCATGCCGCTCAGCTCCTTGCAAAAATGTGCTGTGCCTCTGGCTTCGGGCTAATTCTGGTGCCGGCGAAAGGTGTTCGTCCATGCCGGTCAGCCCGCCGAATTCGGGCGGGGCATCCCTACCTTCCGGCTTGGGGCTCTCCCTACCTCTCGGCCAGGACTCAGTGTGCCGCCGCGGGGTTCGTTGCCGCGCTAACCCGTGGGTGGTTTCAGGGGTTATGTCGCCTTTCATCGTTTTCTTAGGCGGGAGTGCGTGCAGAAGCAGCTGGATGGAGCCCCGGTCCTTGCTGGTAGCGCCCGTAATGCTTGCATGCATAGCGATGTGAGCATATGTTCGTGGGAGCACTGACTGACGAGAAGGGGGAGGCGGATGAGCGCGGGGCACGACCACGGTCAACAAGCGGTGCGGGCCGGCGAGCGGCACCGGGGTCGGCTCTGGGCGGCCTTCGGGCTGCTCCTCACCTTTATGGTGGTAGAGGCGGTCGCAGCGGTTATGACCGGCTCATTGGCGCTGCTCTCCGACGCCGGACACATGTTCACCGATGTCCTCGGTATCGGTATGGCCCTGGCCGCGATCGCCGCCGCCAGCAGAGCGTCCCGGTCTGGCCAGCGCACGTTCGGGCTCTATCGGATGGAGGTGCTGGCGGCGCTGGCCAACGCCGTCCTGCTGTTCGGAGTTGCCTGCTACGTGGTGGTCGAGGCGGCACGTCGGTTCAGTCAACCACCGGAGGTGCCGGCGGGGCCGATGTTGACGGTGGCGGTAGCGGGCCTGGTGGCCAACGTCGTCGCCTTCTTCCTGCTGCGCGCGGGCTCGCGGGAGAGTCTGAACGTGCGGGGCGCCTACCTGGAGGTTCTGGGAGACCTGTTCACGTCCGTCGGCGTGATCGTCGCCGCGGTCGTGATCGCCGTGACCGACTGGTGGTACGCCGATCCGCTGATCGCGGTGGCGGTGGGGCTGTTCATCCTGCCCCGCGCGTACCAGTTGGGTCGCGCCGCGCTGCGGGTGTTGGTGCAGGCCGCGCCGGCACATCTGGACATCTCCGCGGTGCGGGCGGCGCTACTCGTCGTGGACGGGGTAGCCGACGTGCACGACCTGCACGTATGGACGCTAACCTCGGGGATGGACGTTGCTTCGGCGCACCTGGCTCTCGAGCGTGATGCCGATCTTGCCGCAGTGCTGGCCCGGTCCCGACGGCTGCTGCAGGATCGTTTCGCAATCGAGCACGCCACCCTGCAAGCCGAACCGGCGGAGCCGGCCGACGCGGACGCTGTCTGCCACGGGTGCGGATGGTGACCTGCATCGCTCCTGGGAACCAGCGGGCGCGGCAGGCCGACTGCCTTATATGCCGCCATCTATCTGGGAGCTGTTCGTGAACCGCCCATCCAGCCTGACTACCCGCCGGGCCGCCATCTGGCGGGTAGTCGCCGCTCTCCGGCCGGTCCCCCGCCACCCGCGCCGGTTGGCGACCCGGTGATGAGTCTCGCCGCTATCGGGCGTCGACCGTTCCTGCTGTCGGCAGGGACGGTGCTGGTGGCCGCCACCGTCGGTGCGGTGCTGCTGTGGTGGGGCGGTGCGGTCGCGGAGGCCCCGCCCGGGCTTCCGGACCCAGGACCAACCACGGCCTGGCTGCTGCCGGCCTCCCGGCTCGGCATGCAGGTCAGCGCGGTCGCCACGGTCGGTCTACTGCTGGCAGCGGTGGTGCTCTCGCCCCGGGACGACGGTGGGCGGTTGTCCGCGACCGGCTACCGGCGCATGCGCGCTGCCGCCGGCGCGGCCTCGGTGTGGGCGGCGGCGTCTGCGGTCGCGGTCTGTTACACCATGGTCGATCTGTTCGGCCTCCCCGCCGCAGAGGTGCTGTCCGTGCCGGGGGTGCTCCACTTCGCCACCGCCGTCCCGCTCGGGCAGTCCCTGGCGTTCAGTGGCGTGCTGGCCCTGGCGGCGGCGGTGGTCGCGGCGACCAGCCTGCGACCCGGTGGCGCGCTGACCGCCCTGGTGCTGGCGTTGGGGGCGCTGGTGCCGCCGGTCTTCACCGGCCACGCCGCGGCCAGCGGTAACCACCAGTTGGCGGTGTCCGGCCTGCTCCTGCACGTGCTGCCGGTCACGATCTGGGCCGGTGGCCTGCTCGCCCTGGCCGTTACCAGTCGCGGCACGACCGCCGACCTGGCGCGGGCCGTGCGTAGGTTTTCCCCGCTCGCCGTTGGCTGCCTGACCGCAGTGGGTTTGTCCGGGCTGCTGTCGGCCGCTGTTCGGCTCCCGAGCGCCGCCGACGTGCTGGGCACCCGCTACGGGCAGGTACTTCTGATCAAGGCTGCTGCGCTCGTCGCGATCGCCGCCGCGGGATTGGCGCACCGTCGCCGGGCCCTGCCGGCCCTGGCGGCAGGTCGGCGCGGGCCGTTCCTGCGGGTTGCGGCCGTCGAAACGCTGCTCTTCGCCGCTGCGATCGGTACCTCGGTCGCCCTGTCCCGCACCCCGGCACCCATCGGTGCGGAGACGGAGGACCTCGCCACCGCGCTACTCGGCTTCCCGATGCCGCCGCCGATGACCATCGGCAACCTCGCCACCGGGTGGCTGCCCGAGCCGTTGATCATGGCGGCCGTGCTCGCCGCCGCCGGGTTCTACGCGGCCGGGGTGTGGCGGCTCCGCCGCCGCGGCGATGCCTGGCCCGTCTCCCGTACCGCCATGTGGCTGTTGGGCTGTGCCCTCATCATCGTGGCCACCTCGAGCGGTCTGGCCCGCTACGGGCCGCTGCTGTTCTCGATCCACATGATTCAGCACCTGCTGCTGATGATGATCGGCCCGATTCTGCTCGCGCTCGGCGGACCCATCACCCTGGCGCTGCGCGCCCTGGCCCCGTCGACCGACCCGCGCTGGCCGGGTCCCCGCGAGTGGCTGCAGGTGGCGCTGCACTCGCGGCTCTCGCGCGTCCTCACCAACCCCGTGGTCGCGTTGGTGATCTACGTCGCCAGCCTCTACCTGATGTACTTCACCGGCCTGTACGAGCTGGCACTGCGCTCGCACGCCGCGCACCTGGCCATGGTCGGACACTTCGTCGGCGCCGGCTATCTGTTCTTTTGGGTCGTCATCGGGGTTGATCCCGCGCCGCGCCGTATCCCATACCCGCTGAAGCTGATCCTGGTCCTGATCAGCATGGTGCTGCACGCCTTCCTCGGTGTCACGCTCATGCAGTCCACCACCTTGATCGCGGAAACCTGGTGGAGCGCGTTGGATCGCCCCTGGGGCGCCACTCCCCTGGAGGACCAACGCACCGCTGGCGGCATCGCCTGGTCCTTCGGTGAGTTGCCCACCGTCGTCGTGCTGGGCGCGTTGATGCGCCAGTGGATGAAGGCCGACGAGCGGGAGGCCCGCCGCCGGGACCGGGCCGCCGACCGTGCCGAAGCCGAAGGGCGCGAGGACGCCGAGCTGGCCGCGTACAACCGGATGCTGGCGGATCTGGCCGAACGCGATCGGCAGGTCCGTCGGTGAGTAGGCGGTGGCCCGCTCGTCCACGGGCGTCAGCGGGCCGGCGCGCAATCGGCCGGCTGGTGCGGGCGACGGCGGCGTGCAGCTCGTCGGATGGTGTCCCGATGGCCCGCCGCTCGGTGCGGCCCTGCCCGTTCCGCACTGAACAGGTGAATCACAGTGCTCCGCGGTGGTGCGCCCGGTACCTTTGCGTCCGGCGCCTCGCCTGCTCAGGGCGGTCGCCGCGGGATCGGACAGACCGACAGGAGATAGAGATATGACGAGGAACACCCGGCTGACCCTGGCCGCGGTCGTGGCGTTGATTCTGGTGGTGGTGGTCGGCGTGCTGGCGTTCAACCGCCGCGACGCGATCCCCAGCGCGGAGACGACCGGCGGCACGGTCGAACCCACGGTGCTGGTCCGGGACGACAGCCACCGACTGGCCTCCGCTCCCGACAGCAGGGTCACCCTGGTGGAGTTCCTCGACTTCGAGTGCGAGGCGTGCGGGGCGGTGTACCCGACGGTTAAGGAGATCCTCGCCGACTACGAGGACAAGATCACCTTCGTGGTGCGGTACTTCCCCATCTCCAGCCACCCCAACGCCGAGCTCGCCGCCCGGGCCGCGGAGTCCGCGGCCAACCAGGACCGCTTCGCCGAGATGTACCAGCTGCTCTTCGAGAACCAGGACGTCTGGGGCCACCAGGAGGAGCCGCAGACCGAGGTCTTCGTCGACTACGCCCGTACCCTCGGTCTGGACATCGACCGCTTCCAGCGTGACCTGGACGACCCCGCCACCGCCGCCCGGGTGGCGAAGGACCGCACCGACGGTGAGGCGGTCGGGGTGCAGGGCACCCCGACCTTCTTCCTCAACGGGGAGCCCCTCTCCGACCTGCGCAGCAAGGACGATCTGACCGCAATGATCGACACTGCCCTGGCCCGGTGACGAGCGCCACCGCCGACCGGCCCGCCACCGCCCCCGCTGAGCGTCGCTTCCTGACTGCTGTCACCGCGTGGATCCTCAGTGTCGGCGGTGGCGTCGGCCTGCTCGCCGCCGCCACCCTCACCGTCGAGAAGATCAACCTGCTGGCTGACCCCGGGTACGTCCCCACCTGCAGCATCAACCCGGTCCTGTCCTGCGGCTCGGTGATGAACACCCCGCAGGCCGCGGTCTTCGGATTCCCCAACCCGCTGCTCGGCGTCGCGGGGTTCGCCGTGGTCACCACGCTCGGCGTCGTCCTGCTCGCGACCGGAGGCCTCCCCCGGTGGATATGGCTCGGCCTGCAGGGGGGCGTCACCTTCGGTGTCGTCTTCGTGCACTGGCTCATCTACCAGAGCCTCTATGTGATCGGCGCGCTCTGCCCGTACTGCATGGTGGTCTGGGCGGTCACCATTCCGATCTTCCTCTACACCACGCTGCAGACCCTGCGGGACAACGCGACCGTACTGCCGCGGGCGCTGCGGCGGGCAACGGAACAGGCCGCCCTCTACCACAGCCTGGTCCTCGTCATCTGGTTCGCGTTCATCGTCGTCGCGATCCTGCACCGCTTCTGGGACTACTGGAGCACCCTGGTCTGAGGCCGTCGCGGCGTCCGACCCGGACCCGGCCGTTCCGGAAACATCCGGCCTTGCCGCAGCTTATGGGAGGAACTGGAAGATCCTGCCGGTCGTGGTCAGTGGCTGCGGAATCCCGGTGAAGCGGTGAACCCCGACCGAGAAGAGCTCTCCTTCCGGAGCGGTGAACTCTCGCTCGGCGAACCCGGCGGCGGACATCCAGGTGCGGATCGCCGGGGTCAGGTCGGGGGGCCGTCGACTCCGCATGTCAGGGTTACCCCGCGACGGTGGGGCGCGGGCCGGCCGACCGGAACGGGGTCACCGGGTGCGTCAACCGGTGCGGGAACAAAAGAAACCGGGCTGACCTCGTTGCCGGTTTCAACGAGGTCAGCCCGGCCGTTACTGCGCCCCGGATCCGCAGTCGGTGGGAGCGGGACGGGACGGTCAGCTGGGCTTGGGTGCTCCCGGGCGGGCGTAGCGTTGCCAGGTGATGACGACGCAGAGGAGCGCGAACGCCAGCCCGACGAGGTAGAACGCGGTCGGGGACATGAGCGTCAGGCCGATGCCGAAGAAGAACGGGCCGAAGGCAGCGATCGCCGCGGTCCAACCGATGACGCCACCGGCCTGCCGGCGCTCGAAAATCATCGGCATCTGCTTGAAGGTGGACGCGTTACCGATCCCACTGAACAGGAAGATCGCGAGCATTCCCCAGAGGAACCGGTCGAAGCCGGCATCCAGCGCCGCGGCCGAGCTGGTGTCGGGTCGCAGTGCGGTGATGGTGAAGGCGATGGAGACGACGAGGCCGATTCCGGAGATCAGGGTCCACCGGGCGCCGCCGAACTTGTCGGTCAGCGGCGAGAAGGCGACGCGGGCGGCGGCACCGACCAGCGGGCCGAGGAAGACGAACTTGACCGGGTCGGGTACGGAGTAGCCGTCCACGAGTAGCTGCGCGGCGTCCCCGGCGCCCTGCACGATGTCGGGGTTGCCGGCACCGTAGAGGTTCTTCATCAGCAGCCCGAACTGGGCGGACAGTCCGGCGAAGGTACCGAAGGTCATGATGTAGAGCAGCGTCATCCACCACGTGTCAGCGTTGCGGAAGATGTCGAACTGCTGCCGGATGTTCGCCTTGACGGGGACCGACCGCAGCATGGTCCAGGCGAGCACGGCACCGACGATGATGAACGGAATATAGATGTACGCCGCGTTCTGGTACCAAACGTCCCTGGCGGGCTCGCCGGGCGAGGTGGTCATCGGCCGGGAGCTGCCGAGGAACCCGATCAGCGAGAAGCCGATGACCCACGGGGTCAGCAGCTGCACCAGCGAGACGCCGAAGTTGCCGATACCGGCCTGGACGCCCAGCGCGGTGCCCTGGAGCCGACGGGGGAAGAAGTAGGAGGTACTCGGCATGAAGCCGGAGAACGCTCCGCCACCGATACCGGAGAGGAACGACAGCGACAGCAGCACCCAGAACGGGGTGGACGGGTCCTGAACAAAGATTCCCCAGCCCACGACGGGGATGAGCAGGAGCACGGTGGTCAGGGTCACCATCTTGCGGGTGCCCATGATCGGCGGCAGCACCATCCAGATCAGGCGCATGAGACCGCCGGCCAGGCCGGGCATGGCGGTGAGCCAGTAAAGCTGGCTGGTGCTGAGGTCGAAGCCGAGATTCGTCAGCTTCGGGGCGATCGCCGAGGCGAGGAACCACGAGGTGAAGCAGAGGGTCAGCGTGAACGTGCTGATCCAGAGGGTGCGCCACGCCAAGCCCTTGTCCCAGGAGTCCGCGTCTTCCGGGTTCCAGGATTCCAGCCACTCGCGGTTCCCGGATCTCCGGGAGGAACTCGTGGTGTTCATTCGTGGGCCTCCTTCGGCGCACGGGTCGCCGCCGAAGCGGGAGCGGCCGGTCGGTTCGTGAAGTCGGGCTTTTCGAAGTGGTCGGCGAGCTGGGGTGATTCACCGTGCAGCATGCGCACGACGGTGAGGTGCATCCATATCGCGCAGATGAGGGTGAGCACGAACAGGACCAGGAAGGTGCTCGACGGGAGCCCGGTCCAGGCCTTGGTGTACGCGAACAGCGGGGGCAGGAAGAATCCACCGAGGCCACCGAGCATGCCGACCAGACCTCCCACAGCTCCCACCTGGCTCGGGAAGTACTCCGGGATGTGCTTGTACACCGCGGCCTTGCCGATGCCCATGGCACAGCCGAGCAGGACGACCAGCAGGGTGAAGGGCACGATGCCGAGCTGGTAGGCGAGGTGGGTGGTCTGGGTGCCGTCGGGGTGGTTAACCACAATGTGGCCCGGGGGCATCATCAGAATCCCCGTGCTGAGCAGCATGAGGCCGAACGTCCAGTACATGACCCGGCGGGCGCCCAGCCGGTCGGAGAGCGATCCGCCGACCGGTCGCAGCAGCGAGGCCGGGAAAATGTACAGGGCGGTCAGGTAGGCCGCGGTCTGCAGGGACACGTCGTAGTTGTTCATGTAGTAGGTCGGCAGCCACGCGGCGAGCGCCACGTAGGCACCGAACACCGCCACGTAGTAGAGGCTGAACCGCCACACCCGCAGCCGCTTGAGCGGTTCGAGCTGGGCCCGCAGCGGGGTGCCGTGGCTCGGCACGCGATCCCGGCGCGGAGTGAGGAACCAGGTGGCCGCCGCGAGGACGAGCAGCAACACCGCGTAGACGACGGGGACCAGCCGCCAGCCGCCCTCGATGACGCCGAGGTAGGTGGCGCCGGCGGTACCGGCGATCAGCGGCGGGCCGATGAACTTGGTGACGGAGGCGCCGACGTTACCGGCGCCGAAGAGGCCGAGCGCGAAACCCTGCTTCTCCCGCGGCTGCCAGGCGGAGTTCCAGGCGATACCCGCGGTGAAGGAGTTACCGGCGAAACCGACCAGGAACGCCAGCACCAGCAGCATCGCGTACGAGTCGGCGCGGGATACCAGGAAAGAGGCGACCGCGGTCACGAGGAGCATCGCGGTCATCACCCGGCGTCCGCCGATCCGGTCCGCCACAATCCCGGCGGGGAGCCGCCAGAGCGAGCCGTTGAGCACGGCGGCGGCGATGATCCAGGACAGCTGCACCTCGGAGAGCCCGAACTCCTCACTGATCGGCTTGCCGAGGATGCCGAACATGAGCCACACCGCGAACATGACGGTGAAGCCGATGGTGGACAGGGTCAGGACCCGGGTACGCCCACGATCGTTGCGGCTGTTCTGCCCGGCCGCCGTTTCATCCGGCGTCGGGTCGTCTGGAGCGGGTTTGGCGTACACGGCAATTCCTCGATCAGCGGTAGACGGAGGTCGGCGCTAGCGGCACTGGCGCGACTGTCTACCCAAGGGTGCTGTCGTTTATCAGCAGCGGGTAGGGACCTTCTTCCCCGTCTGGCTGGCAGCAGGTCCCGTCGTCGCGCTCCACCCGGTGGAATAGCGGGGTGGTCGGGACCTTGGTCCCGACGGGTCGGGACCGCGGCCTCCCGATCTGGCGGTTGATTTCGCGAACCCTGGTATGCGTGGCGCACTGCCGTGTGCCGCCGACAGCCCTCGCGTTGTCGCTCGCCGCCGGAGGAGTGCCCACGTGTCAGCGCACCGCCCGCCAGAAGTTCATGACCCTGCGACGGACCAGGTCCCCGGCGCGGCGCCGTTGCTGGCTGCTCGGCGTTTCCTCCGCCGGGAGGCGGTCGGTGACCACGGCCGGACGCTGCACCAGGTGGACGACGGCGACTGGGAGCGGTTCTACCGCGACCGGTGGCGCTACGACCGGGTGGTGCGCTCCACCCACGGCGTCAACTGCACCGGCTCCTGCTCGTGGAACGTCTTCGTCAAGGACGGCCTGATCACCTGGGAACACCAGGCCACCGACTACCCGACGACCGGCCCCGACTCGCCGGACTACGAGCCGCGGGGCTGTCCCCGCGGCGCCTCCTTCTCCTGGTACGAGTACTCGCCCTCCCGGGTGCGCCACCCCTACGTACGCGGGGTGCTGGCCGAGATGTTCCGCGACGGGCTCGCGCGCCTGGGTGATCCGGTGTCCGCCTGGGCCGACATTGTGGAGAACCCACTCAAGGCGCGCGCCTACAAGACCCAGCGGGGACGTGGTGGCTTCGTCCGCGCCAGCTGGGACGAGGTGACCACGATGGTTGCCGCCGCGCACGTCTACACCACGAAGACGTACGGACCGGACCGGGTGGTGGGCTTCTCGCCGATCCCGGCGATGTCGATGGCCTCCTTCGCCGCCGGCACCCGGTACCACGCCCTGCTCGGTGGCACCCTGCTGAGCTTCTACGACTGGTACGCCGACCTGCCGATCGCCTCGCCGCAGATCTGGGGCGACCAGACCGACGTACCCGAGGCCGGCGACTGGTGGAACTCCACCTACCTGATGATGTGGGGCTCGAACATTCCGGTCACCCGTACGCCGGACGCCCACTTCCTGGCCGAGGCCCGCTACCGGGGGACGAAGGTCGTCGCGGTCAGCCCGGACTACGCCGACAACGTCAAGTTCGCCGACGACTGGCTCGCCCCGCACCCGGGTACCGACGGCGCGCTGGCGATGGCGATGGGCCATGTCGTACTCACCGAGTTCTTCCGGGACCGCACGGTCGACTACTTCGCCGACTACATTCGCCGCTACACCGACCTGCCGTTCCTGGTCACGCTGCGACCCACCACGGACGGCCGGTGGACCACCGACCGGTTCCTCACCGCGGCAGACCTGGGCCAGGAGGACGGGGCACACAAGACCGTCCTGGTTGACGAGCGCACCGGCGAGTTGGTGGTGCCGAACGGGTCGCTGGGCTTCCGGTACGGCGAGGCCGGCGAGGGGCGCTGGAACCTGGACCTGGGCGAGGTGCTGCCCGCGCTCGGGCTGCTCGACCGGAGCGACGAGGCGATCGAGGTCGACCTGCCCCGCTTCGACGTCGGGGAGACCGAGGGCGGGGCCACCATCAGCCGTGGCGTACCGGCCATCCGGGTCGGCGAGCAGCTGGTCACCTCGGTCTACGACCTGGTGCTGGCGCAGTACGGGGTGCGTCGCGGCGACCTGCCGGGGCAGTGGCCGACGGGTTACGACGACCCGGACTCCCCGAACACCCCGGCCTGGCAGGAGCGGATCACCGGGGTGCCGGCTGCGGTGGCGGCCCGGATCGGCCGGGAGTTCGCCCGCAACGCCGAGCGCAGCCAGGGGCGGTCGCTGATCGTCCTGGGTGCCGGCGCGAACCAGTGGTTCCACTCCGACATGAGCTACCGGGCGCTCATCTCCCTGGTCACCCTGACCGGCTGCCAGGGCGTCAACGGCGGCGGCTGGGCGCACTACGTGGGGCAGGAGAAGGCCCGGCCGATCACCGGCCAGCAGCACATGTCCTTCGGGCTGGACTGGCAACGGCCGATGCGGCACCAGGCGAGCACCCCGTTCTGGTACCTGCACACCGACCAGTGGCGGTACGAGCGGGTCCCGGTCGACGAGCTCTCCTCCCCGTTGGGCACCGGCCGGTTCGCGGGGATGGCCTTCGCCGACACCGTCGCCGCCGCGCAGCGGATGGGCTGGAGCCCCGGCCACCCGTCGTTCAACCGCAACCCCCTCGACCTCACCGACGAGGCGGCGGCGGCTGGGGTGACGGTGCAGGAGCACGTCGTCGCCGAGCTGAAGGCCGGCCGGCTGCGGTCCGTGGCGGAGGACCCGGACGACCCGGCGAACTTCCCGCGCTGCCTCACCCTGTGGCGGGCGAACCTGCTCGGCTCCTCCGGCAAGGGCAACGAGTACTTCCTGCGCCACCTGCTGGGGATCGACTCGACCGCCACCGCCTCGGAGTGCGACCCGGAGCACCGACCCCGGGACCTGGTGTGGCGAGATGAGGCGCCGACCGGGAAGCTTGACCTGCTCACGGCGATCGACTTCCGGATGACCAACACCGGCCTGCACGCCGACGTGGTGCTGCCCACCGCGACCTGGTACGAGAAGCACGACATCTCCACCACGGACATGCACCCGTTCGTGCACGCGTTCAGCCCGGCGGTGGAGCCGCCCGCCGACGCCCACTCCGACTACGACACCTTCCTGGCGCTCGCCGACCGGTTCAGTGAGCTGGCCGTCGACCACCTGGGGGTGCGGCGGGACGTGCTGGCCGCGCCGCTGCAGCACGACACCCCGGACGAGTTGGCCATGCCCAGCGGGCGGGTGCGGGACTGGAAGGCCGGCGAATGCGAACCGGTCCCCGGCTCCACCATGCCGAAGCTCATCGAGATCGAGCGGGACTACGCCCAGATCGGCGCGAAGATGCGGGCGGTCGGCCCGCTCCTGGACAAGCTCGGCACCACCACGAAGGCGCTCACCGTGGATGTGACCGCGGAGGTGGAGTACCTGCGGGAGCGAAACGGGGTCGTCGCCGACGGGCCGTGCGCCGGCCGGCCGTCGCTGGCCACCGCCGACCGGATGTGTGAGGCGATCCTGGCGTTGTCGGGCACCACGAACGGTCGGGTCGCCGCCTCCGGTTTCGCGGCGTTGGAGCAGCGGACCGGGCAACCGTTCGTCGATCTGATCGCCGGGCACGAGACCGACCAGATCACGTACGCGGACACCCAGCGGGCACCGCAGTCGGTCTTCACCAGCCCGGAGTGGTCCGGCTCGGAGAAGGGCGGCCGTCGCTACTCGCCCTTCACCCTCAACGTGGAGCGGCTCAAGCCGTGGCACACCATCACCGGTCGGCAGCACTTCTTCGTGGAGCACGACTGGGTGGCGGAGTTGGGCGAGCAGTTGCCGGGCTTCCGACCGCCACTGAACATGGCCCGGCACTTCGGTGCGCCGGGTGAGTTCGTCGATGGCGGCGTCACCGTACGCTTCCTGACCCCGCACGCGAAGTGGTCTATCCACTCGATGTACCACGACAACGAACTGATGTTGGCGTTGTCGCGGGGTGGGCCGGTGATCTGGATGAGTGTGCCGGACGCCGCCAAGGTCGGGGTTCGGGACAACGACTGGGTCGAGGCGCACAACCGCAACGGGGTCATCGTGGCCCGGGCGGTGGTCAGTCACCGGATGCCGGAGGGCACGGTGTTCCAGTACCACTCGCCGGAGCGGACGATCAACGTGCCCAAGGCCGAGAAGAGCGGTCGCCGGGGTGGTTACCACAACTCGTTGACCCGGCTGCTGGTCAAGCCCACCCACCTGGCTGGCGGCCACGCCCAACTCACCTACGCCTTCAACTACTACGGCCCGATCGGCAGCCAACGCGACGAGATCACGGTGATCCGCCGCCGCGACCAGAAGGTGGAGTACTGATGAGGATCCGAGCGCAGGTCGCCATGGTGATGAACCTGGACAAGTGCATCGGGTGTCACACCTGCTCCGTAACCTGCAAGCAGACCTGGACCAACCGGGACGGCACCGAGTACGTCTGGTTCAACAACGTCGAGACCAAGCCGGGCATCGGCTACCCCAAGCACTACGAGGATCAGGACCGCTGGCACGGGGGCTGGCAGCTGGACGAGAAGGGCCGGCTGAAGCTGCGCTCCGGCGGCCGGGTCAAGCGGCTCAGCCGGCTGTTCGTCAACCCGGATCTACCCTCCATCGACGACTACTACGAGCCGGCGACCTTCGACAAGGACATCCTGGCCAACGCCCCCGCCGGGCTCAAGGACACCCCGGTCCAGCAGCCCCGTTCCGCGCTGACCGGCGAGCCGATGGCCCTCACCTGGGGGGCCAACTGGGAGGACAGCCTCGGCGGGGCCCACGAGCACGGCACCGGTGACCCGAACATCGCCCGGATGCCCGTCGAGGCGGCGGCGCGGGTGAAGTTCGAGTTCGAGAAGACCTTCCTGTTCCACCTGCCGCGCATCTGCGAGCACTGCCTCAACCCGGCGTGTGTCTCGGCCTGCCCCTCCGGCGCGATGTACAAGCGGGAGGAGGACGGGATCGTCCTGGTGGACCAGGACCGCTGCCGGGGCTGGCGGATGTGTGTCTCCGCCTGCCCGTACAAGAAGGTGTACGTCAACCACAGCACCGGTAAGGCGGAGAAGTGCACCCTGTGCTTCCCGCGGATCGAGGCGGGGCAGCCGACGATCTGCTCCGAAACCTGCGTGGGTCGGCTGCGTTACCTGGGCATAGTGTTCTACGACGAGGACGCGGTGCTCGCTGCCGCTTCGGTGACCGACGAGCACGACCTGCTCGAGGCGCAGCGGGCGGTCTTCCTCGACCCGAGCGACCCGGCCGTGCAGGCGGCAGCCCGGGCCGCCGGCATGCCGCAGGAGTGGCTGGACGCCGCCGAACGGTCCCCGGTGTGGCGGCTGATCAGCGAGTACAAGGTGGCGCTGCCGCTGCACCCGGAGTATCGGACGCTACCCATGGTCTGGTACGTACCGCCGTTGTCGCCGGTGCTGGACGCGGTGGGGGAGGCCGGCCGGGACGATACGGACGCCGACGACGTCTTCCACACCATCCGGGAGCTACGGATTCCGGTGGAGTACCTGGCCGAGCTCTTCACCGCCGGTGACGTGGAGGCGACGGCCGGGGTCCTGATGAAGCTGGCAGCCATGCGCTCCTACATGCGCGCTCGTACCCTCGACGGTACCGTCGCCGACGAACTGCTCGACGGGATCGGGATGACCGCGGACCAGGTCGAGGCCATGTACCGGCTGCTGGCCATCGCCAAGTACGACGAGCGCTACGTGATCCCGGCCGCGTACAGCAAGGACGCCGCCGCGCTGGAAGCGCAGGCCACCGCGAACCAGGACTGCGCGCTGGAGTGCGAAGGCGGCCCGGGAATGACCACGCAGGCCTCTGCGGAGAGTTTCCACCTGGTCGAGGGCGAGCAGGTTCGGCCCGGCCGGCCTGGGCTGGTCTCCCGGCGCGCTGACGGTCGGCGTGGCTTCACGATCAACCCGCTGCGAGGCGGCGCATGACCGCCGCGACCGACCGGGCCCGCATCTTCGAGCTGGTCTCGCTGCTGCTCACCTACCCCGATGACGAGCTGCTCGGTGCCGGAGCGGAGCTTCGGGGCGCCGCCGGGCAGATCGAGGCGCCCCAGGCGCGGGAGCAGATCGACGGGTTCCTGGACTGGCTGCTGGAGAACACCCCGATCGACGTACAGCAGCACTTCGTGCAGACCTTCGACCTGCGCCGCCGCTCTGGTCTCTACCTCACCTACTACCTGCACGGGGACACCCGCAAGCGGGGAATGGCGCTGCTGGTGCTCAAGCAGCGATATCGGGCGCACGGACTGCGGCTCGCGGACGGCGAACTGCCGGACCTGCTGCCGGTGGTGCTCGAGTACGCCGCCATGGTGGGCCCCGGCGAGGGGGAGGCGCCCCTGCGTCAGCACCGGCAGGGCATCGAGCTGCTCCGCGCCGCCCTGACCGACTGCGGCACCCCCTACCGCCTGCTGCTGGACGTTGTCTGCGCCGTGTTGCCCGAGCTGACCGACGACGACCGGGCCGCCATCGCGGCGCTCGCCGTTGACGGACCGCCGGTGGAGACCGTTGGGCTGGACTCCCTCGGCGACGGCCCGGACCTGCACGCTGCCGCGCTTGCCCCTTATCCCGCCTGCTCCCCGTCGGAGGCATCGCGATGACCAACCTCGTCTGGACCGTCCTGCCGTACCTGTGCCTCGCGGTCTTCGTCGCCGGCCACGTCTGGCGGTGGCGCCACGACCAGTTCGGCTGGACCACGCACACCAGTCAGGTGCTGGAGAACCGCCTGCTGCGGCTCGGCTCACCCCTGTTCCATCTCGGCGTTTTCGGGGTTGCTGGCGGGCACGTCATGGGCCTGCTGGTGCCTGCGTCGGTGACCGAGAAGATCGGGATCAGCGAGCACGTCTACCACCTCACCGCGGTCCTGGGCGGTACGGTGACCGGCCTGATGCTGATGACCGGCTTGGTCCTGCTGATCATTCGGCGTGTGATCAACGGGCGGGTTCGTCGGGTGACCAGCCGGATGGACAAGGTGCTCTACGCCGCGCTCGCCGCCATGGTGGCGCTCGGCATGATCGCCACGGTCGGGGTCAACCTGCTCGGTGGGGGTTACGACTACCGGGAGACGATCGCCGTCTGGTTCCGCGGGATCTTCTGGTTCCAGCCGGACCCCACCCTGATGAGCGGGGCTCCCCTGGTCTACCAACTACACGCGATCGGCGGCTTCCTCTTCCTGGCGCTGTGGCCGTTCACCCGACTGGTGCACGTCTGGTCGGCGCCGCTGGCGTACCTGTGGCGCCCGTACGTGGTCTACCGCGGGCGCCGCGGCCCGGCGCCGACGGCGACCGCCGCACCGGAGCAGGTACGGGACGCCGCCCGGGAGCCGTCGGCTCGGCGGTGACCCGTCGGGTGGTGGCGCCTCGATCGAGGCGCTACCGACGCGGCGGCCGGCGAGGCGTGAGTTCTGCTTGGATACGTCCTCGGACCACGGTGGCCACGGGTCAGGGCTAATGTGTCAATATCGGGCGGTAGCGGAGGGTGATATGCAGCAGCAGTATCTTCCGGATGTCTACGTGAAGTTCCTGGAACGCTTTCCGGATGTCGCCGAGGCGCAGGGCGCGCTGGCGCGGACGGTGCGGGAGCGCAACTCGTTCGACGACCGGACCGACCGGCTGATCAAGTTGGCGGTGGCGGTTGGGGCCGAGGCGGAGGGAGCGGTGCGCTCCAATGTCCGCAAGGCCCTTCAGCACGGTGCGACCGTGGACGAGGTGCGAGCCGTCGCGCTCGCGGCCATCACCACCTGTGGGTTTCCTACTGCCATCGCGGCCTTGGGTTGGATCGATTCGGTAGTCCTGGCGTCGCCGGACGAGTGATGCCGGTCGCCGCCCCGCGTGGTGCCGGTGGCACGGGTTGACGTCACCCCGCGGGCGGTGTGGCGTCCCGCCACTGGGTGGGGGTGACTCCGTGGCGCGCGCGGAAGCGTTTGCTGAAGTAGCTGGTGTCGGGGTATCCGACCCGGCGGCTGATCGTGCTGACGGCCAGGTCGGTCTCGGTGAGCAGTAGGCGTGCCTGCTGCATCCGACGCTGGGCGATCCACTGGGTTACGGTTCGGCCGGTTTTGCGACGCACGGCGGTGGTGAGGTAGCCGGTGGTCAACGCGAGGTCGGCCGCGATGTCGGCGAGGGAGATGGGCTGGTGGTAGCGCGTCTCGATGGCCTCGAAGACGGCCGCCAGCAGCGGTTCGTCGGCGCAGCGTAGGTGGTCGGCGAGGTCGGCCGACAAGCGGGCCACGGTCACGAGCAGCAGGGTCAGGTGGGCGAGGGCGGCCGCCTGGTGCCCGTCGCGGCGGGCCCGGAGCTCGGTGTCGAGCGCGGCGAAGCGCTCCATCAGGCTGGCCCGGTCGACCGGTGGGACCGGTAGCCGCTGGGCCCGGTTGCCGCCCTGCGCGAACGGGAAGAGCAACGGGTGTGTCCGCCAGGACGAGTAGGCGCCGGGCATTCCGGCCCGGACCACGTCGGCCGGGAACCAGACGGTCCAGCCGTCGCTGGTGACCTCCGCGAACGGGTCGCCGGAGGTGACTACCTGCCCTGGTGCGATGACGAAGAGGTCGCCGTCGGCCACTGTCCAGGTGCGGTCGTCGATGCGTACCGTCCCGTGAGCCACGTGGGCGTAGCAGAGCACCAGGAAGTCGTGGGTGTGGGTGCCGATGGTGGCGAGGTCGAGGAAAGGCTCGCCGTGGGGATGGTGGGCTACCGCTATCGGGGCGATGCCGGGCACGTGGCCGAAGTCGAAGACCGGCACGCCCTGCCCGGTGACACCGACCTGGCGGGACGGGGGAGCCAAGCTCCGTCGCATCCTGTCCACAGTTCCGCCATTGTTCGCAGTTTCGCTGTCCATGAGGCTGAGGGTACGACCGAGTTTCCGCTATTACCGGAGCGTGCCATGACCGGACAGCCCAACTACCATTCTGAGAATCGGGCCTATCTGCCCGCCATGGGCAAACAGTGGTTGCTGCCCCTCTACGACCCGTTCGCCCGCTTTATCGGCCTCGGTCGGGTTCATGAGAAGCTTTTGGAGCGTGCGAATCTGCGGCCGGGACAACGAGTCCTGGAGATTGGCTGTGGCACCGGCGATCTACTGCGGACCCTCAAGCGCCGCCACCCGGAGGTGGACGCCCTGGGCATCGATCCGGATCCCGCCGCTCTGCGCCGTGCCCGCCGCAAGGCGGCCCGGGGCAAGGTGCAGATCCAGTACGAGCGCGCGTTCGCCGATGACCTGCCACTGCCGGACGACAGCCTCGACCGGGTGCTCTCCTCGTTCATGCTGCATCACATCGACGAAGCGGACTGGGTGCGAGTGCTGCGTGAGGTCCGGCGGGTGCTGCGCCCCGGCGGTGAACTGCACGTAGCCGACATCGACGGCAGCCTTCCCGGACACGAAGGCGGCCATGTCCACCGCTCTGGTCGGACCGGGGACAGCCTGCCCGATCGGGCCCTGTCCGCGTTGGTCGAAGCCGGGCTGACCGGCGTCCGGGAGAACGGCTACGGTCGAGCCCGACTGGGCCGGTACGTCTTCTACCGGGCCGACGTCGGTTGAGGGAGGGCGCTTTCGCCCGGGACGGCGGTGGGCCGTCAAGCACGGTGGTCTGACCCAGCCGAAGCCGGGTGTCGGCGGGGTCAACGCCGGATCTTCGGGGGTACGTCGAGGTCCTGGGCGTCGGCCACGTCGCCGCACGGTACGACCGTGACGATGTCACGATGCTGACGGAGGTAGTCCCGGGCGCCCCGGTCCCGGGTGGCGCTCGCGCCGGCACCGGCCCAGTGCTCCCGCCCGAGCAGTACCGGGTGCCCCCACCGGTCGCCGTGGTAGCCCCCGACCACCAGAGCATCGGGCCGGGCGGCGGCAGCCACCCGGCGTACCGCCTCGACTCCCACCCCCGGCATGTCAACCAAGGTCACGACCGCAGCCGACGCGGTCGTTGCCTCCAGCGCTGCCAACCCCGCCCGCAGCGATGAACCCATTCCGGTCGGCCACGCCGGGTTTCGGACGACGCCCGAGCGGACCAACTCGGTCACGGCCTCCGCCCGCGCCCCCACCACGACCAGTACGGGAGCACAGCCGGCGACCACCAGTACGTCTCGGCTCCGCAGCACCAGGGGCTGGCCCCGGAAAGCCACGAGTGCCTTCGGCCCGCCGTATCGCCGCCCCGCTCCCGCCGCGAGCAGCAGCCCCGCGACGCGGCTGGTGCACCCCGCGTCCGCCGGTCCCGCGTCTACCGGCCCTGCGTCTATCGGCCCTGCGTCCGCCGGTGAGCAGGCCGGGCCATGCCGTCGTTTCCGCATGCTCAGCTGACCGGGACGTCGGCACGCCGGTGGATGGGGCCAGCCAGGTAGGTCAGGGGCCGACCGGTGCCCCCGGTGCCGGCGACCGCGATCACTTCGGCGCAGATGGACACCGCGGTTTCCTGCGGCGTTTGGGCGCCCAGGTCGAGGCCGATGGGCGCCCGAAGACGGCCGAGTTCGTGCTCGGTCAAGCCGGCCGCGGTGAGCCGGAGCAGCCGCTCGCGGTGCGTTTCTCGGCTGCCGATCACGCCGACGTAGCCGGCGCGCCCCCGTAGGGCCAGCGACAGCAGTTCGGTCTCGTGGCGATCATCATGGCTGAGCACCACGACGGCGCTCCGGGCATCGGTCTCGATGCTGCGCAGGTGGCGGTGCGGCCAGTCACAAACCACCTGGTGGGCGTCGGGGAAGTGCGCTGCTCGCATGAACACCGGCCGGGGGTCACACACGGTCACCTCGAAGCCGAGGAAATGCCCGAGTTGGCTCATCGCTCGGGCGACCGGGCTCATCCCGTAGAGCAACATACGGGGTGCCGGCTGGTGTCTGACGAACAGGACGTCAATGGGCTGCCCGGCGCCGTCGACGATGCGTTCAACCGGCCCCGCTCCGATGCGTTCGACCGGCCCCGCCCCGGTGGACACCCGCTCCCGGAGCCGGCGTGCGACGAGCTCATCCATCCCCGGATCGCCGGACGATCCCCACAACCCAGCCGGGTCTGCCACCAGCAGCGCCGCCCGTGGGCCGGCGGCTAGCACCAGAGCGGAACCGACCGTCCGGTTCGCCAGCAACCGATCGAGCAGCGGTGCCATGACCTCCACCGCCGCGGGCAGCACCACCACGTCGATCTCACTACGACAGGAGAGTCCGAGCACCGGCGAGCTGTCACTCTGGTGGGTGTAGCGGTTCCGGTGCACCCGACCAGAGCGGATCGCGTCCTGGGCCGCCGTGACGACCGCGCCGTCGATGCACCCGCCGGCGACGCCACCGGCGACCTCGCCGGTGGCGCAGCTGGCCAGCACCGTCCCAACCGGACACGGCGCGCTCCCCGTCACACCGACGACAACGGCCATCGCGAAGGAGAGGTCGGCCGAACACCACCGCCGTAGGGTCGGCGCGATGTGCCTGATCCCTGCTGTCATCAGACTCCCTGCCGGCCCCCGGCGAGCGGCCCAACGCGGTGTGGACAAGCCCCGGGCCGTTACCGAGCAGGCTCGGCCATGAGGTCCTCGATGCGGACGGGCAGACTCCGGACCCGGACGCCGGTCGCGTGGTAGACGGCGTTGGTGATCGCCGCTGCCGCCCCGACATGGACGACCTCGCCCAGGTTCTTGAGACCAAACGCGCTGAACGACGGGTCCGGCTCGTCAATGAAGTCGACGTCGAGTGTGGGCACATCGGCGTTCACCGGAACCAGGTAGTCGCACAGGTTGGTATTGAGGAACCCGCCGAAGCGAGGGTCCACGGTGCTCTTCTCGCGGAGCGCGGTGCTGATGCCCCACACCAGGCCGCCCAGGGCCTGGCTGGTGGCGGTGCGCCGACTGATCACCCGCCCGCAGTCGATGACCGACAGCATCCGGGTGACCCGGGGTCGACGGATCCGCGGACCAATGCGGACCTCGACGAAGTGGGCGACGTAGGAGCAGGTGACGAAGTCGGGGAAGACCGGGCCCACCTTGGCGTTGCCGACGTCCGCCAGCACCGCGCTCATCGGCGCCGTGGCGGTGTCGGGTGTTTCGGTCGGGCGTCGCCCTGGGGCGAAGTACTGCCCGCGAGCCTCGACCGAGGGGAGGCCGGCGGCCATGAGAAGCCCGGTTACCAGTGGCCCCGAGTTGTCCGGTCCGACCAGCCGTCCCGCCGCCAGTCGGCACTCGCTGACGTCGAGGTTGGCGACCGGCTCGCCATGGGTGGCGGCGATCTGATGCAGTTGGGCTCGGATCCCGTTGGCCGCTTCCCGGATGGCCGGCATGGCCGAGGCGGTTCCCCACGAGGCACCGGTTTCTGGCTGGGGAGCGACCCGGGTGTCACCAACGGCTACCCGGATGTTGCCGGGCGACAGGCCGAGGGAGTCGGCCGCGGCCAGCGCGACCACGGTGCGGATGCCCTGGCCCATCTCGTGTCCGCTGATCGCGACCTCCGCCGTGCCGTCGTCACACAGCCGTACGTGTGTGCCGGCGGCGGAGGCGAGGCCGGGATAGCAACCCGTCGCCACGCCCCAGCCAATGAGGCTGCCATCGTCGCCGCGCATCGACCCGATCGCCGGGTCGCGTTCCGACCAGCCGAACCGCTCAGCGCCCCGATCGAGGCACTGCTGGAGCCGCCGCGAGGAGAATGGTTTTCCGGTTATCGGGTCGGTCGCGGTGTCGTGGCGCCGCCGCAGCTCGACCGGGTCGACGCCCACCCGCTCGGCGAGTTCGTCCATGGCGCTCTCCAGCGCGAACATCGTCGACATCTCCATCGGCGCTCGCATGTAGCCGGGCGTCTGGGTGTCGAGCCGTACCAGGGTGGTGGTGCCGCGGAAATTCGGGATGCCATACATACTTCCCGAGACCTGCGGCCCCCAGAACGGCATCAGGTCATGGCGTGATGTCTGCGCGAATGCCTCGTGCACCAGGGAGGTGATCGTGCCGTCGTCCCGCGCACCGAGCCGGATCCGGTGCCGGGTAGCGGCCCGAAAGTGCACGCTGTGGAAGACGGCGGACCGCGGGATGATCAGCATCACCGGTCGGTCGACCCGCCGGGCGGCCAGGGCGGCCAGGGTGGTGCTGTACGTCTGACCGGTGCGTTGGCCGAAGCCGCCACCGAGGGAGGGCGAGACGACCTGGACCAACTCCATCGGGAGCCCGATCTGCGTCGCCAGCGCGTGCCGGACGCGTCCCGCCGCCTGAGTGCCCTCATGGATCAGGAGCGACCCCTCATGCCACTCGGCGAGGGTGGACAGCAGCTCCAGCCCGTTGTGGTGCTGCGCGGGGGAGCAGTAGGTGGCGTCCACCACAACTGACGCCTGGTCGAGTAGCCGGTCACCCTCGCCGATCTCCACCACGGGAAACGTGGGAACCGCCTCCGCCTGGTCGACCCGCTCGCCCCCCGGGTCGTCGAACTCCACGGCGAACGGTTCGACGTCGTAGCGGGCGGTCACCAACGCCGCGGCTTCCGCTGCGGCCTCCAAGGACTCCGCCACCACAATCGCGATTGGCTGACCGCGGTAGGCCACGACGTTGTCCCGCATCGGTTGGAAGCTTTCGCTCGCACCCCCCAACCCGAAGGAGAAGTCGGACGGGTGCAGGCGATCCAGGTTTTCGTGCGTGAGTACCGCGAGCACCCCCCGTACCCGTTCCGCCTCGGCGGTCTCGAGCGTCGTGATCCAACCGCGCCCCACGGTCGCACTGACCGGGACCGCGTACGCCATCGCCGTGGCCGCGCGGTCCGCACCGTAGATCGGTTCGCCGCGGACCTTCTCTGCGCCGTCGTGGCGGACGTGGTCGGAGCCGATCCAGGCCATGGCGTTCATCCCATCCTCTGCTGGGCCGCCGCGACGGCCTCGAGTACGGTTTCCACAGCCAGCCGTACTCGGAAGTGGTTCTGTGGCGTGGTGCGAGCCGACCGGAACTCCGGCTCCAGGGCCGTACGGATGGCCGCGTCGTCCAGCTGTGTTCCGGTCAGTGCCTGTTCGGCCTCCCGTGCCCGCCAGGGCACGGTGCCCACACCACCGAGGGCGATCCGTACCTCGCTGGTGGTACCCCCCGCGTCGAGGTGGAGCCCGACGGCTGCCGATGCGAGGCCGAACGAGTACGAACTCCGGTCGCTCACCTTCTGGTAGCTGGACGACGGCGCCGCGGGTGTCATCGGCACCCGGATGGCCGTGATGAACTCGCCGGCCTCGAGGGTTGTCTCCCGGTTCGGTGTGTCGCCCGGCGGCACGAACAGGTCATGGATCGACATGGAGCGGGTGCCGTCGGGTCCGAGGACGGAGAGGCTCGCGTCGAACGCGGTCAGCGCCACCGCCAGGTCACCGGGGTAGACGGCGATGCAGTGGTTGCTGGTACCGAGGACAGCGTGGTGGCGGTTGACGCCCTCCATCGCGGAGCACCCCGACCCGGGCTGACGTTTGTTGCACGAGAACTCGACCGATCGGAAGTAGCCGCAGCGGGTGCGTTGCAGCAGGTTGCCGCCGATTCTCGCCATGTTCCGTAGCTGTTGGGAGGCCGCGGACAGGAGGGCCTCCGCGAGCACCGGGCAGCCGGCAGCGACCAGCGGGTGGCGCGCGGCGTCGTTCATCCGGGTCAGCGCGCCGATGACCAGGTCCCCCTGCTCTTTACGGACAAAGTCGAGGTCCGGGACGTCGGTCAGGTCGATGAGTAGACCGGGGGCTTCGACGTCGAGCTTCATCAGGTCCACGAGGGTCGTGCCACCACCGAGGTAGTGGGGCTGGTCGCGGTGGGCGGCGGCGAACGTCGACACCGCCTCCGCCGCGGAGCGCGCCCGGGTGTAGGTGAAGGCTCGCATCAGGACCGCCCGGGACCGGCGGCATGAACTTTGGCGACCGCTTGGACGATGCCCTGGTAGGCGCCGCAGCGGCAGAGATTCCCACTCATGAACTCGCGGATCTCGTCTGCGGACCCGGCGTGCCCCTCGTTGACACAGGTAACCGCCGACATCAGCTGTCCCGGAGTGCAGTAGCCACACTGCAGCGCGTCGCAGTCGAGGAACGCCTGTTGCATGGGATGCAGCTCGTCCGGCGACTCCGTGAGTCCTTCGACGGTCCGTACCGCACCGCCGGCGACCTGGGCGGCGAGGGTCAGACAGGCCACCACGGGCCGGTCGTCGAGATGGACCGTGCAGGCGCCGCACTGCCCATGGTCACACCCTTTCTTTGTGCCGTAGAGGCCAAGGTGATCTCGTAGCGCGTCCAGCAGCGTCGTTCGGGCATCGAGCGTCCACTCCCGGTCCTGACCGTTCACGGTGAGTCTGGTCTGCACCGTCATGGACCCATCCCCCTCCTGGTCTTTCGCATTCACCGCAGCTCGTCACCCGTACGCAGACTAGTGACTGTTTCGGCCGATAAAGGGTCTTTCCGCCGAATTGCCGACCAGATTGGGACTGGCGCCCCTGGCGGTTCACGGGTGCTGTGCAGGTTTCCGCAGCTCACGCGCCTTCCCAGCCATCCGGAGAGCGGGTGTGACGGGGGCCGCAGCCACTCGATTTGACGTACGAACCCGAATCCGCGTAACTTTCTCTCTGCCAGCGCGGAACGGGGCAAACAGGGCGAAAGTCCTGAGGCCCGCTCCAAGCGGCACCGGCGACAAGAAGCTTCACTTTCGAGTCGCCGGGTGGGCGGTGCCCGCCGAGTCTGCCGAGAGGCCGATTTGGTGCGGCGAAACCGGCCGGGTAAGGTAACAGCCGGCAGGAACCGGGCGAGCCAGCGGGAAACCGCAAGCGGCCGGTCTGCCGAATCCGAGGAACACACACGAGGGCCACCTCGTGCGTGCTCAGCGGTGGCCGAGCCGTGCGAAGCGTGACAGACCGGGACAAAGGGTTTGACACGGCGGAGCCGGTGAGGTAAAGTAGTAAAAGTGCCTGACGCGAGAGTGGCAGGTAGGAGCGGTTGCCTCCGGAGGGGCCCTGGTTTGGGGTTCTGCTGGTGTGTGGTTGTTCTTTGAGAACTCAACAGGGTGTTTGGAAAGCCAGTGCCGTTTTGGTCTGGGTTGGCCTGCTGTTTGGTGGGTTGGCTTGGGCTTGAATTTGGCAGCAAATATATTTTGTTGCTGGGATTTTTCTTCAAGTTTTTGTTGGAGAGTTTGATCCTGGCTCAGGACGAACGCTGGCGGCGTGCTTAACACATGCAAGTCGAGCGGAAAGGCCCTTCGGGGTACTCGAGCGGCGAACGGGTGAGTAACACGTGAGTAACCTGCCCCAGGCTTTGGGA
>NZ_JCANTD010000021.1:0-96801 GCF_059570675.1 Salinispora goodfellowii | reverse complement strand
GGGTAGGCATGGCCAGGCGGATGCGCAGATCGGGCACCGGTCCACCCGCGGCCAGTGTTCGATGATGATCCGCCGGGCGGACAGGATCATCCGGTTGCGTAGCTGCACCGTCGACAGGCTGGCCGGGCGGGGCCGGGCGTGGGTGCCCATCACCGCTGGTTGGCCCGCTGCTGGGCGAGCGGGGTCATCAACGGCCGGCGGTCGAAGATCACCGTCGGCTGATTGTGCAGCGGGGAGTAGGCGCCGGCCCGCGCCGCGTACCGGGTGGCGGGGCCGACTGCGTCCAGCCGTGCGGGCCGGCGGCGGCGAAGTCGACGGAAAAGCCGGATCATGCGCGTGCTCCCCTCGATCGGGTCGAGGCGGCCTGTTCTTCCCAGTGGTGACCATCCCCACTTCGAGAGCTTTCCGTGAGGGGGTGATTACGACTAGGTGCTGTGCGTCCGCAAGTTTCCTGCGGACAGGCTGCGGACGGCAGAATCTACGCGCCTTGCCAAGTGCCCCGTTCCGGTCGCCTCAGCGATGACCTGCACGCGGTCGTACGCCTCCAGCGCGGCACTGACGTCGCCGAGTTCGGCCAGTGTCGCCGCCAGCTCCAACCTATAAGGGACGGTCCACGCCGCGCACTTCGTGGACGGCGGCAGTCCGCGCAGACCGATGCGAAGGTGTTCGACTGCCCGGGCGTTGTCACCGAGTAGCCGATAGGTCAGGCCGCGCTGCATTCTCAGGTAGTCCAGGGAGTGAAAATAGATCCATGACGGCTCCCGCTCGGGGGCTTCGGTCGCTTGCATGGCGAGGTCAACAGCCTGATCGAGTAGCCCGATCGCGGTGGATGCTGCTCCGATCAGGGCATGCCCTCGGGCCTCCTGCTGAGCGGCGAGCGCCCGTACACCCGGGCTGGCTGGCTGTCGCAGCGCCGCAGCCGACAACCCAATCAAAGGTCCTGGTCGGCGGTGTTGCCACGCGAGATGTCCACGCATACTCAACACCGTGGCGATCATGTCGGAGTTTCCGGCCTCGGTGCCCCACTCCAAGGCAGCGGAATACCAGCGACCAGCCACACGCGGATTTCCAGAAGCGGCGTTGAGCCAACCCCCAAATTGGGCCCATTGAGCGGCCAAATCTGTGAGACGGGCCCGCAAGCTACGCGCTTCGATGGTCAAGTCGGTAACGAAGTTCAGCTGAATGCGTACCGCTGGGAGCACTGCGGCTGCGCCAACGCTGTCTTCGAGGCGGCGGTGTGCGGCGAGCATGTCGGTGAGGGCGTCAAGGGCGGCCGGCTCAACCCGGCGAGGGCGGTTTTGGACGTAGGTCAGGTGGTCAGCCAACTCGTCGGACAGCGGCGCTGCGCGGATCAAGCCGGTGAGTCTGTCGCCGCTGTTAAGGGCGAGGTCCAACCGTTCAGCGAGATCAAGGTTGGGCTGTCGGCGGCCAGCCTCGATGTCGTGCAGATGCCCTCGACTGGACAGGGCGAGGGCAGCAAGCTGGCGGAGGCTGACTCCCGCGAGTGTACGCAACTGGCGTAGCTCAGCTCCGAAACAAGGGTCAACGACGGCCGGCATCGGTTCTCCCAGGTAGCGGTCTGGGGTGGCGGGCGCCGACCGCTACAACCGGCGCCCTGCCGTCATCGACGGTACTCCCTGCCGGCCGGTCGCGCTGTCACCTGTCCGTGTGGGCGTTCCTGGCGCGTCGCGCCGTACCGAATTCCCGTACACCCGCACTCCTTGACCTGGCTGATTTCGTCTCAGCCTGTCCGTGTCGGACATTCCATTAGTCGCAAAAGGCGCAAATGCCATTAGCTTTCTTTACTTGTCGATTATGGATCCGCTATTACCATTAGTCGCCCAGTGATCACATTGAGGTGGTGGGGGTTGGCGCCGCATAGGTTCCGGCCATCCGTCGCACGCATTTCATATCGACAGAGCTGTCGACACGCGGCGGAATATCCTTCCCATCGATTCGTACGTGTGTTCGACTAGCTCGCTCCCGACCCGGAACTCACCCCGGAGGCATCGACAGCGCATGAACTACCCCTCCCACCCCCACCGTCGCCAGCCCGCCAAGCCACTGGTCGCCCGCGTGGCGAACGCCGCTACGGCCGCCCACCAGCGGGCTATGACCAGTAAGCGCGAGCGTCTGTATCAGCAGGAGAATCAGGGGCTCCGACAGGAGAATCAGCGCCTTCGGGACGAGGTTCGGCGCTGCCGCAACGCCATCGACGTAATGGGCCGCGACATGGAGGAGGGTGAGGGTCGACGGGTGCAGGAGATGTGCATAGTTGCTAGGGCTGCTCGGTGGCAGGGGTACCTGGATTGCCTCATTGATCTCCGAGGCGATCATCTTGCCTCGGATGTGGCCGCACCAGATGGCCGCAGTAGCAGCGATTGACGGGGTGTGCCGGCATGAGCGACAGTGCCTCTGAGCTGCGTAGGGCACATGCCGGCACCCCGTTTCGGGCATCTGACAATGGGAAGGTCGACGGTTCGACCCCGTCCCTGGCCACATAGCCTTTCGCCGGGCTATTGCGGTCCCCACCAGCGGAAACGTCGGTGGGGATCTTGCTTTATGGGCTCCGCGTGTCGACGGTCACCCGTCCGGCCGGTGCCGGGCCGGTTCTTCCGCCCTGGCCCGCGCACCGGGAGGCCGCCGTCCGTCGGCCCGGCAGCCTCCCTCGCGAACCGCACCGATTGCTAACCGGCGCAACCAGGTACGTCGTCGCCGGAGCAGTTGTTCGGCCGATTCTTGACCACGACGGTGCCGGTGGCGGTGTTCAACTCGACCGTTCCATTGAGTACGTTGAAGATGCCCCCGCCGTCGGTGGTGGCGATATTCTTGACCACCTTCGTGTCGAAGAGACGGACGGCACCGCCGAACGTGTTGTATATGCCGCCGCCCTCGTTGCCTGCCTGGTTTCCGGTGACCTTTGTTCGCCGCAACACCAGCGAGCCGGTGTTGTATATGCCGCCAGCGTCGGTGGCGGCTGTATTGTTTTCGATGTTGCTGTTCTCGACCACAACGGAGGAGCCCGGGTTTATGCCCAGCCCGCCAACGAGGCTTGCGGTGGCGACATTCTCGGCAATGGTGGCAGATGTGAGGGTGAGTTGTGTGTCGACGTTCACGAGGATGCCGCCGACCTCTATCGCGGTGTTGTTCGTGAGGTTGGTATCCGTCACGGTGCCGATTCCGATAAACATGACAAGGCCGCCGGCGCCGGATGAAGCGTGATTGGCGTTGATGGTACTGCTGTCGATCTGGACTTCGCCCGCACCGAAGACCCCAGCCCCGATGAAAGCGGTGTTGGCGCGTACGTGAGTCTTGCGGATCTTGAGTACGCCAAAGCTGATGACCCCTCCACCGAAAGTGGCAGCACTATTGTCATCAACGGACGAGTGGTTTATGTGGGTGGTGCCGTTGTTGGCGATTCCCCCGCCGCTACCGTCGGCGATGTTTCGGGTGATGGCGCTGTCGTTGGCGGTGAGTCTGCCGCCGGGGTTGACGAGGATTGCGCCGCCGTCGCCGATGGTGTGTCCGCCGGTGAGTTTGAGGTTGTTGAGGGCGAGGTCGCCGCCGACGTTGACGGTGAGGATGCGGAACTGGTCGGCGGCGGCGGCGCGTTCGATGGTGGTGTGTTTGTTGCCGTTGAGGGTGATGGGAGTGGTGATGGTGGGCAGGCCGGCGCCGTCGAGGTCGGCGGTGAGCAGGTAGGTGCAGCCCTTGGCGAGGTTGAGGGTGGCGCCGCCGCGGGCGTTGGCGAGGGTGATCGCGGCGATCAACTTGTCCGTGTCGCAGGGGACGGGAGTGCCCTTGGGTTCCTTCTTGCCCTTGCCCTGCTCGTCGGATTTGTCGCGATGGCCACCGGTGGCGGGTGTCTCCGGCGTCCCGGGATGGTCCGCGGTCTTGCCGCGGCGGTCCTCGGCGCTGGTCGGGAAGGGTCGGGCAGCGTCCGCGGGGGCGGCGGCAACCCCGACGGTGGTGAGGGCCGTCACCCCGGCTAGTCCGAGCGCCCACCATCGTGGCTTTGGGCGGCGTTGACGTGGCCCGCTCGGTTCGTGTTGGCGGTGCTGATGGTTCATCGCGCTCCGGTGTCCTTCCCCGTTTACGGACGAGGAGCCACCCCAGGGCGGTGCGGTGTGGCGCTCCTCGGGCTACCAGGTAGCTGGCAACCAACACGAGTAAAATCCGTCATAGGGTACTTAAGGGGTGGATATGCTAATAAAAGCCCCCAAACGAGATGCGAGACTGCTTACACGTACCGGGTAGTCGCGTTGAGCTGCGGTAGTTTTGCATCCCGTGACAGCACCTGAGATCACCGTTGCCATGCCGGGAGACCGTGAGCGCGTCGTCAGCTCACTTGTCACCGCCTTCGAGAAGGACCCCCTTCTGCGATGCTATTTCCCCGACGATGCGACCTACCCTGAGTACGCCACCGTCTTCTTCGGGTACCTTTTTGACAAGCAGGTGCATCAGCAAACGATCTGGACGATCGAGCGCGGAGCGTCGGTCGCGATCTGGCAGGCACCTGGGACGGGGGACGAGGAGTTGGACGGCGTTCTCGCCACTCACCTCCCCGCCGACGCGCTGAGCCGCTTCGATGCCTTCCATAAGGCGATGGACGCGGCGCTGCCGACAGAACCTTTCTGGTACCTCAGTGTCCTGGGCACCCATCCCGAAAGTATGGGTCGTCGGTGGGGCCACGCGGTCATGGCGATGGGGCTGCGGCACGCCGCCGCAGCGGGCCTTCCGGCGATCCTGGAAACCAGCAACCGCGACAACGTCGAGATGTACCGGCGTGCGGGCTGGGAGGTGGTGAGCACCTTCGAGGAGCCCCTACCCACCTGGATCATGCGGCAGTCGACTCACTGAGTCACCGGCCCCAACTCATCCCGGCAGTGACCGCCGGCGCGCCCATTGAGCGAGGCGCCGGCGGTCACTGCCGGGATGTGCGCTGGCAGTCAGCAGCAGCTCGCCTGACTGCCACTGCCCGCCGTTTCCTTCGCCGCGGTTGGCGTGCAGCACGCGCTGTCGGTCGCCGTCACTGCGGTCGACGTGCAGCACTCGTCTTCGGTCGCCGTCACTGCGGTCGACGTGCAGCACTCGTCTTCGGTCGCCTTCGTCCCGGTCGGGGTGCAGCACTCGGTCTCGGTCGCCTTCTGGAGTTGGTCGGAGTCGGCCTTGACGGTGTAGACCTCCCACGGCTCCTTGCCGGGGCCGTGTACCCAGACCTTGTCCTGCAGCGCATAGCAGCACTCGGTGTCCTTCTCCTCCGAGGTGGTCAGGCCAGACTCGGCGAGGCGCGTGGTCGCGGCGTTCACCTCGTCGGCGCTGGGCACCTCGACCCCCAGGTGGTCCAGCGCGGTGCGCTGGTCCGGCTCGCCTTCCAGGAGCACGAGCTTCAGTGGCGGGTTCGCCACGGCGAAGTTGGCGTACCCGGGGCGGCGCTTGGCCGGCTCGGTGTCGAACAGCTTCGAGTAGAAGGCGATCGAGCCTTCGAGGTCGGAGACGCGGAGCGCGAGCTGTACCCGGGACATGGTTTTCCTCCTGCTGGGTTCGATCATCTGGTTGTCGGCGTGGATGGAGCGACGCCGGCTTCGCTGTCTCGATGTTTCTCGAAGCAAACTCCAGTCTGCTCCCTGATTTGAAGACTGTCAACCTAGAGAGTTATCTAAACAGCTCTTCAGCTCCGCTGCGCCCCGGGCCCGTTTGCTGTTGATCGGGCGGTGGCCGGCTGCGGAGCCTCGACGTCGAGCCGGGTCTCCTCCTCCTGGGGGTGAAGGACGTGGGCCACGAGCGCGGCGACCAGGCAGAGGATCGCGGGCAGGACGAACGTGTAGTTCAGGGGCATCAGCTGGGTGAGCGGCCCGATGACGGCGGGTCCGCCAAGCATGCCGAGGTAGCCGAGGCCCGCGACGCGGGAGACGTTGGTGCCGGCAGCATCCGGGTCGGTGTGACCGGCCGCGCTGAAGAGCTGCGGGACGGCGCCGGAGAGACCGATTCCGAGCAGCGTCCACCCGGCGAGAGCGAGTGGGATCGACGGCGCGAGCGCGATGGTGGTGAGGGCGAGCGCGGCCAGCGCGCAGCCGTACCGGACGATGGCCACCGGGCCGAAACGGGCGACGATGGTGTCGGTGAGGAAGCGTCCAATCGTCATGGCGGCGGTGAAGGCTCCGTAGGCGAGCGCGGCGGTGGCGGCGGGTGTGTCGAACGCGTCGCGCATGGACAACGTGCTCCAGTCGTTGGCGACGCCTTCGGTGAGCATCAGGATCAGTGCGAGCCCGGCGAGCGCCCAGATGCGCAGCGGAGCTTTGGTCCGGCGGCTCCTGGTGGTGCGGGCTGGGGTCCGCGCGCCGGTGTTCGCCGGCGACGACAGCAATGCGGGCGCGGCGGCCGCGGTGGCTGCCAGGCCGAGGAGGCTGACCGTGGTCAGCGTGGTTGTGGGGCCCCAGCCCCAGCTGAGGGTCCGCGCGCCGGCCAGTGCGGCGAGGACGCCGCCGACGGAGAACATGGCATGGAACGCGGACATGATCGGGCGCTTGTATCCAGCCTCGACCTGCACCGCGTGGGCGTTCATGCTGACGTCCAGGCAGCCGTTGCCGATGCCCAGCACCAGTAGGGCCAGGCCCAGTGTCCCGGCGTTCCCCGCGAAGGCGGGCGGGATCAGCGTCGCGCTGCACAGGGCCGCGCTCAGCGGGACGACCCGACGCGCGCCGAAGCGGTCGGTGAGGGGTCCCACGACCTGCATCCCGACGAAGGCGCCGGCACCGAGGAGGAGCAGGAGCCAGCCGAGTGTGGCGTGGCTGATGGCGGCCCGGTGCTCGATGACAGGGATGTGGACGACCCAGATCCCCAGGATGAAGCCGTTGAGGGTGAAGTAGGCGAAGGTGGCCAGCCGAGCCGCCCGGAGCGATTCAAACATGCAAGCGAACATAGCAAACATGTTTTTTGTTCTAACCTCGAAATTTGAACGCAACTGGTGTTCAATGGGGGGATGGCGAGCGTGGACCGACACCGACAGATCACCGATGCCGTACGCCGCGCCGGGCGGCTCAGCGTCGCGGAGCTGGCGGAGCGAACCGGCACCTCGGAGATGACCGTCCGCCGAGACCTGGAGCTCCTGGCCGAGCAGGGCCTGCTTGAGCGCTACCGGGGTGGGGCCAGAAGCGTGCTGCTGCGCGGCGACGAGCCCCCGTTCGCGCTTCGGGCGAGCGAGGGTGCGGAGGTCAAACAACGAATCGCCGCGGCGGTAGCCGAGATGATCGCGGACGGCGAGGCGATCGTCATCGACGCTGGCACCACCTGCCTTGCGGTGGCCCGCGCACTGGCGCGTCGCCGCCTGACCGTCATGCCGCTGTCCCTGCACGCGACCAACGCCCTCGTCGGCGCACCCCAACTGAGGCTGCTCCTGCCTGGTGGGGAGCCCCGCCCCGGCGAGCTGGCGCTGACCGGCCCCCTGGCGGAGGCGTCCCTCGCCGCGCTGCGCTTCGACACCGCGGTCATCGGCTGCTGCGGCCTGACCGCCGCGAACGGGCTGACCGCGTACGACCTGGCTGACGCCGCGATCAAGCGCGCCGCGATTGCATCGGCCCACCGCGTCATCGTGGTAGCCGAGGCGGCCAAACTCTCCCGTACCGCCCTCGCCCTGGTCGCTCCCGCCACTGCGCTGCACGCCGTCGTGACCACCGACGACGCCCCCGACGAGGAGGTGGACGCCCTGAAGGCCCTCGGCGTCGCCGTACGCCAGGTGTGATCCGTGAGCCGCTCTCCTGCGGGCCCAGCTCGTGGGGATGGGCTGGTGCTCGATAATCCGGGTGACAGCGGCGGTGTGGGCTGCCTACCCTGACGGAGGTTCCGTACCCTGCTCTGGGCCGCTGCCCTGGGAGAGAGATTTTATGATCCAGCCCGCGCCGAGTGCGCCTCGCTGCACCGTTCAGTAGTCCGCTTCCCGATGCCGCTCCTTCCGAGCGGTACGTGACCGGACGTTATCTTCCGGTGCCTGACTCCGCCACCCATGCCCGGCGTGCGTATGCCACGACGGGTCGAGGCGAGGCTTGCTCGGCCTGCTCTTGCTGTCATTTCCGACATCTCAGCAAGGAGCACCCCGGGTGTCCAACACCAAGAAGACTCTCTCGCGTACGCCGCAGAACATCCTGAAGATCGGTACGTTCTCCTGCATTCGGTGCGGCCTCACCGTGTCCGCCGCCGCCGGGGACGGCGTCCGGCGCAATCACTGCCCGTCCTGCCTACACTCCCAGCACGTTTCCGATCATGTCGAGGGCGGTCCCAGTGACTGTCAGGGCCGGATGTCGCCGATCGCCATCGCCGTGCTCCGCACTGGCGACTGGATGGTCATCCACCGCTGCGTACGCTGCGATGAGCTGACCTCCAACGCCATCTGTGCCGACGACAACCAGCTCATTTTGATGCGGATTGCCGTGCGCCCACTGGCGCAGCCCCCGTTTCCGCTCGAAACCTTCGGCGACCTCTGAATCGATTGGAGGTATCGACGATGCCAAGGCGTAGCAGAAGCCCGCACGAGCGGGCGCGAGCCAACCGGCGGCCACAGCGGCACAAGGATGTGCTGCACCGTCCGGGTGGGCATCGGGCGAACGACTTCCGATGCGTGGGCTGTCGGCTGGACGTGTCGGTCGAGGCACCCGGCACCACGCACCGCAATCACTGCCCGAACTGCCTGGACAGTCTGCACGTGGACCGGCGAATCCCCGGCGACCGAGCCGCGAACTGCCACGGTCGGATGGAAGCGTTGAGCATGTCGGTGCGGCCCGACGGCGAATGGATGATCATTCACCAGTGCCGCTCCTGCGGTGAGCTCAGCGCCAATCGGATCGCCGGCGACGACAACGCACTGATCCTCGTACGGTTGGCGATCAAGCCGTTACGGGATCCCGGCATCGCCCGGCGCATGTTTCTCGTACCGTGATCGACCGATCGTCACCCGGCCGTTGAGGTCGGTCGGCGGCGTGGGCTCGGCGAGCTGATCCTGACCAGTTCGGCTCGCCGAGCTGCCCACCGCCACGTCGACTCGCCGGCCGACCTTCTGCCACTTCGGACTGTCGGCGGATCGCCGCTACTCTGGCGTGATGTCCCAAGACCAACCGACGCGGGCGGAGCTGGCCCCGATTCCCCGTTCCGGCGCGCGAATCGGGCCGGAGTACGACCAGCTTCGAAAGGCCGGCGACGTGCATCAGGTGCTGCTGCCGGACTCCTCCCTGGCCTGGCTGGTCACCAGCCCGGAACTGGTCTCCCGGGCGCTGGCCGACCCCCGCCTGGCCCTCAACCGAAAGCACAGCCGGGGCGGCTGGTCCGGATTCGCGCTGCCGCCGGCCCTCGACGCTAACCTGCTTAACCTGGACGCCCCCGATCACACCCGGCTGCGCCGCCTGGTCGGCCCGGCCTTCAGCCCACAGCGGGTCGCCGCACTGCGTCCCCGGATCCAACGAACCGCCGAAGAGCTCGCGGATACGGTGGTCGCCACGGGCAGCCCCGTCGACCTGGTCACCGGCTACTGCACGCCGCTCTCTGTCCAGGTCATCGCCGACCTGCTGGGCGTACCGGAAGCTGGGCGTGCCGACTTGCGGGCCTGGACCGACACGATGCTCACCAGCTACCCGCCGGACCGGGACGCCATCCGGCAGGCGGTCGTCGAACTGCACGGCTACGTCGTCAACCTGATCGAGGCGAAACAACAGCGACCCGGCGACGACCTGCTCAGCGCCTTGGTCGCCACCGAGCAGGAGGGGGACCGGCTAACCCGGGACGAACTGACCTCACTGGCCTTCCTGATCCTGTTCGCCGGGTACGAGAACACCGCCAACCTGATCGCCTCGACCGTGCTGCGCCTACTTGACGATGGCAGCCTCCGTGGGGTGCGGGCTTCCGAGGCGATCGAGGAGACGCTGCGCCTCGAACCGCCCGCACCCGCCGCCATCCGTCGCTTCCCCACCGAGGAGATGACCATCGGGGGCGCCACGATTCCGGCCGGCGACACGGTGCTGCTGAGCATCGTCGCCGCCACCCGGGGGGCGGACGCAAACCCCGCGCGGCTCGCCTTCGGCAACGGCCCCCACTTCTGCCTCGGTGCGGGCCTGGCCCGGGTCGAGGCCGAGGAGGCGATCACCGTACTGGCCCGGCGGCTGCCAAGTCTGGCACTCGCCGTACCCGGGGCGCCGGTCCGGTGGCGGCCGTCGTTCCGCACGCACGGCCCCGCCGAACTCCTGGTTGCCTGGTAGTCGGGCGCGGGCTGGCTCGGTGCCGGCCCTACCTCGCAGGTAATGGACAGCGAGACGTCGGCGACGGACGATGCTGGGATGACCGTGACGAGACCGGCCGTTGGGGTGATGCTGCGGGACTGGCGCCGCCGGCGCCGACTCAGCCAGCTGGAGCTCTCCATCCGGGCCGACATCTCCACCCGACACCTCAGCTTCCTGGAGACCGGCCGCTCGTCGCCGAGCCGGGAGATGGTGTTGCAGCTGGCGGATCGGCTGGACCTGGCGTTGCGGGAGCGGAACCGGCTTTTGTTGGCCGCGGGGTTCGCACCGGTCTATTCGGAGAACGCGCTGGACGCTCCGTCCATGACCGCCATCCGCGCCGCTATTCGACAGGTGCTCGACGGGCACGAACCGTACCCTGCTGTCGTCGTCGACCGGGGCTGGAACCTGGTAGCGGCCAACGAGAGCCTGTCGGTGCTCACCGACTTGGTGGCACCCCAGCTGCTCGTACCGCCGGCGAATGTCCTCCGGGCGAGTCTGCATCCGGACGGGCTGGCTCCACACATCGTGAACTTTGGTGAATGGCGGTGGCACCTGCTGCATCGGCTGAGCCGGCAGGTGGAGTTCAGTGGCGACCCGGATCTTGCGAACCTTGAGGAGGAGCTGCGTGGCTACCCCGGCGGTGAAGCCCACGTCGGCGACCCGATGGTCAACGACATCGTGGTGCCGGTGCGGCTGCGCCGAGACGGCCGAGTGCTCAATCTCTTCACCACGGTGGCAACCTTCGGTACGCCATTGGACGTAACCCTCTCCGAGCTGTCGATCGAGTCGTTCTATCCCGCCGACGAGGAGACCGCGCGAGAACTGCGGAACCGGCGTGTCGAAAAGGGCTCGCTACCTTACAGGTAATCGACAGGGTGTTATTGGGCTGGCACTGTCGAGCCATGCAGAGCGTACTGCCGGCGAGAGTGCCGGTGCGTGCTCTCCTCCGGTGGCTCCGCCATGCCACGTGATGTCGACAGGAGTGAATCGATGCCTGATTTTACCGTCGCGCAGGCCGCCAATCTCTTCCGCGCCCGGCCGGACCGCTTCATTGAGGTGGAGCAAGGTCAGGTTGCGGTCCGCAGTGTCGGGGAAGGGCCAGACGTGCTGTTCGTGCACGGATGGCCGGTCAGCGGGGCAACGTTCCGCAGTCTTCTACCCTTTTTCGTGCCGCACCTTCGATGTCACATTATTGACCTTGTTGGGGCAGGTGACAGCCGCTTCGACCGGACCGCTCGCATCGATGTCGCCGCGCACGCCGCGGCGGTACGGCGCGTCGTGGACACCCTTGCCCTGGATGACGTGGCGGTGGTCGGCCATGACAGCGGTGGACTCATCGCGCGATGTGCCCTGGCGGGAGACCCTCGCGTCCGCTCCTGGGGGCTGATCGACACCGAGCAGCCGCAGGGGGCTCACTGGCGGCTCTCGCTGCTATTCGCCACCCGTCACTTACCCGGATTTGAGCGTCTGCTGACGGTAGCGTCGAACAATAGGCTGCTGAGGCGAAACCGGTTCGTTCTCGGCGACGCCTTCCAGGACCGAAACCTGCTGGACGGAGACTTCGCGGCGTTCTTTCTGCGGCCCCTCAAGGAGAGCGCTGATCTGCGTTGGGCCTTCGGCCAGTTCCCCCGGAACTTCGACTTCTCGGCTTTCGGCGCTCTAGCTGGCCTGCACTCCCGTATCACCGTTCCCGTCCAGCTGGTCTGGGGTGCCGACGACCCCTACTTCCCGGTGGCCTGGACCCGCGCGATGATGTCCGGGTTCCGGGGCGACGTTCGCCTGCACGAAGTGCGACGCGGCAAGCTCTTCGTCCACGAGGAGTTCGCCGAAGAGGTCGCCGCCGCGCTGACGCCCACGCTGGCCGCGCCCCGCCCCCCGGTCCGGGCCAACCGCGGCCATGGCTCAGGAGGAGCCAGCCCGGATCGGACCACGCGCGGGTAGCCAGCGGCGGTGGCCGTGGCCGGCGGCGGGGAGGCTGGGGAAAACCTCCCGCCGTCGGCCACGAGTCAACCGGAGCCCGGCCGAGGTCAGCTCGTCGGGAAGTTGTCCGGGGTGCTGATCCGGCTGCGAAGGAGATTGCCGGAGGCGGTCAGGTTCGCTGTCCCGGAGAAGTTGCCGCTGTTGCAGGTCCCGGGGTGGAACGCTCCGCTGCCCTCGTTGGCGTCGGAGTAGGTCCAGTTTGCGTAGCCGATCTTCAGCTGGTCGAGCAGGTTGATCCAGGCGTTGGTACTGCCCACGTCGACCCCACCGTCACCGGTGTAGTCGACGGTGCCGAACTCGGTGACGAACAGCGGGAGTGTCGCCGCCGCACGCTGCACCTCGGCGCGGTAGAAGTCCTGGTGGGACGCGGCGTAGAAGTGGAACGCGTACATGATGTTGCTGGCGTTGACCGGATTGTTGATGACCTCGTCGGCGTTGGCGCCCTCGGAGACGCCGAGGGACGACCAGCCTCGGGTGCCGACGATGATCACGGCGTCCGGATCGTTGGCCCGGATCACCGGGATGACCTGCTCGGCGTAGCTCTTGATGGTGCCCCAGCCGACCCCGTTGGGCTCGTTGGCGATCTCGTAGATGACGTTCTTCTTGTCGGCGTTGCGAGAAGCGACGGCGGCGAAGAAGGTTTTCGCCCGATCGAGGTTGTACATCGGGTCGCCCGGCGTCAGCGTGTGAAAGTCGATCATCGCGTAGAGGCCGCGCTCCTCGGCCTCGTCCACGAGCTCGTTGACCCGGTTGGTGAACCACGGCGGGTTGGTCTCGTAGCCGCCCTCCTGCACATACATGGCGATCCGGAACAGGTCAGCCCGCCACTCGTCGGCAAGCACGTCGAGCGAGGCGTCGTTGTAGCAGTTGTTGAACCACTGCAGGCCGTGGGTGCTCATGCCGCGCAGCTGGATCGGCTGGTTGTACTGGTTGCACAGGTTCACCCCACAGACGTACAGCTGGCCGTTGATCGCCAACGGGGTCTGGTCGTCGCCCGGGGGCGGGGGCGTGCTGCCGCCGCCGACGGTCCAGACCTGGTTGGGCTGGGTGCCGCCACCGCCGAAGCAGTCCCAGATCTGGATCCGGGTGCCGTTACCGGTGCCCTGCTCCACCGCGTCAAGGCACTTGCCGGACTGCGGGTTGGTGACGGTGCCGTCGCCGTTGACCTGCCAGCTTTGGGCTCCGGTGCCGTTGCAGGTGTAGAGCTGCACGCGGGCGCCGTTGGCGGTGGACCCGCCGGAGACGTCGAGGCACTTGCCGGTCTGTGGGTTGACGAAGGTGTTGCCGGTGCGGTTCCACAGTTGGTTCCAGTTCGCGGTGCAGTCCCAGAGCTGGATCGGGGTGCTGTCCGCGGTGCCGAGGTCCAGGATGTCCAGGCATCGTCCGCTGGCCTGGCCGACGATCGTGCCGCCGTCACCCGGCGGCGGTGGGGGCGGGGGGCTCGTTCCGATGTTCACGTCGGCGGAGAAGTTGTTGACGGCCAGCCCGACGCCGCCGTTCCACGGTTCGAAGCCCGCCTGCAGGCTGGTCAGGTACCAGTCGTTGGTGACCTGGGTCCGCGCGACGACGTCGTCGATGAAGTCCTTGACGTTGAACGACCAGCTGTTGATGGTCGCCGGTGCGAGGTAGGAGACGACGTCGTTGCCGCCGTTGTTCCCCTGCCAGACCTCCCAGTTACGACCCCCTACCGAGGCGTTGCCGACCGGACCGCCAATCGGTTGGATCGAGCCCTGTCGGTGGAACCAGATCATGATCTCCATCTGGCTCACCCCGTCAGTCTTCGGGGTCGGGTCCATCCAGATGTCGTACGTAGCGTTGTAGGTGCCGCCCGCGTACCCGTAACTGATCGTGGACGGGACGTTGCTGACCTGGCTGAGCTGCGCTGGCAGGTTGGTCCCGGGTGAGCAGTTCTGGTAGTGACAGCCGAGCACCACCGACGGGAAGGACAGCGGCGGCCCGGAGGTGGAGGTTGACCCCTGCTGGGAGGTGATCCGGAAGCCGCTGTTGGTGGTGTCGATGCACTGCTCGGCGGCGCTGCCCCAGCGGTTGTTCTGGACGATGTACTTGTCCTGGATGGTGGTGGTGCCGTACTGCTCGCAGATCGTTGCGGCTTGGGCCGGCGCTGCGGCGACCAGCGCGGCGGTGGCAGCGACCGCGAGTACGGTCAGCGCCTGGAACAGGCGTCTCATGCCTTACCTCCTTGTCTCGGGTGCCCTTGGGAGCGCTCCAAGCAACGGCACATACCGATGTAACCATGCCGCTTCGACATCGAGAAGGGCTGATGAAAAGTTGTTTCAGGCGTGTGTCGTGCGGGTCTGGCCGTCATCAACGCTGATCTGTTCCGGTCGCCGGACTGTGCCATGATGTCCGGGCGAAGCGCGCGAACTCGCGCGACGGGGGGCGGAGGCACGACGGTGAGAATGCGCCGATGACCACGGTGGTTGACGTTCGGCAGGTGACGGTCCGGTACGGCTCGACGCTGGTTCTGGACCACATCGACCTTCAGATCCCCGAGGGCGGCGCCGTCGCACTGGTCGGCGAGAACGGGGCCGGAAAGTCCACTCTGCTGCGATGCGTCACCGGCCTACAGGAGCCAACCGCCGGTGAGATCTCCGTCTTCGCGACGGCTCCGGGCCGCGGGGCGGACTTCTGGCGTCAGGTCGCCACCACAGTGGAGTCGCCGAGCTGGTACCAGGGCCTGACCGTGCGGGAACATCTCGACCTGGTCCGAGTGGTCAACGGCGGGGACCCCGACGACGGACACATCGCCGAGCTCTGCGTCACCCTCGGCCTGGCCGGGCTCTCCGACAGCCTGCCCAGCACCCTCTCCTCCGGGCAGCGGCAGCGCTTCCTGCTCGCCGCGACCCTCGTGCGGCCCAGCCGGCTTCTCGTCCTGGACGAGCCCGAGCAACGCCTCGACACCCGGATCAAGGGTGCGGTCGCCGCCCACCTGCGCTCGTACGTGGCGGCCGGCGGCACGCTCGTCATGGCCAGCCACGACGACGGGTTCCGGGTCGGCGTCGGTGCCGGCGAGGTCGTACTCATCCGTCCGGAGGCGGAGTGACCCCGGTCGCGGCCCCGGTCCGGCCAGCGGCCCCGGCCACGGTTGATGCCCGCCGCTGGGTGCGCCGCCGCCGGATCGCCGCCGAGGGCCGCGTCGACATCAGCACCGTCTACGTCGTGACCCTCACGTTGCTGATGGCCGCCGCGCTGGTCGGGCAGCCGGTGGCGCGGGTGATCTGGCCACCGGAGTCGCTCGGTGCCCCGGCGGTGACCCCGTTCGTCGGAGCGGTGGCTGCCCTCGCCGCCTTCTTCGTCGTGCTCCGCCAGCTCGGCCCGCTCTCGGTCAGCCGCAGCGACGCCACCTGGCTGCTGCTCGCGCCGATCCCCCGGCGTACCCTGCTCACGCCGGCACTCGCCCTCACCACCATCGCCGCGCTCGTCGTCGGCGCTGCCATCGGGATCGCGGTGACCGGGCGCATATCCGCCCGCCCGACCGAGCTCCTGGCGCTGTGGGCCGGCGCCGCCACCGGCGCGGCTGCCGCCGTCTTCGTGGCGTTGCTCGCCATCGCCGGCCAGCCCCGGCCCGCCGCGGCCCGCTTCGCGGACGGCGGCGGCGTCGCGATCGGCGCGGGCAGCCTCGTCGTGGCCGCCGCGCTGAGCGCCACCGGCGGGCACGGCCTGCCCGCCGTGCCGATATCACCCGTGGTGGTGCTCGCCGGCGGTGTCGCCGCCCTGGTCACGGGGCTGTTCCTGGTCGGGTTGACCTGGCGGGGGCTGGAGAACTGGCCCGCCGCACCGATCGCCGAGGCGTCGATCAACGCGGGCGCGTACGCCGATGTCGTTTACGCGGTTGAACCCTCCTACCTGGCCGAGCTGAGTGCCCGTCGGTTCTGGCGTAGCCGGACCCGGGTCCGGACGACACGGCTGCTGTCGACCCGCCGGCTCTCTCCGCTCATCGCCCAGGATCTGATCATTCTGCGCCGGAAGGCACCGCGGCTCTGGTGGCCGGTTGCCGCGGTGGCCGTCCCGGTCTACCTTGCCGAGGGTCCGGCCTGGCTCCTGCTCGGCGTGGTCCTGATCGGCGCGTTGAATGTCGCCGGCTTCACCGGGGAGTCCACGCACAGTGACGCCGCGAACCCGGCGCTGCTGCGGCTGCTCGGTCTCACGGGTCGCCGGGTGACCGCCGCGCGACTCGTGGTCCCCGCCGTCATCGCCGGTGGCTGGCTCGCGATCGCCCTGGGCGTGTTGCAGGTCCTCGGGGCGGTCACCGGGCCGTGGTGGGCGCTCGGTCTGCTGGCGGGACCGGCCGTGGCGGCGGGTGCCTTCTGGCGGGCGAAGGCGAGTGCCGCCTCGATCGGCACCATCCTGATCGATACGCCGCTCGGGGCTTTTCCGGCCGGAATGCTGCTCTGGCTGCTCAACGGGGTTGACGTTCTCGCTGTGCTGACCCTGCCGGTCTCGATCGGCCTGGTGCTGCTGCCGGCGCCGGCGGTGCTCGGTTGGCCGTGGCTGCTCGCGCAGGCGGTCAGTTCGGTGCTGGGGTGCGCCCTGCTGGTGCGGCTGTCCGACCGCGCCACCGGTTCACTCTGACCGTGCCGGTCGCGCTGACCGCGCGGGTTCACTCTGACCGTGCCGGTCGCGCTGACCGCGCGGGTTCACTCTGACCGTGCCGGTCGTGCTGGCGGTCGCCGCTGTCTCGCCGGCAGGCAACCCGATCGGCTGGTGCCCGACTGGGGCGGGCTGGAGCGGAGGGAGTCCGGCTGAGTCGGTATTACTTCTGATCCGATCAGCCGGACTCCGTGCCGGGGTGCCCGCCGGGCTCAGGGAGAGCGGGACGGGTCAGCGGTGGCTGAACTTGCGGTCGATGTAGACGAGTGCGTCGCCGACCGGGCGCTCCTCGCTACCGCTGGGCTGATTGACCAAATTGCCCTCGACAGACATCGTGGTTGATCCGCCACCGTCCAGGTTGACCGCGTTGTGCATGCCGAGCGCGGCGGCGACCGTGGCGGTCTCGGTCATGGTGGTGCCCACGCTGGTGGTCTGTCGGCCATCGACGGTTACGAGCATGATTTTGCCGTCGAGGGTGGTTCCGGCGATGGTGCGCGGGTGGCGCGCGAAGAAGCCGTCCGAGTCGGTGGGCGCGACGACCTGCCCGTCCTCCATCAGCCGGTAGCGGCCGTTCACCGCGAACGTCCCGGGGCGCAGCTGAACCTTCTTGCCGGCCTCGTCCTGCAGGGAACTGGAGTGCTTCACGCAGCCCTGCGCCACGGCGAGCAGATCCGCCGTCTCCCGCCCGGTCGCCTGGAGGGAGGTCTGGTCCGGGTCGAGGGTCGTGCCGCGCGTGGTCGTGGTCCGGACCACGCAGCCCTTGCGGTCGAGGACGACCTCGACGCCCGGCCCGGACGGCGTGCTGGCGGCGAACTCCGGCGTGAATCGCACCGTGTCGCCGGAGTCGGCGCACTGGGTCGGGTCTGGAAGCTCGGTGCAGGCGTCCGGGACAACCGGGGGGTGGTTGATGTACTCCAGCGGAAGGCTGGTCTTGGTCCGGGTGTTGCTGATGCTGCCGGTCCACTGCAGCTGGCCCATGATCATCTTGTGGTTCTTGGCGTCGAGGACCAGATCTGCCTCCGCCTCGTCACCGGTGGGCTCGCTGAGCAGCCGCCCGCCGTATACCCCCAGGCCGACAGGGTCGCCGGGATACTCGGCGCTGGCGGTGAAGGTGAAGAAGGAGGCGTTGACTCCGGCCAGCGCGTCAGCCTCGCGGACGAGGTCGGTGGTCTTTTCGACTCCGGCCAAGTCGGTTCCGTAGGTGGCGGCGAGGTGCCCCCGGCTCTGCTTGGGGTCGATCGTCAGCACATTGACCACCCACGGGCCTCGGGGGGTGTCGCCGATCTGGTCGATCGGTGCCGGCTCGGTGCCACGGACGATCCGGGTCAGCGTGACGCCCTTGGCGAGCGTCTCGCTGCTGCGGCTTTCCGCCAGGTCGGCGTCGCCGAGGGGCAGGGTGGCCTCGTTCGCCGAAACCGGCGTGGGGGTGGCGGTGAGCCCAAGCAGGGCCGCTCCCAGCAGGGCTGTGGCCACAGTGGCCGCACCGCGGCCTGGGTATTTAAAGCTGTTTCTATCGGCTGTCATCCCTACATGCTGTACGGCTTCGGGAAAATTGCAAGGGCAAGGGTGCGAAAGGTAAGCAAATGGTGGGTTAGCGGCAGATGGGCGGGTTCAGAAGGGTCGTTGCGGCCCCACGCACGTGGCCTGACAAATGCCTACCGACTGTGAAATTTCTGGAATTACCTGAATCGGGTGTATGGTTGCTTATCCGAGTCTTGCCGCTTAATGGATGGCGTTCGCATCTCGGTCTGATTTCCGTGGGCGATCGGATGACCGAATAGGCGACGATCGGTCAACCCGGGCCAGCGGAATTGGACGGTATAGTCTCCGGTTAACCTGTGGCTGTCTCCCGTGGAGAGTGTCGATGGAGGAATCCGAGGATCCGCGCCCCTACGACGTCGTGATGAACGACGAAGAGCAGTACTCGATCTGGCCGGACGGGTCGGAGCTTCCGGCCGGATGGCGCAGGGTGGGCTTCAGCGGCGATCGCGCCAGCTGTCTGGCGTACATCGACGAGGTCTGGACCGACCTGCGCCCGCGCGGGCTACGGGAGTGGCTGAAGGCCCAGGGTTGACCCGCGCCGCACGGGGCTACCGCCGCGGGCGCACCGGGCAACCGGGGGCGCCCGCGGCCATTTTCTTCGGCCCGCGGTTCACTTTCTTCGCCGGCGGATACTCCCAAGTGGCAGGGCCGGGAGATGGTTTTGCATTGTCCCGAATAAACGGACTGTTCGGCAGTTGTCGGCTAGCCGTTAGGCGGCTCAGGTCAGGCTTGTCGGTTGGTTGACAGGTCTTGGATATTTGCTCGTAGCTTCTTTTTGTCTCCGGTTCCATGAGCGCCGCTCGACGCGGGGCCGGCGAAATTTTAGTCCTCCGTTCCACTGTTCTGTAGCTGTCTTTCGGTGTTGCGACACCAGCCGCCGCCGCGATCGGCCTGGCCGTGGCACGCGGTCGCCCGGCCCCACCGCGGCCGGCCCCGGCCGCGGTGGACCTCGGTTCACCGATCGCCAACACCCGGATCTACCTGTTCGACGAGGCGTACCAGCCGGTGCCGGTGGGCGTGGTGGGACAGCTCCACATCGGCGGTTCCGGTGTGGTGCGCGGATACCACGGCCGGCCCGGCCTGACTGCTGATCGGTCCGTCCCCGACCGGCTGTCGGAGTACATGCTTCCCGCGGCCCTGGCACCGATGACCGCCCTGCCGCTCAACGACAACGGCAAGGTCGACCGGACGGCCCTGACCGCCGGGGTCACCGCTGTCTGCGGTGGACTCGCGCTCGGGGGCGTGGCGCTCGCGCTGCACGCGGCGGGGTGGCGATGGTGCTCCTTGCCTGCTGACCGCGCAGCTCAGATCGCTTGACTAATTCGAGTCTGTCGATACGCTGAGAGCGCTCTCTCATGTTACCGCCACCATTCCGGGAGCCCGTCATGCCGACAGCTCGCCTGATCTCCCACCGTCCGCGTTACCGCCGCGTGCTGGCGTTCGTGGTCCCGCTCATCCTGCTCGCCACCGTCCTGACGCTTCCCGCCGAGCGGGCCCAGGCCGCGGCCGCCCTGCTCTCCCAGGGAAAGCCGACCTCCGCCTCCTCAGTCGAACTCGACGACACGCCGGCCGCCGCCGCCACCGACGGCGACCCGGACACCCGCTGGTCGAGCGAGTTCAGCGATCCGCAGTGGCTCCAGGTTGACCTGGGCGGCACCGCCACGATCAGTCAGGTAACCCTGCGGTGGGAGGCCGCCTACGGGAGTGCCTTCCAGATCCAGGTTTCGGCAAACCCCGCCGGCCCCTGGCAGGCGATCTATCAGACGGCCGCCGCGACAGGCGGCACCCAGAACCTCACGGTCAGCGGCACCGGGCGTTACATCCGGCTCTACGGCACCGACCGGGGCACCGCGTGGGGCTACTCCCTGTGGGAGTTCGAGGTCTACGGCACCAGCGGCTCCACCTGCACGGGTAATGCCGCACTCGGTCGGGACGTGACGGCCTCCTCGGTCGAGACCGCCACCACCCCGGCCACGGCGGCCGTGGACGGCAACGCCGCCACCCGCTGGTCGAGTGCCTTCGCCGACCCACAGTGGCTTCGGGTCGACCTCGGTGCGGTCCACACCATCTGCCAGGTCGTCCTGTCCTGGGAGGCGGCCTCCGGGCGGGCGTTCGAGCTGCAGACCGCCGACAGCCCGGCCGGACCGTGGACCACCCGCTACGCCACCACGACCGGCGCCGGTGGTGTGCAGACGCTCGATGTCTCCGGCACGGGACGGTACGTGCGGATGTACGGTACCGCCCGCAACACCCCGTACGGCTACTCGCTCTGGGAGTTCGTCGTGCGGACGGCGGAGTCGGAACCACCGCCGGACGACGACTTCTGGGGTGACACCAGCACGATCCCGCCCGCCCAGAACGTCCTCACGGTCAAGATCCTGAACCGCACCAACGGACGCTACCCCGACAGCCAGGTGTATTGGAGCTTCGGCGGCCAGACCCGCTCCATCGCCGAACAGCAGTACCTCGACATGCCGGCGAACTCGGCCGGCCGGATGTACTTCTACCTCGGCTCACCGACCAGCCAGTATCGGGACTTTGTCGAGTTCACCGTCGCCGCGGACCGCTTCAACGGCAACACCACCCGGGTGGACGCGTTCGGGCTCCCGCTGGCGATGCGGCTGCGCGCCGGTGGCGGATACGACAACGCGGTCGGGGAGACCGAGGCGATCTTCGCCGAGGGCCGCGACACGACGTTTCAGCGGTTCTCCGACGCGATGCCGGCCGAGTTCAAGCACCTCGCCACGATCGAGGCGCCGTATCGCGTGCCGTCCCCCGGCAACACGCCCCAGTTCCGCTCGGGCGGGCAGTACGCCGACTACCTGAGCGGGTACGCGTCGTCGGTCGGGATCCCCGCCACCACCGCCCAGATCTTCGGGTGCTCCGGACCGCTGGCGAGCAACCCGGACGGTTGTGCCGCGCTGAACCGGCACGTCGCCCACCTGCCCCGGTCGCAGTGGGAGGACCCGAACCTCTTCTACCAGCAGGCACCGGCGAACTACTACGCGAAGTTCTGGCACGAGCAGTCCATCGACGGCCTCTCCTACGGCTTCCCCTACGACGATGTCGCGGACCAGTCCTCGTTCATCTCCGCGGGCGACCCGGAGTGGCTGATCGTCGCGGTGGGGTGGTAGCCGAGCCAGGTCAGCGCGACGATCGCGCGGTCCACATCGTGGCGCAGGAGACAGAGCCGGTCCACCAGAGCGGCCGGTGAGCAGCCTTCGGCGTCGTCCACGGCCTCCCACCACGTGGCTGGGGGGCCGCTGGTCGGGGCGGCGCCGCCACCGCGCGCCGGGACCGCGCGGTGGCGGTGCTCCCGGTGCGCGATGCGGTCATATTCGGCGGTGAGCACCCCGCCGGTGCGCAGCACCTCGTCGCAGCGGGCCCAGAAGGGCCGTTCCGGATGCTGGCGGCCGGTTTCGGTGTTCGCCACGGAGCTGCGTCCGTACTGGACGAGCCGAGCGAGGCTGTGCTGGGTCTGCCCGGCGGCCCGGCGTAGCTCGGCGAGGCGACGGCCGAGGGCGCGGCGGGCGGTCCTGGTGTCGTCGGTGTCGCGCATCGCTGCCACCCCCGGGTCGCGGTCACGATGAGCGAACACCGTAGCTGTCGGTGGTGACACTTCCGCCCGCCGCCGCCGACGCGTTCGGGTGATGTCGGAATCGGTGTCGCGGCTACCGACATTGTCGGCGCGCGGTGCTGCGGGCGTGTTCCCCCGGCCAGTCCTACGTTTCCGGCATGTCGACAACCAGCCCGCCCGACCCCCCGTCCGATCAGCCGAAGCCGACCCAGCGAGACCCGCGCCCCGATGCCGAGGGGGTGCGGGACTCGGCGTTACCGGAGTTGCGCCAGATGTGGTGGGAGACCGGGGTGCGAGCGCGGGCGCAGGCCGGTCTCTTGGCGGTCTTCTCCGAACTGCCCCGACTGGTGGGCGCGGCGCTGGCCGTCAGCTGGCGGGCCGATCGGCTCCGCACCTCGGTCGTGGCGGCGACCACGGTGGGTGCCGGGGTGCTGGCCGCCTTCGGGCTCCTCGCCGCGCAGCGGGTGCTGGTGGAGTTGTTCGCCGGCGGACCGACCGCCGACAAGGTTATCGCCGCGCTGCCCGCCCTGGTCGCCCTGGCGGCGGTGACCGCGCTGCGCGCCGGCATGGCCACCGCGATGGGGTACGCCCAGAACGGCCTGAGCCCGAAGGTGGACCGGGAGGTGGAGCGGGGCCTGTTCGAGGTGACCACGGCCGTCCGGCTGGAGGCGTTCGACGCGGACGCCTTCGCCGACGACATGGAGCGGGCCTCCCGGGGCGCGGACTCCACGACCGGCCTGGTGCAGGCGTCGATGAACCTGCTCGCCGGCCTCACCGGTGTGCTCGCCGTCGCGGTCGCCGTCGTGGTGATCCACCCGCTGCTACTGGTCGCGCTGCTGGTGGCCACGGTGCCGAACGGGTGGGCGTCGCTGCGCGCCGGGCACCTGCGCTATCAGACGTACGCGGCGGGGTCGGTGCGGCGGCGGCGGTTGTGGCTGCTGCACCGGTTGATGGCCGAACGTGACTCCGCCCCCGAGTTGCGCAGCTACGGGCTGCGGTCCTTCCTGCTCGACCAGTACGACCGGGTGATGGGGGTCGAGACCGGGATCCAGCTCGCCCTGGCCCGTCGGGTCACCACGACCACCACCGTCGGTGCGATGATCGGTGGGATCGCCACCACCGTGGTCTACGTGCTGCTCGGCTTCCTGCTGGTCGAAGGGCACATTCCCCTCGCCGCCGCGGCCACCGGCGTCATCGCCGTGCAGTCCGCACAGCGATCCCTGGCGGTGGTCACCTTCCAGATGGACCGTGCCTACACCGAGGGCCAGCACTTCCGCGACTACACCGGCTTCATGACCCGCGCCGCCGACTACCTGCCCGAGCCGCGTACCGGCGACGCTGACCGCTCGGTGCCGCAGCGGTTGCGGGCGGTCGCGGTGGACGCGGTCAGCCTGCGCTACCCCGACCGGGACGCCGCCGCCGTTGACCAGGTCAGCCTGAGCATCGCGGCGGGGCAGACGGTGGCGTTCGTGGGGGAGAACGGCTCCGGCAAGTCCACCCTCGCCACGATGATCGCCACCCTGCGGACGCCCACCGGCGGGACCATCCGCTACAACGGACGGCCCACCGACGACTGGGACACCGACGCGCTTCGGGCCCGGATCGCGGTGGTGACGCAGGAATACCACAAGTGGCCGTTCACCGCCGCCACGAACATCGCCATCGGCGACCTCACCACCACCCCGCAGTCCGACCGGATCGAGGCCGCCGCCAGCCGTGCCGTCGCCCACAACATGATCAATGAGCTGCCGCACGGCTACGAGACCCTGCTCGACCGGACCTTCGCCGGCGGTCAGGACCTCTCCGGTGGGCAGTGGCAACGCATCACGGCGGCCCGGGGCTTCCTGCGGGACGCCGACCTGCTCATCATGGACGAGCCCTCCTCGGCGCTCGACCCGCGCGCGGAGGACGCCCTGTTTCAGGCGATCCGCGACCGGCAGGGCCACGGAATCACCGTTCTCATCACCCACCGGCTCGCCAACGTCCGCCACGCGGACCGCATCTACGTCCTGCACCACGGCCGGCTCGTCGAAGCCGGTACCCACGACGACCTGCTCGCGGCCGGCGGTCGGTACGCCGAGTTGTTCACCCTGCAAGCCGCCGGCTACGACACCCCCGTGTCGCTACCGAGGCAGACCGCTGCCGCCGGGAAGAGCACGCCGTGACGCCGTCGATGGGCCTGGTCGTGGAAACGTTCGACCACCTTCGACCGGCGTGACCTGCTGTTAGATTCGGACAACTGTAGGTAATCAGGTGGCGGGCTGAGGGACAGAGGAAACAATGCCTACGAGCGCGATCGACAGCCTGGTATTCCGGGACATCTTCGGTGAGCCCCGGGTGCGGGCGATCTGGTCGGACGAGGGCCGCACCCGCCGCTACCTGGAGGTGGAAGCCGCGCTGTCCCGGGTGCAGGGCACGATCGGGGTGATTCCGCGGGACGCCGCGGCGGCGATATTCGACGCCTGCCGGATCGAGAACATCGACATGGACAAGCTCGCCCAGGAGACGGTCGCCATCGGCTATCCCGTTCTGCCGCTGGTGCATCAGCTCCAGGAGCTGGCCGGCGAGGGTGGAAACTGGTGCCACTGGGGTGCGACGACGCAGGACATCACCGACAGCGCCACCATTCTGCAGATCAAGGCTTCACTCGATGTGATCGAGGAGCTGCTCGGTCGGGCCATCGACGCCACCGCCGCGCTGGCGCGCGAGCATCGTGACCTGCCGATGGTGGGTCGCTCCAACCTCCAGCAGCAACCGGTCGATCGCGGTGGCGACCCGGCCCGGCGCGTGCAGCATGTGCAGGTGTCCGCCGTCGATCCGGGACGAGCGCCAGCCCCAACCCTCCGCCGTGACCCGTTCCGGTTCGTACGTGTCGCCGAAGGCGAGATAGCCGGCGGGACGGTCGGACCAGCCGGGGGCGATGGCTACCTGCTGCGCGAAGTAGGCGAGCGGGAAGCGCTGTTGCTGCGCGGACACCTCCGTTCTGACCCGCTCGGACGGGAAGAGGGAGGCGATCTCCTCCGGCGGCCACCAGGAGGTCCAGACCGGCAGTACGCCGTCCGGCCGGGCGAGGGCGTGCAGCAGTTCCGGTAGGCCCGGAGGTGCCACCGGGACGGTTCCCTGCCGGGGCGGGAGGATCGCGTCCACGAAGACGAGCCCGGTCACCGAGCGCCGCGCGGTGAGGGCCGGCACGTACAGGCCAGCGTTGCTGTGCGGCACGAGCACGTAGTCGTTGCCGGTGGGCAGGCTCTCCAGGTACCACCGCAGGACGGCGTCCACCGAGGTTCCGCTTGCTCCCTGCTCGCCAGCGACGATGGCGTCCCGGCCGGCGGCGCGGAGTTGTTCCCGCACCGGCTGCCAGACGGCGGGTCCGAGCAGTGCGCTGGGGAGAAGGGCGATTGTCGGTTTCATCAGCCTCTCCCGCTACTCGTTCGCGTCAATGGCTGCCGCTGCCGGGCATACGTTACCCGAGCTTCAAGATCACCTAATGGCCCATCGAACCTCTAGGATTTTCGATGTGAATCCTGCACGTGTTCTTTCGCCCCGGATACGTAAGATCGCGATCTGGACCGTGGCGGTCCTCACCGCGCTTGCCCTCGTGCTCACTCTCGCCGCCGTGTGGACGGTGCGTCGAGCGTTCCCGCAGCATGATGGCGCGCTTCGGCTGCCCGGCCTCACCGCCCCGGTCACCGTGCACCGCGACGAGCACGGCATTCCGCAGGTGTACGCGGAGACCGCCGAGGACCTGTTTCGTGCGCAGGGCTACCTCCACGCGCAGGATCGGTTCTGGGAGATGGACTTCCGCCGCCATCTCACCGCGGGCCGGCTCGCCGAGCTCTTCGGCGAGAGCCAGGTGGAGACCGACGTCTACCTCCGGACGATGGGGTGGCGTCGGGTCGCCGAGCAGGAGTGGGATCTCCTCGGGGCGGAAACCAAGCGCTACCTGCAGGTGTACGCCGACGGGGTGAACGCCTGGCTCGACGAGAATGACGGGGGCCGGGCGAGTCTGGAGTACGCCGTACTCGGCCTGCAGAACTCGGGCTATGAGATCGAGGCGTGGCACCCGGTGGACAGCATCGCCTGGCTGAAGGCGATGGCGTGGGACCTGCGTGGCAACATGAGAGACGAGCTCGCCCGGGCGGCACTTCTGGCTGCGGGCCTGACCCGCCAGCAGGTCGAGGAGCTGTATCCGGGGTACCCCTTCGACCGGCACGAGCCGATCGTCACCACGGGCGGCATCGTGGACGGCGCCTTCGACCAGGAAGCCGACCCGGCCTCCCCGGACCCGGCCTCCCCGGACCCGGCCTCCCCGGACCCGGCCTCCCCGGACCCGGCCTCCCCGGACCCGGCGGACCGCTCGGCTCCCGCCGGGACCGAGACTGCCGGAACGGGCGGGGGCGTGCTCCCCGGGGACCCGGTCGAACCAGCCACTGCCCGACCAACCGCTGCCGCGGAGCCGACTGACCCCACCGCTGGCACGGCTGCCGCCGGGCTGGCTACCGCGCTGGCCGGCGGGCTCTCCCGGCTGCCGACCATGTTGGGCACCGGTCGGGGCATCGGCTCCAACTCGTGGGTTGTCGCCGGCGACCTGACCGACACCGGCAAGCCGATCCTCGCCAACGACCCGCACCTCGGCCCCAGCATGCCCGGCATCTGGTACCAGATCGGTCTGCACTGCGCGTGCGACATCAACGTCTCCGGCTTCAGCTTCTCCGGCACACCGGGTGTGGTCATCGGGCACAACGCTCGGATCGCGTGGGGCTTCACCAACCTGAGCCCCGACGTCACCGACCTCTACCTGGAGCGGGTGGACGGCGACCGGGTGCAGGTCGACGGAGGGTGGCAGCCGTTGACGACCCGCACCGAAACCATCAAGGTCGCCGGCGGCGAGGATGTGTCGATCACCGTACGGGCCTCCGGGCACGGCCCCCTGCTCTCCGACGCCTCGGCCGAACTACGCGAGATCGGTCTTGCCCCGCCGGTCGACCCGGCGGGTTCGCCGGCGTCGGTCGCCGCCACCCCGCAGCTGCGCCCCGACGAGCCGGCGCCCGCCGACGACGCGCAGCGCGACGGCTACGCCATCGCACTGAGCTGGACCGCGCTTGCGCCGGGCCGGACCGCCGACGCCATCTTCAAGTTGAACACCGCCGCGAACTGGACCGACTTCCGCGCCGCGGCGGCGCTGTTCGAGGTGCCCGCGCAGAACCTCGTCTACGCCGACACCGACGGCAACATCGGCTACCAGGCTCCCGGCCGGATCCCGGTGCGGGGCACGGGAGACGGGCGATGGATGGCACCCGGGTGGGACTCGGCGTACGACTGGCAGAGTTTCCTTCCCTTCGCGGAGTTGCCGAGTGTCCTCAACCCGCCCACCGGCTACCTGGTCACCGCCAACGAGGCCGTTATCGGCCCCGCGTACCCGCACCTGCTCACCACCGACTGGCACTACGGCTACCGCAGCCAGCGCATCCACGAGTTGATCAGCTCCGCCCGGGAGGCCGGGGCGATCACCGTCGCGGACGTACAGGCTATGCAGTTCGACAACCGCAACGGTTTCGCGTCGACGCTCGTCCCGGCGGTCCAGGCGGCTGTTGCCGCCGATGCCTCGGATCTGGTCCGGTCCGCCACCGAGCTGTGGACGGAGTGGGACTACCAGCAGCCGGCGGAAGGGGAGCCGGGCACCGGGGACGGGCGCCGCTCCGCCGCGGCGGCGTACTACAACGCGGTCTGGCGACACCTGCTCCTGGCGACCTTCGACGAACTGCCCGCGGACCACCGGCTCGATGGCAACGACCAGTCGTACGAGGTGGTGCGGGGTCTGCTCCGCCAACCGGACTCGCCGTGGTGGGACCGGCCGGAGACCGAGGCCGTCGAGGGCCGGGACGACCTGCTGCGCGCGGCGGCCGAAGCGGCGGCGAGTGAACTCTCCCGCGAGCAGGGCGACGAGCCGGCCGACTGGCGCTGGGGCCGGATGCACACGTTGACCGTGCGGAACCAGTCCTTCGGTACCTCGGGTGTGGGGATCGTCGAGTGGCTTTTCAACGCGGACCCGGTCGGCGTCTCCGGCGGCAGCGGGATCGTCAACGCCACCGGCTGGGACGCCGCCGACGGGTACGAGGTCAGTGCCGTCCCGTCCATGCGGATGATCGTTGACCTGGCAGACCTGGACGCCTCCCGGTGGATCCAGCTGACCGGCAACTCCGGGCACGCCTTCCACCGCAACTACGACGACCAGCTGGAGCTGTGGCGCACCGGGGAGACCCTGCCGATGCGTTGGGAGCGCGCCACGATCGAGGCCGAGGCGGCCCGGACGCTCACCCTGGAGCCGTAGCGGCCTACCGGCCTGGGTGGAGCGCGGGCCGGCCCGCACGGGAGCCGGAGCAACGGGTGGGCACGCTGGTGTTCGGGCCAGGCGGCCCGGGGGACTCCGGAGTGGAGCGGATGCGTAAGGGAGACCGGTTCAGCGAAGAGTTGCTCGACCGGTTCGACCTGGTCAGCTTCGACCCGCGGACGGTGGCCCGCAGCGCCGAAGCGGTCTGTACCCCGGATCCGACGTTGCGAAAGCCGTCGGTCCCACTGACCAGCCAGGCCGACTTCGATGCCATGGTGGCCTACAACCAGGCGCTCTGGGAGCGGTGCCGGCCGACCACTCCGGTCTTCGACCACGCCGACACGCTCAGTACGGTGCGCGACCTGGAGGCGCTGCGGCGTGCACTGGGCGAGCGGCAGATCTCCTTCCACGGCAGCTCCTACGGCACGCTGCCGGGCCAGCAGTACGCCGAGCGGTACCCGCACCGGGTGCGAGCCGTGGTGCTGGAGGGCGTCTTCGACCACAGCCTCGGGCTACCAGCCTTCGTTCGGACTCAGGCAGCCACGTTGCAGGACTCGTTCGACGAGTTCGTCTCCTGGTGCGACAGGTCAACCGGGTGTGTGCTGCACGGTCGGGACGTGCGGGCGGTCTGGGCCGAGGTGCTGGCCCGGGCGGATCGGGGCGAGTACGCGCCGCGTACCGCCTTCGACGTCACCGCCGTGGCCCTCGGGCTGCTTGCCGGTCCGCGCTGGTCGGACCTGGCCGCCGCCGTGCGCGATATGGACGCCGGATGGACCGCTACCTCGTCGACCTGACGTTGCCCGCCCCCGGTGCGCGGCAGCCTGAGCCCTCGGTCGGCCAGCTGGCAAGAAGTCGCCACCTCTTCCGTGCGGCAGCAAACCTGATCGATCAGTCAGCAGTAGTGTCCGCGCGGGGGCGTGGCGTCCTGCACGCTCCCGCGTGGAGCTACCGCCGGAGATGTCGCCTCGTCAGGAGAAGTTGATGGCCAAGTACCTGCTGCTCAAGCACTACCGGGGTGGCCCGGCGCCCGCCGTGGACTGGGCGCCGATGGAACAGTGGACACCGGACGAGGTCGACGCGCACATGCGGTTCATGCAGGAGTTCGGGGCGCGGCTGGAAGAGACGGGCGAACTCGTTGACGCCCAGGCGCTGTCGCCCGATGGCGCGCTGGGAGCGCAGGAGCCAGGATTGGTCTTCGTCGTTGCCCTCCCAGGTTTCGGGAAGAGCGGCCGTGGCCTCGGCGGTCGTGGGCGATGATGCGGTAGTGACGAAGCCTTCGTTGCGGTCTGATCGCTTAGCAGCGCGGCCCACCGGGGCGACGGCCGGAGCCGGTCTCGGCTGCGGGGGTGAGGGTGGTTTCGGGGTTCATGCGGGTTGTTCCTTTGTCACGGCGGTCCGGGGAGCGGGCAGGGGTGTCGGTGGGGTTACTTGGCGAGGAAGGTCAGTAGGGCCTGGTTGACGTCGTCGGCGTGGGTCCAGAGCAGGCCGTGGGGTGCGCCGTCGATCTCGACGTAGTCGGCGTTGGGTAGCTGCTTGCGGAGTTCGCGGGCGGTGGCGTCGATGGGCAGGATGTTGTCGGCGGTGCCGTGCAGGATCAGGCTGGGTACGTCGATCTTGGGGATGTCGGCGCGGAAGTCGGTGATCCAGGTGGGCACGGCGGCGCTGGAGGCGTACCAGGACGCGCCGGTGGCGATGTTCCAGCTGTTGCGCAGGGCTTCTTCGGACAGGCGGGTGCCGAGGGTGTCGTCGGTGTTGTAGAAGTTGCGGTAGAAGTCGGTGAAGTAGGCGTAGCGGTCCGCGGTGACCGCGGTGAGGATGCCGTCGAAGACCTCCTGCGGCACCCCGGTGGGGTTGTCGTCGGTCTGCAGCAGGAACGGTTGCAGTGAGGCCAGGAACCCGGCCTTGGCGACGCGGGCGGAGCCGTAGCGGCCGAGGTAGCGGGCGACCTCACCGCTGCCCATGCTGAAGCCGACCAGCACCACGTCGGTGAGGTCGAGGGTCTCCAGGACGGTGTTCAAATCGGCGGCGAAGGTGTCGTAGTCGTAGCCGACGGTGGGCTGGCTGGACTGCCCGAACCCCCGCCGGTCGTAGGTGATCACCCGGTAGCCGGCCTTGAGCAGGGCCGCGGACTGCTTCTCCCACGAGTGCCCGTCCAGCGGGTAGCCGTGGATGAGTACCACCGGCTGCCCCTGACCGTGGTCCTCGTAGTACACGTCGATGCTGGTGCTGTTCTCGGTTCCCACAGTGATGTACGGCACGGTAGACCTCTCAGTTCAGGAGAACGGTCGTTCTCGTTTCGCGTTGGTTACTAGCGTAGAGAACGAACGTTCTCGACGCTAGTCGTTGCTGAATTACCCGCGGTGACCCTCGTCATACGACCAAATCGCCGGGAGTTCCGCCTGCTGGCGAGGGCTTGAGGTTGATCCGCCTCGCCGCCGTCGACCGACGAGGCGATCCACGGGTACGTGTTGATCGCCGCCGACCGGCTCTGCCGTAGCCGCGGCATCCACGCCGTGGTCATGTCGTCGTCATCGCAGCCGGGGCGCCTGCGTCGACAACTCCTGGCCCCGTTTGATCATTACTCTCTTGTGGTTACTGAGGATCTGATAGAGAGTGTTCAGATGGGTAACCGACACGAGGCGAGCGAACTGCTGCCAGACGCCGATCTGGCGCGGGCCGACTCGCTGGCACGAGAGATCTTCTCCGACGTGGCCAACAAGTGGGCGTTCCTGATCATCGAGTTCCTCGGGCAACGCACCATGCGCTTCGGGGAACTACGCGACGAGGTTGGCGGCATCAGCCACAAGATGCTCACCCAGAACCTGCGGATGCTGGAACGCAACGGCCTGGTCGAGCGCACCGTGTATCCCACCATCCCGCCCCGGGTCGAGTACACCCTTACCGGGGCGGGGAAGGCACTGCGTAGCGTCGTCGACGGCATGTGTGGCTGGACTCAGCGCTACTTCAGCCACATCGAGTCGTCGCGGCGTCGGTTCGACACCTCGCCGGTGTGATCAGTCGAGGACGGCGGTCGCCTCAACCTCGACCAGGTGTTCGGGAGCGTCCAACGCCGCGGCCCCGAACAGTGAGGCCGGAGCTATGGGTGTGGTGCCCAGCTTGGCTGACGCCCGCCCGATGCCCTCGAGCAGCTCCGGCATCCGGTCCGGGGTCCAGTCGACGACATGCACGGTCAACTTCACCACATCGGCGAAGGACGCCCCGACGCCAGCCAGTGCGGTGCCGACGTTGAGGTAGCACTGCTCGACCTGGGCGGCCAGGTCGCCTTCGCCGATCGTATTTCCGTCCGCGTCCCAGGCGACCTGCCCAGCGACGTGAATCAGCTTGGAACCGGTCGCCACCGACACCTGCCGGTACACGTCGACCACGGGAAGTCCACTCGGGTTGACCAGGGTTACGGCCATGATGACCGCCTCCTTTCGCTCTCTTTCAGTTACTAGAACACCATAGGAAACCGATCGTATGCAGGGAAGGAGGCACTTTTCCGAACCCCAAGAACCTTTCGGTAACCAGCTAGGCCCAGCCGCGTCCAGCTCCAGGAGGGTAGTCACTAAGTAATTAGTTACCTGGTAAGTTCCCGGTCATGCAGCGAAACGCGGTGCGGTGGGGGCTGCTGGCCCTCTTCGTGGACGGTCCGAAATACGGGTACCAGCTCCGAACGGAGCTGGACACACGTACCGGTGGCAGCTGGGCGGTGAACGTCGGCCAGATCTACACCACCCTGGACCGCCTGGTCCGGGACGGCCTCGTCGCCACCGAGGGCACGGACGCCGAGGGGCGAGAGCTGTACGTGCTCACCGGGCCGGGGCGGGCGGCACTCGCCGACTGGTACCTCACCCCGGTCACCGAGACAGAGCGCCCCCGCAACGAGCTGGCGATCAAGTTCGCGATGGCCGCGCGGGATCCGAGTGTGGACATCACGATCGTGGTGCAGCAACAGCGCACCGAGTCGATGCGGCAGCTGCGGGACTACACCGACCTGCGCCGACAGGCCAACGAGGACGTCGACCTCACCTGGTCGCTCTTCCTCGATCACTTGATCTTCGCCCTGGAGGGCGAGCTCCGGTGGCTGGACCATGTGGAGGCGACGGCGCTGCGGTGGCGGTACCCCCGGCCCACCTCCGCCTCCGCTTCCGCGCCCACGTCGACGTCGCTCCCGGCCGAGGCTGCCGAGACCGCGGAGTCGGGGCGGGCCCGGCGGTGAGCGACATGGTGTTGCGGCTGGCCGAGGTGGAACGGGTCTACCGGGCCGGCGATATCTCGGTACGGGCGTTGGCCGGGGTCAGCCTGACCGTCCGGGCCGGTGAACTGGTCGCGGTGATGGGGCCGTCCGGTTCGGGGAAGTCCACCCTGCTCTCCATCGCCGGTGGTCTGGAGGTGCCCACCTCCGGGTCGGTGGAGGTGGCGGGGGTCAGGATCGGCGGCCTCGACCCGACGGCGGTGGCCCACCTGCGCCGCGACCGGATCGGCTATGTGTTCCAGGACTTCAACCTGGTGACCGACCTGACCGCGGCGGAGAACGTCGCCCTGCCGTTGGAGCTCGGCGGCAGCAGTGCGCGGGCGGCCCGCGCGGCGGCTGGCACCGCCCTGGAGGAAGTGGGCCTGCCCGACGTTGCCGACCGGTTTCCCGATCAGCTCTCCGGTGGGCAGCAGCAGCGGGTGGCGATCGCCCGCGCCCTGGTCGGCGAGCGCCGGTTGGTGCTGGCGGACGAGCCGACCGGTGCCCTCGACTCGCAGACCAGCCTCGCGGTGTTGCAGGTCCTGCGGGCGCGGATCGACGCCGGGGCGGCCGGTGTGCTGGTCACCCACGAGGCGCGGTACGCCGGCTGGGCGGACCGCACGGTCTTCCTCCGAGACGGGCGACTGGTAGACGCCACCCCGGAGCGCGGCGATGCCCGGCGGCTGCTGGCGGAGCCGTCGTGAGCGCCGCCGGCCGGTTCGGTTCGTGGCGGGTCGCGCTGCGCATCACCCGGCGCTCCGCGCTGCGCCATCGGGCCCGCAGCGCGCTGATCCTGCTGATGCTCTTCGTCCCCGCGTACGCCGGCACTGTCCTGCTGGTGAGTTGGAGCAACCTCAGCGGCACCTCGGCGCAGAACGCCACCTTCACGATGGGCCAGGCCGATCTGATCGTTGACGCCGACAGCCCGATCGTGGCCACCCTGCCGTCGGGCAGCCGCACCCTCGGGTTGACACAGGCCCGCACGGTGGTCCGCGGCCCGGAGGACCTGCGCGCGTCGGACTACGAGGCGACCGACCCGGAGCACCCGCTGAACCAGGGCCGGTATGTGCTCCGGTCCGGGCGGGCCCCCGACGGGCCGGCCGAGGTGGCGGTGACCCGGGCGATGGCCGACGAGCTGGGGCTGGAGTTGGGCAGCCGGCTGACCGCCGGGATGCCGCAGCGGGAGCTCACCGTGGTGGGGGTGATCGACTGGAGCCGGTCGTTGCGCGCCGCCGGGCTGCTCGTGTCGCACGACGCGCCGCTCTCCGCGGCGGGCGGCAAGCTGATGGTGCAGGTGCCGCCGGGCAGCGGGTGGGCGCCGCAACACAATGGCTCCTATCAGGAACGGGGTGCCCCGAGCGCCGCGGAGCGGCGGATCGAGGCAGCGGCGACGGTGCTCGTGGTCAGCTTCGCCGGCACCCAGGTGGTGCTTCTGGTCGGCGCGGCATTCACCGTCGGCGCCGCCCGGCAACGTCGGGAGCTGGCGTTGGTGGCAGCCGCCGGTGCCACCGCCGCGCAGGTCCGCAAGGTGGTCGTCGCCGGTGGGATGCTGCTCGGCGCCATCGCCGCGACCGCCGGTGCGCTCCTGGGCCTGGCGACCTTCGCCCTGGCCGGCCCGCTCATCGAACGCATCGCCGACCACCCGTTGACTGAGGTGTCGATCCCCGCCGGTCAGGTGGCGGGGGTCGCCGGGGTCACCCTGCTCCTGGCGGTCCTGGCGGCGGTGTTACCGGCGCGCGCCCTCCGGGGGCGGCCCCTGCGCGGCGCCCTGGGCGGCCAGCGGGACCAGTCCCGGCTGGACCGGGTCGCGCTGGTGGTCGGCGTGGGGCTGATCGCGGTCGCCACGGTCGCGTTGCTGGTCTCCGGCAACCCGGAGGGGCAACCGGCCGTGCTCGCCGCTGGCGGCGTCGCCCTGCTGCTCGGTGTCGTCATGTGCACGCCCGCACTGGTACGGGCGAGCGCGCCCCTGGCCCGGGTACTGCCCATGCCGGCCCGGTTGGCGCTGCGCCACGCCGTACGGCATCGGCTCCGCACCGCCGCGGCGATGGCCGCGGTGCTCGCCGCCGTCGCCGGTAGCGTCGCGCTGGCTCTGGCCGGCGGGGCCCGTGCTGTCGCCACCCCCAGCCAGTTGGCGGCGCGGCCCGGCCAGGTCCTGGTGCCAGCGGAGCTCGCCGACCTGCTGGGGCCAGCCGGGTTGGCGCGGCTGGCCGCGCCCCTGCCGGCCCGCGCCGTCGTGCCACTGCGGACAGCCGATAACTTCTATCCCACCGTGTTCCGGGACCTCTCCGACAGCACCACCGATCCCACCGTCTTTGGCGCCCACGAGCAGCGCGACATCGCCGTCGGCGGGGCGGAGGTCGTGCGGCTGGTCACCGGTCGGGCCGCCACCACCGCCGAAGTGGCTGCCCTGGACCGGGGAGAGGCGGTGGTCTTCAACGACGCCCTGGCCGCGAGCGGTCACGTGACCCTGTTGCCCGGCGGGCCGGAGCCCAGCTCGGCGGCGGCCACCTCGCTGCCGGCCGTCGTGGCCGCCCAGCAGGACTACTTCGTCAAGCTGCCCGGCATGGTGGTCTCACCCGTGACCGCGCAGCGCCTCGGGCTGGACGTCCAGCCCCGGCAGGTGGTCATCGACCCAACCCGCACACCCGACAACGCGGAGCTGGGCCAGGCGAACGCGGTGCTGCTGCAGGCGCAGCTCGCCGCCGGTAAGTCCCGTTCGCCGGCCACCGTCGCGGCCGTCGAGCCAGACCGGGACACCGGGGACAGCACCACCGTGTACTACCTGCTGGCCGCGGTAAGCGTCCTGGTCACCCTGGTCGCCAGCACCGTGGCGGTCGGCCTGGCGGCAACCGAACTCCGTCCCGACCTAGCCACCATGGCGGCGGTCGGCGCCACCGGGCGTACCCGACGGCGCATCGCCGCGGCCCAGGCCGGGTTCATCGTCGGCGCCGGACCCCTGCTCGGCCTGGTCTCCGGCATCGGGCCGGCGGCGGCCTACGTCGGCTTCCACGTCGAGCTGCGCTGGCACGTACCCTGGCTCGCCCTGCTGGCGGTCGTGCTGGTCCCACCCGTGCTGGCGATCGTCGCGGCCCGCGGGTTGGCCCGCGGCGGGCTTCCCCGCCTGCGCGGGCAGGAGCGAGGTCGGTAGCGACGCCGGCATCCCCGGCTCGGGTGCGGCGAAGGTCACCGGAGCACCGAAGGCGGCCTTGCGGGCGGCGCGGCGCAGCGCGGCGAGCACCGCCGGGCCGGCGAGGGCGATCATCACAGCGGTGGTGATCGCCCGTCCGGTGTCCCAGCCGAAGGTGGAGGTCACCCCGGTGAAGATGACGAAGCGGTGCAGGTTCTCCAGGACCGGCGCACCGGCCACGTAGGAGAGCTGGGTTTCCGCGCCGGCGCTGAACGGCCAGAACCAGAGGTTCATCAGCAGCCCGTAGCCGTAGGCGGCGACCGCGCCGTACCCGGCCAGCAGAGCTACCTCGGCGCGACCGCGGGGCCGGCGGGGAAGCAGGCCGGCGCCGAGCCCCACCCAGGAGGCGGCGAGCATCTGGAACGGCAGCCAGGGGCCGACGCCGGCGGTGAGCAACGCGGAGGCGAACAGCGACGTGGAGCCGAGCAGGAAGCCGAACCCCGGTCCGAAGACCCGGCCGGCGAGGACGAGCAGGAAGAACACCGTCTCGATCCCGGCGGTACCGGCACCGAGCGGGCGCAGCGCGGCGTTGACCGCGGCGAGCACCCCGAGCATCGCCAGGGCCTTGCTGTCGATCCCACCGGAGGTGAGTTCCGCCAGCACCAGCGCCACCAGCACCGGCAACATGACGACGAAGACCAGCGGCGCCTCCCCGGCACGGGCGGTGCTCTCCGGCTGCACCGGGACGAAGAGCGGCCAGGTGAAGGTGGCCAGCGCGGCGACCGACGCGAGCACCAGCACCACGGCGGAGCGCGGAGCGACCCGCAGGACACTCACGCCGGCTCCCGCTGGGCGACCAGCGCGGCAGCGACCTGATCCACCGTCAGCCACGCTGCCGGGGCCAGTACCTTGGCGACCTGCGGGGCGAACGCGGGCGAGGCGAGCATGACCTCCGCGGTGCTGCCGTCGGCCACGATCTCACCGTCGGCCAGCACGATCACCCGGTCGGCCAGCGCCGCGACCAGCTCCACATCGTGCGTCGCCACCACCACGCTGCGCCCGGCGGCGGCCAGCCCGCGCACCAGCGAGACGAACTGCCGCTTGGCGAGGTAGTCCAGGCCGCGGGTCGGTTCGTCCAGCAGCACCACCGGCGGCGCGGCGGTGAGCTGCACCGCGAGTGCGAGCGCCAGCCGCTGCCCCTCGGAGAGGTCCCGCGGGTGTCGGTCACCGGGCAGGCCGGGGGTGAGCTGGTCCAGCAGGGCGCGACAGGTGCCCGCCGCCGCCTCGGTCTCCTGGTCGGCCTGGTGGCACTCGCCGTCGACCGTCTCCAGGTAGAGCAGGTCGCCCGGGGTCTGCGGCACCAGCCCGACCTGCCGGCGAGCCTGGTGCGCCGGCAGGCTCTTGGGGTCGACCGCCCCCGCCGCGCCGGCCCCCGCCGCGCCGGTCACGGTCACCGCACCACCCTGCCGGGGGCCGCTGCCCTGCACGGCCCAGAGCAGGCTGGACTTCCCGGAGCCGTTGCGGCCCATCAAGGCGACGACCTGGCCAACCTGGAGGTCGAGGTCAACGCCGGCCACGGCGACAGTGCCCGGATACCGGACGACGATTTTCCGCGCGCTCAGCGCCGTCGTCGGCGCCGGGGCGGGATCCGGCGCGAGCGGCGCCTCTTCGGGGAGCCGCCCACGCAACTCGGCGGCGCGGCGGCGGGCGTCGCGCACCGACAGCGGCAGCGGGTCCCAGCCGGCCAGCCGGCCCAGCTCGACCAGGGGTGGGGCCAGCTCCACGCCGGCCAGCACCGTCGCCGGTGGCCCGTTGACCACGCGCCCGTCGCCGGGCAGGTAGAGCAGGCGGTCGGCGTACTGCATCACCCGTTCGAGTCGGTGTTCGGCCAGCACCACGGTGACGCCGAGATCGTGGACCAGCCGGGTGACCGCGGCGAGGACCTCCTCGGCGGCCGTGGGGTCCAGCGCGGAGGTGGGCTCGTCGAGCACCAGGACGCGGGGGTGGCTGGTGAGGACAGCGCCGATGGCGACCCGTTGCTGTTGCCCACCGGAGAGGGTCCGCAGTGGCCGGTCACGCAGCCCGACGATGCCGAGGAGGTCCAGCGTCTCCTCCACCCGCTTGCGCATCACCGCCGGTGGCAGCGAGAGCTGCTCCATGCCGTACGCGAGTTCCTCCTCGACGGTGTCGGTGACGAACCCGGAGAGCGGGTCCTGGCCGACCGCGCCGACGACGTCGGCGAGGTCGCGGGGCGGGTGCCGGCGGGTGTCCCGGCCGTCCACGGTGACCGAACCGTGCAGGGTGCCGCCGGTGAAGTGCGGCACCAGCCCGTTGATCGCCCGCAGTAGGGTCGACTTGCCGGCCCCGGTACGCCCGGCGACCAGGCACAGCTCGCCCTCCTCGACGGTCAGCGTCACGCCCCGCAGCGGCGGCGGTCCGTCCTCGGTGTAGCGGACGGTCACCCGGTCAAATGTGATCATGCGTGATCTTTCGGGACTGGTGTCGGCGGCGGCGCGAGCCAGGCCGGTACGGCCGCGACGGCGACGGCGAGCAGCAGCAGGGGGGTCAGCTCGGGCCAGGTGAGCGGGCTGACCGGGGGGTAGAGCAGCTCCGGGGCGGCCGTGCCGGCCAGCACGGTCAGGCCGGCCGCGGCGATTCCGCAACCGGCGACGAGTAGCTCGGCCAGCCGCCAGCGGTCCGGCCGGTAGCGGCTGCGGCGGACCCGGCGGCCGGCCAGCAGCATGCCGCCCACGGCGGCGACCAGCCCGGCGAGGAGCAGCGGCAGCCCCAGGTAGCCGGGCCCGGCGGTGTCGAGCAGCCCGTAGGTGCCGGCGCAGACGCCGAGCAGGCCGCCGAGGACCAGCGTGCCGGTGACCGCCCGCTGCCCGGCGGGTACCGCCGCGGTCCGGCCGTAGCCGCGCGAGTCCATCGCCGCGGCGAGGGCCAGCGACCGGTCCAACGCGTCGGCCAACACCGGCAGCGCGATGCCCCGAAACGCCCGCATCCCCCGCCCGGAGGCACCCCGCAGCCGGCGGGCCCGCCGGACCCGCAGCACACTCTCCACCAGCTGCGGGGCGACCGACAGGGCGACCACCACCGCCGTGCCCACCGCGTACAACGCTCCCGGTACGGCCTTGAGGAGCCGCTTCGGGTTGGCGAGGGCGTTCGCCGCCCCCAGGCAGATCAGCATCGTCGCCAACCGGAGCCCGTCGTAGAACCCGCCGAGGACCTGCTCGGCGGCGACCGGCCCGAGCAGGCGGATACCCGCCGCCCACTCCGGCAGCGGGATCTCCGGCAACCGGACCAGCACGTGCTCGCCCTGCCCGCCACCGAAGACGATCCGGAACACCACCCGCATCGCGACGATCACCACGCCGAGCCAGACGTACATGCGGAACGCCAGCGCCCAGGGGGCGTGCCCGCGTCGCGCTACGACCACCAGCGCGGCGACCGCGACCAGCAGGGTGAGCCCCAGCGGGTTGGTGGTGTGGCTGGCCGCGGTCGCCAGCCCGAGCGCCCAGAGCCACCAGGCGCCCGGGTGCAGCCCGCGCGGCAGTCGCCAGGCGGACCAGCGGGCCGACCACCGATCGGCGGTCGCGGGGCTGTCCACCGCGGCGTCAGTCATCCGGCGATTGGCGGTCGCGTGGCGGTCCGCCGTGGCGTCAGTCATCCGGCGATTGGCGGTCGCGTGGCGGTCCGCCGTGGCGTCAGTCATCCGGGTCGGCGACCCGTCGTCGTCGGGCGGCGACCAGGCCCCCGGCGGTGAGGGCGGCCAGCAGCAGCACCCCGGCCAGCGTGCCCAGCGGTACGCCCCCCTCCTCGCGGGCAACGGCGTCGGTCCGCACGGGCTCGTCGGCGGAGCCCGGCTGCGTCGAGGCGGTGGCAGTCTCCGGGTACGGGTGGCCTGCCGCGCTGGCGGACGGCGCGGCGGTGGCCGAAGTCGACGGATCAACGGTGGTCGGCTCGCCGGTTGCCCCGGGCTGACCGCCGTCGGCGGGCGGCGGCGCTACGTCTCCGCCCGCCGGTGGCGGTGCCACCGGTACGTCGCTCGTCGGCGGTGCTGCCGGCGGTGGCGAGGCGGGCGGCGGTGCGGGGCGGCGCGGGGTGACCCCGGGGCGGGGCGCGTCGTTGGGGTCGCGGTTGAGGGAGAACGACCAGCCCTCGAAGCTGCCCGCCGGGGGCGTACGGTTCAGCACCCCCTTGTCGCTGTAGGTCCAGCTGCCACCGTTCGGGGCGTGCCAGTACGACCAGTAGGCGCTGGCCGGCGGCGTGTCGACGCACTTCTCCGCGTCCGCCGACGGTTTGCCCTCGATCCGGCAGATGAATCCCTCGCCCCAGCGCAGCGTGCCGGTGATCGGGAAGCCGGCGCCCTTCAGTGCGGCCAGCCCGGTGGCCTGGCTGCCCGGGGCGCAGCGGACAACCGTTCCGCCCCCGAGCTCGTTGAAGTCGACCACGACGGTGACGCCGGAGGCGTCCGGGCAGTAGCCGGGGAGCCCGGCGGCTACCGCCGGGCTCCCCGGCCCGATCACCGAGCCGGCGGCGACCAGGGCGACGGCCACTGAGCCGCGGAGCGTCCTGCGGCTCAATTCGCCCGCCGACGGCCGAGGATGAGCAGCCCGACGCCGCCACCGAGCAGCAGTACCGCGAGCAGCACGTAGCTGGTGATCGCCGCGCCGGTGGTCGGCAGCCCACCACCGGGGCTGGAGGTGGTCGGTGTGGGAGTCACCGGAGCGCTGCCGGTCGGTGACGCGGCGGGCGGCTCCGGCGGGGCGGTCCCGGTGGCGCTCGGTGTCGGGCTGGCGGTGGCGGTCGGCGTCGGCGATCCGGTGCCGGTCGGCGATCCGGTGGGCGAGGCGGTGCCGGTCGGGGTGGGCTGCCCGGTCGGCGGCGGGTCGAGGCCGATCCGACCCAGCGGCACCTGGGCGAGCCCGAGCAGCGCCTGGGCGGTGGCCCGACGCCACTGGTCCCGGCTGTTGTCGCCGAGCCCGTCCGCGACGGCGGCGGCGAGCCCGTCGGCGTTGTAGGCGATGGCGCCCGCCTCCGCGGCGGCCGCCCCGCCGCTCGCCGCGGTCAGCTGGAGCGCGGCCAGCGCCACCGCCGCCTCGGTGGCTGCCGGGTCGCGTCCGGCGGCGGCGAGGGCCTGCCCGGCCAGGCCGGTGCTGTTGGAATTCTTTCCGGTGGTCGGCCCGGAGCCGCCGAACGACCCGTCGGTGTGCTGCTGGGACACCAGCCAGTCCGCGCCGGCGGCGGCCGCGTCGGCGGCGCTTGTGGCACCGTCCTCGGCGGCGCTCAGCAGCGCCTGCACGGCCATCGCGGTCGAGTCGACGTCGAGGGTGGCGTCGGGTTGGTCGTCGCAGGACGGCGAGGGCCCGTCGGCCGTGTCCGGGTAGAGGCGGAAGCCGCCCGCCGCGCACTGCTGCCGGATGAGGAAGTCCACCGCGTCCTGCGGTACGCCGCCGCTGCGGGTCAGGCCCAGCACGGCGAAGGACTGGTCGAAGGTGTTACTGGGGTCTGCGCCGGTCTGTGGGGTGGTAGCGCTGGTGATCCGTCCCCGCTGGTGGTCGATGTCCGCTCCGGCGATCAGCGACAGGGTCTCGGCCCGCAGGTCGTAGCCGCCGAAGTCGGTGGGGTCGGCGCTGGAGGCGGAGGCGGCGTAGAGCAGCTTCGCGGTCGCCCCGCCGTCGGTGAAGCCCTCGATGCCCCAGTGGTCGTAGCTGTTGTAGGCGCGCACGTTCGCCGCGACCTGGGCGGTCGCCGCCTGCCGGGTCGACGGGTCGACCCCGGTGGCGGCGAGCGCGAGGAGACCGTCGATGGTCAGCCCCCAGTCCTCCGGGTTGATCGGGCCGGGCAGGACGCCATCGGTGAATTCGTCGGCGAGCCAGGACGCCGCTGCGCGGGCTGCGGCGGCGTGGTCCGGGTCGGGGGCCGCCACCACGGTCAGTGGGGCGGCGGCTACCGCGGCGAGGGTGGTTGCCGCGGCCGCGCCGAGACCGGTGGCGAGGCGCCGGGACAGGGCCATGAGGGGGTGCCTTTCTAGAGCAGTCGGTGAGCTCCGGCAAGCACCCGGGATACGAAAACCCCGCTCCGCGTACTGCGGTGAGCGGGGTGGACAGACCTCGGCGGACCGGACTTCACCCTGTAGACCTCGACAGTGGAAGCCGCTCGTCCCGGGCGGGGCATTCCGGCTCGCGAAAGGGTTCTCTCGCTCACGGCTGCGGGTCAGCGCCGGCATCGCACCGGCTTCCCCCCACGCGGGACTTATGCAGTTGTGCCCAGTGTGTACCGGGTGCCCGTCACCGTACCGCTAGGGCGTGTGACGACGCCAGGACAGTTCCGGGCACCCGGGGTGCGCCACTGGTCACACCAGCGGCGCGGGTGAATCAGGGGGCGGGGATGCTCGGCGGCTCGCTGGCACCGTAGGACCAACCCTCGACGCTGCCCGGGGCCGGGTCGTAGTTGAGCACGCCCTTGTCGCTGTACTCCCAGTCACCGCCGCTGGACGCGTGCCAGTACGACCAGTACCCGCTGGCCTGCGGGGTGTCGATGCAGGGCTCGACGTCCGGGGTGGGCAGGCCGCCGAGTCGGCAGACGAAGGCAAGACCCCAGCGGGCGGTGCCCTCGACGGCGAAGCCGGCGTCCTGGATGGCGGTCAGCCCGGTGTCCGGGTCGCCGGGGGCGCAGGCGACCTCGACCTCGCCGCCGAAAGCGGTGAAGTCGATCACCACGGTGACGCCCGAGGTGCCGGCACAGGCGTCGGCTCGCGCGGCTTGGGGGGCGGGCTCGACAGCGGTCAGGGCGATCCCGGCGACGGCGGCGGCCAACAGGCCGGCGGCGCGGGTGCGGAGTGTGGATCGAAGGTGGGACACGACCATCAGGAGTGCCTTTCCGCCCTGCGGTCGTCAGAACCCAGCCGAGCGCTGTTGGTCAGCGTCGGGTCGGGGCCTCCGACCCGTGGGCCACGACGGGTGGGTAGGGGTGCGCGAGCGTGGCGGGTATTCGGGCTTGCCGTCGCAGATGAACCTCGACGGCCTACCGTTGCGGGCCAGCGCCGGATTTTGACCGGACTTCCCCCGCACGCACGCGTTGGTTGAGTTGTCGCGACAGTCTGGGCTGCTGCGAGCGGCGCTGTCAAACGGCCCTGAGGTGGGCGCATGTCCTGAGGACCGCGCATCGGGTGAATCCGACGGAGCCACACCACGTGGCGTCATTGACGCGGTGGACGTTGCGTGGTGTGCTCAGCACGCAACAGTAATGAAAACCGCGATCATTATCAACTGAGGAGGATCATGTCTCTCACCGTGCCACCGGACCTGTTGCGGGCCGCCGAGTCGGGCCCCGTTGCCGACGACGCCTTCGTCTCCTGCGTCCGCGACTCGCTGCCGTACGCCTGGCAGACCGTCAGCCGGGTGGCGGCGGAGCTGGCGTCCTCCGACGCCGAGTTCGCCGACAACGTCGTCCCGCCGCCGACCGAGGAGGAGCGGGGTCAGCTCCTGCGCGCGCTGGCCAGCGACGCCATCCGGTCCAGCCTTGAACGCCACTTCGGCGTCAAGCTGGCCTTCCAGAACTGTCACCGGGTCGCGGCGTTCCGGCACTCCGCGGTCGACTCGGAAACCTACCGCCGCTTCATCTCCGTCCGCGGTCAGCTGCTCAACCAGTCTCCCGAGCTGCGCAACTGTTGATCCGGCTAGCGCTCGGTGGCCGGCGGGGTGATCCACCTCCGCCGGCCCGCCGGGCACCCCCGATCAGCCGCCGCCGCGCTCCTGCTCCCAGCCGCATACCGGTGTCGGCTGTGGCGCCGGGCGCTCTCCGAGCTTCGGCACCACGGCCCGCTGCAGCACTGCGGTCGTGCTGAACACCGTCCCGGCTGGTCCGTCGGCGGTGTCCGCCACGAGGTAGCTGCGTTGGCCGAGATAATCATACGTGTGTCTATCGAAAATCCACTCGTCTCGTCGGCTTCTTTCGGTGCGCGCGACGGCTATCCCCGGTCGGCCGGCTGCGTCGGTGACCCCACGGACCACCTCAACCCCCGGAATCTTCGCCGCAGCCAGATAGAGCGCGGCGCTCGTCCGCGGCGGCACCAACGACTCGTGCAGAATGTCACCGATCGCGGTGAACGCCGCGCCATCGCGGCTGCTTCCCTGGCCCCGCTCATCCCGCTCCCGGTAGAGCTTCGCCAGCAGTTCATCGGGATCAGTGGGTAGATCGACAGCCGTCGCGTTCGGCGTCATGTTCGTGAGCGTCGTCCGTTCCGGAATCACGCCGATGATCGGCAAGTTGACGAGTGGCTCGCGAAGCAGTCCGTCACCTCGTTCGTACCGTGGGATCCAGATCTCCCGCTCGTGTATCGGTTGCAGCTGGGCCGGACCATTGCCCAACTCGGCGTACGCCCCCCGACTCTTGACGTAGACGTACTCGCCCTCGCCAGCCGATGGGCCCCGCTTGCAGGCGGCCGTTGCAGCCATCTCATTCAGGAGCAGGGTCGCGCCGCTGTGACTCCCCTGCTGGACCGCCACGGTCAACGGCGGGTGGTCCAGCTGCCACGGCTGGGCGGCAACCCCGACCGCGACCGCCAGCACACCCGCTGCCGGCGCCAGCAACAACCTCCGCCGTGACCGCTGGACCGGCCGTTCGATCTCGTTTATCAGGTGCCGCCGCAGTGTCTGCCGGCGCGTCGCCGGCATGGCCGGCACACGGGGAGCGGTGGGCTCGCTCATCGGTACTCTCCCTGCTCGACGGGGATCATTCGGGTACGCACCAGCTCTTGGTGGGTCAGTGCTCGCAGCCGGGTCCGAGCCCGGGACAGCCGCGAGCGCACGGTTCCAATAGGTACGCCCAGGGCCTCGGCGGCAGCTGAATAGTCCAGTTGCGACCAGACGCAGAGCAGGAAGACCTCCCGGTCTGCTCGGCGGAGTGTCCGCAGCGCAGCCAGGGCTGTGGCAACCTGGTCGGCGTCGTGCATTCGGCCGACCACCTCGTCGGCGAAGTCCGGGACCGAGTCACCGGATGGCAGCCGCCGCAACGCCTGCCGGTGCCGGCGCGCGGTCCGCCGCCGGTTGCGCAGCACATTGGTGGCGATGCCGAGCAACCACGGCCGCAGGCCCTCTCCCTCCGGGCACAGGGACTCGCGGACCCGCCACGCCTCAAGAAAGGTCAGCGAGACCACGTCCTCGGCGTGCGTCGGATTGCCCTCACTCCACAACGCGTGTCGACGAACCGCTTCGGCATGCTCATCGAATAGCTCACCGAACGCGTCGGTGTCTCCGGCCCGGATCCGGACCCGCATCTCAGCTGTCACATCTACACCTGTCCGCAGGCAGCCCAAAGTTCCCACCGGTCGCGGACATACTTCTCGTAGTGCCGGGACACGTGAGCGCGGTTGCCGCAGGACGGCTTGCACCACGCCTGGCGCGGATGTTCCTTGACGAAGTAGCGCACGCAGCGCCAGGCGACTGTCGGTGTCGACTCGTCCGGCCAGTTCAGCATGGGCCGGACCGGCAGCCGGCCACACCAGCCGACTCCAGGATCAGGGCGTCCTATGCGTTAGTCGGTGGCCTTGGGGTGTCCGGTGCCGGCGTGTCTGAGCCAGCAGGTGCGGGTGTCGTGGTCAACCACGTACCAGACGCGGCCCCCCCGCGGTGACCTCGTATTGCCACTGCGGCAGCGTCTTCCCGTTGTGCTTACAGGTGGCGAGGGATCCCTTGAGGGGGTGCTGGCGGCTGGTCGGTGGGGAGGGGCAGGGGTTTGATTCAAGTTTGTCGAACGCGGCCCGGGTGTTGGCGGCTGCCTGGCGACAGAGTTCTTCCCAGCCCTTTGCTGCGTCAGCTGTAGCGAAACGTAGGGTGTAGGCGCCGGGACGTGGAGGTGGTGCGACCCGATCGCCGCGTTTGGCGTTCACTCGCTGTCCGGGAGATCGACCGGCCCGAAGTCGTCGGAACTCGGGGTGGCGAGGATTCGGTGAAGGTCGGGGTCGGCGTGGACTTCGGCCGTGTGCCGCCACTCGGCGAGTAGCTGTGACAACGCCGTGGTGTTGCCCACCGCCGCAGCGGCTTCTGCCGTGGTGACAAATTCACCGGCCATCTGCTCGGCCTCTCCAGGAGGCAGGAACCGCACCCATGGCAACACAGTGGGCAGCGTCTCTCGGACCAGGTCGGGTTCCTGGCGTGCCAGGCTGGCCAGCAGCCGAGCGGTCAGGTCGACCACCTCACCTTCAGCTACCGCCCGTTCCGCCGACATGAGCACCAGGTCGGTGGCGTCCCGGCGCCGTAGTCGCACCGCGCGAGCGCGGGACAGCCGCTCGGCGGTTTCCGTCGGTTGGCGCAGCAGCTCCGAGAACGGAACCGACTCTAACGGCATCGACATGACCTCAACACTACTTCAGTAGTAGTGGAGATGCCGGCTAGCTGGAGGGTTTCGGTGGGGCGATCCTGCGGAAGCGCTCGTGCGCGGACTGGCGGCTGATGCCGAGCGCGTTGCCGATCTCGGCCCAGGAGAGTCCGGTCGCCCGCGCCTGGGTCACGGCCTGTTCGATGAGGGGCCGTTGCCAGCGTTCCACCTGGGCGAGGATGCCGAGCGCCTGTAGTGGCCAGGTGGTGGTCAGTTCGGCGACGCCGTCCCGCAGCGTGTCGGAGCGGTTGAGCAGCCAGCCGGGTGGAGTGGCGGCCAGGAGGGGTCGGATGTGCCCGCCCCACTCGGAGGTGGCCATCCAGCGCCCCTCATCGGCGGCCGGGTAGTCCCGGCTGCCGGCCCAGCCGCAGCTGCATCCGGCCCGGTAGCCGACGGCGTCAGCCGGCGCTGCGGCATCGGTCTGCAGCGCCCCAGTGGTCTGCAGCGCCCCGTCCGGCAGCCGGAATCCGACGAGCTCGGCATGCCCCGGAACCATCTCCTCCGTCATCCAATCAGCATATGCCCGTCAGGGTTGCCTGACGTATGCGGTAAGGATACCTTGACGGCGTTGCTTCGGGTGGCTGGCATCCGGAGCCGGCACTCCGAAGGGGAATCCATGCCCGTGGCACATGGCACCGTCGCGCCGGGATACGAGCCGGTCCAGACGGCGTTCCAGGCGAACTTCGACGCACGCTCCGAGATCGGCGCTGCCCTCAGCGTCTACCGGCACGGCCGGGAGGTGGTCCGGCTCTGGGGCGGGGTCGCCGATCCTGCCACCGACCACGCCTGGCGGGAGGACACCCTCCAACTGGTCTACTCGGCGACCAAGAGCGCGTCCGCGGCGTGCGTGCACCTGCTGGCCCAGCGCGGTCAGCTCGACCTGGGCGCCCCCGTGGCCGCGTACTGGCCGGAGTTCGCCGCCGCCGGCAAGGGCGACATCCCGGTTCGCTGGCTCCTGTCCCACCAGGCGGGGCTGCCGGTGCTCGACCGTCCGGTCCCGCTGACGGCGGCGCTCACCGGGGAACCGATCGTCGTCGCGCTGGCCGCCCAGGCACCCGCCTGGCCGCCGGGAACGGCGCACGGCTACCACAGCCTCACCTACGGCTGGCTGGTCGGCGAGGTGGTACGTCGCGTCTCCGGTCGCAGCCTCGGCCGATACTTCGCCGATGAGATCGCCACCCCACTCGGCCTGGACTTCTGGATCGGCCTACCGGCCGCCGAGGCGCACCGGGTCGCCCGGATCACCGAGCAGCCGGTCCCCCCGCCCGCCTCCCCCGAGGCGATGCCGGCGGCGCTACGGGAGGCGCTGGCCGCGTTCACCGACCCCACCTCGCTGGCGGTCAGGTCGACGATGGTGACCGACCCGCCGCTCGACCTCGCCGACCCCCGCACCTGGGCGGCGGAGATCCCCGCGGTGAACGGCATCTGCACCGCCTCGTCCCTGGCCCGCTTCTACGCGGGCCTGATCGGTGCGGTTGACGGTGTCCGGATCCTCGATCCGGCCACCCTCGCCGCCGCCACCCGGGAACAGGCCAACGGCGTCGACCAGGTGCTGCGGGTGCCGACCCGGCCGGCGCTCGGCTTCGGCCTGCCCCTGCCGGAGCAGCCCTGGTGGTCGTCGACCGCCTTCGGCTTCCCCGGGCACGGCGGCTCGCTCGGCTACGCCGACCCGGCCAGTGGGATCGCCTTCGGATACGTGACGAACGGGCTGCGCGTCACGATGGCCCCGGACCCGCGGACGGTGGCCCTGATCGAGGCCCTCCAGTCGGTGCTCTCCCACCAGCCGGTCTGAACGGGTTTCCCGGATACGGTCGCGGGAACTGTCGTGGGGTGTTCACCCGAACGCACCACGACGGCTACCTGGTCAGCACCGAACGCGAGCGTCTCGACCTCGACCTGGTGCACCATTGGCTTGCCACTGACACGTACTGGGCCCGTGGATGGGCCCGGGCGACGGTGGTGCGTGCCTTTGCGAACTCCATCGGCTTCGGTGTCTATCGCCCCGGGGACGGACACCAGGTGGCGGTGGCCCGGGTGGTCACCGACCGGGCCACCTTCGCCTGGGTCTGCGACGTGTATGTCGACCGGGCCGAGCGCGGTCGTGGACTGGGCACCTGGCTCGCGGGCCAGGTCCGCGACCATCTCACGGACCTCGGCATCCACAAGATTCTGCTGGACACGGATGACGCGCACGGCGTCTACGCCAAGGTGGGCTTCGGTCCGCTCCGGCGGCCGGACCGGTGGATGCAGCTCGATTAGCGAGATGGGTGTCAGGTCCTGAAGACGCACACCGTAAGCGGGCGTGTGGTAGCGCCTCCTGGCGAACGTTTCGGGCGCAGGGCGTCGCGTGCTTATTCGCTGCCTCCGGTGCGTGGGTGGCGAAGTGCGAAATCGGTGGCGATGTCGTCGAAGGTGGTCCACCTGATGCCCGCATGCTGGTTGATGTGCTCGATAATTCGTTCGAGCATCAGAAGCACCTGCGGTCGTCCCGACACATCTGGATGGATGGTAAGGGGGAATACGCCGTAGTCCAGCTCCCGATAGACCCAGTCGAACTGGTCGCGCCACATCTCCTCGAGCTGTCGCGGGCTGACGTAACCGTGGCTGTTCGGGCTGGCCTTGATGAACATCATCGGTGGCACGTCATCGAGATACCAGTTCGCCGGAATTTCGATGAGATCGGTCTCCTCGCCGTGGACCAATGGCTTCATCCAGTCCTCGGCCTTCGCGGAGTAGTCGACTTTGGTCCAGGTTTCACCCACGCAAACCCGGTGGACGGTGAAGTCGTTGCGCATCAGCGAGTGGTCGTAGCGGATGCCCCGCTCAAGTAGCAGCTTGTGCGTGACCGGAGAGAACTCCCACCACGGCGCGGCGTAGCCCCTGGGATGTTCGGCTACCGACTCGATCAGGTCTATGCACCGGTCCAGGACGGCGGCCTCCTGCGTTTGACTCATCGCGAGCGGGTTTTCATGGCTGTACCCGTGTAGGCCTATTTCGTGACCGGCATCCACGATCTGCCGGAACTGGTTGGGAAACGTCTCGATGGAGTGCCCAGGCACGAACCAGGTGCTCGGAATATTGTATTTTTCAAACAGATTTAGAAGGCGTGGCGTGCCGACTTCCCCAGCGAAAATGCCACGGGAAATGTCGACGGGCGATTTTTCGCCGCCGTACGATCCCAACCAGCCCGCGACTGCGTCCACGTCGACGCCAAACGCGCACAGAACTTCCTTCGGCATCCCGTATGTCCTTTTTCGTCCCGCCTCGGTGATGGCAGCCGAGGATGAGCTCGATTCTTCACGGGTTTTCGGCAGCTGGCAGGGGCTTTGGCGGCATGCCACGCTGAGCGGGTGGTCGGTGGAAGTGGCGAACTATGGTGTCTGGTATGTCGATCACAGATCAGGCGTTGGCGATCGAGGCGGCGGAGGCGGGGGCGACGGTCGTTCGCTCCCACTACGGATCCCCGCTGACCCAGTTTTCGAAGGGCGGGGACGACTTCGCCACCACAGCGGACCTCGCGGCAGAGAAGGCCATCCTGGACACCCTGCGCGCGGCGCGTCCCGATGACGCCCTGGTCGGGGAGGAGAGCGGGCGCACGGGCACCGGCGACAGCGGGCGGATGTGGCTGGTCGACCCGTTGTGCGGGACGTTGAACTTCGCCGCGCGCACCATGCTGGTCGCGGTCAACGTGGCGCTGCGGAGCGATACGCAGCCCACCGTCGCCGCCGCCGCAGACCCGTTCAGCGACGAGGTGTTCTGGACCGACGGCACCGCCGCCTACGTCCGCCAGGGCGGTACGGACGAGCGGCTCATCCCGTCGGCTGACTCGAAGCTGGTGGACCTCAACCTCTATCCGCCGTTTCCCAACGGGGGCGACTTCCAAGTCGCGCGGATGCTCACCGACACGAGTTTCGTCGCACGGTTCCACCCGCGCGTGGTCGCCAGCACCCTGGCGGTGACGTGGGTCGCCGCCGGCCGCCGCGCCGGCTACGTCACCGACGGCAACCAGTTGCGGGACAGCGTGCACTTCGCGGCCGGGATCGCCCTCTGCGAGGCGGCGGGTTGCGTGGTCTCCGGGATCGACGGACGGCCGCCGCACACCGGGCTGGGCGGTCTTGTCGTGGCTGCCGACGAGCAGACGCACAGCGCCCTGCTGGCGTCCATCGAAAACCAGCGGGCGCGGCAGAGCTGAGCAAGGGTAGGGTCGCCCGGCTGTTGGACAGTCGCGAGGGCGAGGAGGACTCCTACGTGCAGCGGGTGACGATCAGTCGGGACGGGGTGGCACTGTCCTGCCTCGTGGGTGGCTCGGGCGACGATGTGGTCGTGCTGTTGCACGGGCTGGCCGGCAGCGCGGCGGAGCTGGTGCCCACGGCGGAGGCGCTGCCGGAGCACCGAGTGATCATGGTGGATCAGCGCGGTCACGGTCATTCGACCCGGCGGCCGGAGGACCTTTCTCGCCAGGCCTACGTTGACGATGTGGCCGTCGTCGTCGCGGAACTCGCCGGTGGTGCACCGGTGACGGTCGTGGGTCAGTCTATGGGTGGGCACACGGCGCTGTTGTTCGCCGCAAGGCATCCCGAGCTGGTGCGCCGGCTGGTGCTGCTGGAGGGCGGGGTCGGGGGCCGCGAGGAGCGGGGGGACTACCCGGCCGAGCTGGGTGCCTTCTTCGCCTCGTGGCCGGTGCCGTTCGCCGATGTTCGCCAGGCCGGCGAGTTTCTGGGCGACACCCCGGTGGCCCAGGCCTGGCTGCGGGACCTGGACCGGCGCCCGGACGGGCTCTGGCCACGGTTCGAGCCGGCGGTGATGCGGGACGCCATCGCGGCCGTCGCGGCCCGGGCCTGCTGGGACGAGTGGCAGCAGGTCACGGCACCCACCCTGCTGGTGCTGGGCGAGCACGGGATCATCCCCGCCGCCGAGGTGCGGCGCATGGTGTCCCTGCGTCCGGACGTCGAGCAGGTCGTCGTTGCCGACGCCGGGCACGACGTCCACCTCGAAGACCGGGACGCCTGGATTCGCGCCCTGCGGCAGTTCCTCAGCCGCTGACACGCCCGGCACGACATCTGGTGTTGCATGTCGGGTGGGGGCGGCATATATGGTGTCTCCCGCAGCTGGTTCGGCGCTCCCCCGGGGAGTGGCCGAGGCAAGAGGGAACCCGGTGAAAATCCGGGACTGCCCCGCAGCGGTGAGTGGGAACGACCGCCGTCATCACGCACTGGGCTGATCGAAGCCTGGGAAGCGACGGCCAGTAGGCGACCCGGGTCCCCCGGGCGTGCCCGCGAGTCCGAAGACCTGCCAGCGCGCCGCACGCGACGCGTGCGGCGGTCGGCGGCCGCGCGGGACGGCCGACGCCCGCAGCCGTCCGGCGTGGTTACCCCACCGGGCGAATGATCGTGGCGTCCCCCCGTGTGTTCGTCGACCTCGTCGGCGGAGGAGGGGGAGATGACGACAACGCGGGAACGCGCCACGAACGGCTCGGCCGGGGAGACGACGGCGACGCGGGACGGCACCACGAACGGTCCGGCCGGTGCGGAGCAGCAGCGGCGGCAGGTGATGGAGGTCCGCAAGCGCAACGGCGACACCGAGCCGGTGGACGTCAACAAGATTGTCCGCGCGGTGGAGCGGTGGGTCGGCGACCTGAACGAGGTGGACCCGCTGCGGGTGGCGACCAAGACGATCAGCGGCCTGTACGACGGGGCGACCACGGCCGAGCTGGACCGGCTGTCGATCCAGACGGCGGCGGAGCTGATCGGCGAGGAGCCGCAGTATTCGAAGCTGGCGGCGCGACTGCTGGCCGCGTACGTGGACAAGGAGGTCCGGGGGCAGCAGGTCGCGAGCTTCAGCCAGTCCATCCGGTACGCCCACGGCCTCGGGCTGATCAGCGACGACACCGCCGCCTTCGTGTCCCGCAACGCCCGCAAGCTGGACGACGCGGTGGACCCGGCCGGCGACCTGCGGTTCGAGTACTTCGGGCTGCGTACCGTCGCGGACCGCTACCTGCTGCGGCACCCGCAGTCGCGGCTGGTGGTGGAGACCCCGCAGTACTGGCTGCTGCGGGTGGCCTGCGGGCTGTCCCAGACCCCGGCCGAGGCGATCGGGTTCTACCGGCTGATGTCGTCGCTGGCGTACCTGCCCAGCTCGCCCACGTTGTTCAACTCCGGCACCCGGCACACCCAGATGTCCTCGTGTTTCCTGGTCGACTCGCCCCGCGACGAGCTGGACTCCATCTACCAGCGGTACCACCAGGTCGCGAAGCTGTCGAAGTTCTCCGGCGGCATCGGCATCGCCTGGTCGCGGGTCCGGGGCCGGGGCGCGCTGATCCGGGGAACGAACGGCCGGTCGAACGGCATCGTGCCGTTCCTGAAGACCCTCGACGCCGGCGTCGCCGCGGTCAACCAGGGCGGCCGGCGTAAGGGTGCGGCCTGCGTCTACCTGGAGCCGTGGCACCCCGACATCGAGGAGTTCCTGGAGTTGCGGGACAACACGGGCGAGGACGCCCGGCGTACGCACAACCTGAACCTGGCCAACTGGCTCCCGGACGAGTTCATGCGCCGGGTCGAGGCGGACGGGGACTGGTCGCTGGTTGACCCGTCCGACGCCCCGGAGCTGCCCGACCTGTACGGCGCGGAGTTCGACGCCGCCTACCGGGTCGCGGAGAAGAAGGCGGTCCGTACGGTCAAGGCGCGGGACCTGTACGGGCGGATGATGCGCACCCTGGCGCAGACCGGCAACGGGTGGATGACCTTCAAGGACCGCGCGAACGCGCTCTCCAACCAGACCGGGGAGCCCGGCAACACGATTCACCTGTCGAACCTCTGCACCGAGATCCTTGAGGTCAACAACGACGCCGAGACGGCGGTGTGCAACCTGGGCTCGGTCAACCTGGGCGCCCACGTCACCACCGACGGGGTGGACTGGGCGAAGCTGCGGGCCACCGTCCGTACCGCGGTGGTCTTCCTCGACCGCGTGATCGACATCAACTACTACCCGGCCGAGCAGGCGGCGGCCTCCAACCCGCGTTGGCGGCCGGTCGGGCTCGGGCTGATGGGCCTGCAGGACGCCTTCTTCACGCTCCGGCTGCCGTTCGACTCGGCCGAGGCGCGGGAGCTCTCCACCCGGGTGCAGGAGGAGATCTTCCTGACCGCGTTGGAGACCTCCGCCGGGCTCGCCGAGCGGTTCGGCCCGCATCCCGCGTACGCGCAGACCCGCGCCGCCAGGGGCGAGCTGCACCCGGAGCTGTGGGGGGCCGAGCCGGCGCAGCCGAAGCGCTGGGCCGAGCTGAAGGCACGGGTCGCGGGGCACGGTCTGCGGAACTCGCTGCTGGTGGCGATCGCCCCGACGGCGACGATCGCCTCGATCGCCGGCTGCTACGAGTGCATCGAGCCGCAGGTGTCCAACCTGTTCAAGCGCGAGACCATGTCCGGCGAGTTCCTTCAGGTCAACACCTACCTGGTCGGTGAGCTGAAGGCGCGCGGGCTGTGGACGGCCCCGATCCGGGACGAGATCAAGCGCGCGGAGGGGTCGGTGCAGGGCCTCGCCGAGCTCCCCGCCGAGGTGCGGGAGCTGTTCCGGACGGCGTGGGAGCTGCCGCAGCGGGCATTGATCGACCTGGCCGCGGCCCGCGCCCCGTACATCGACCAGTCGCAGTCGCTGAACCTGTTCCTGGCCGCGCCGACGATCGGCAAGCTCTCCTCGATGTACCTGTACGCCTGGAAGTCCGGGTTGAAGACCACCTACTACCTGCGGTCCCGTCCCGCGACGCGGATCCAGCAGGCCACCGTCGCCGTCACCCCGACCCCGTCGAGCTCCGCCGGGGCCGACGCCGAGGCGCTGGCCTGCTCCCTGGAAAACCCCGAAAGCTGCGAGGCATGCCAATGACCACCGACGCCCAGACCCGTACCGCGACCGCCCAGACCCGTACCGCGACCGCCGAGACCGTCGGCGAGCGGCAGTTGCTGCTCGACCCCGGGATGGACCTGACCCTGCGCCCGATGCGGTACCCGCACTTCTTCGACCGGTTCAAGGAGGCGATCAAGAACACCTGGACAGTCGAGGAGGTGGACCTGCACTCCGACCTCGCCGACCTGGCGAAACTCTCCCCGGCCGAGCGGCACCTGGTGTCCCGGCTGGTCGCGTTCTTCGCCACCGGCGACACGATCGTCGCCAACAACCTGGTGCTCAACCTCTACCAGCACGTCAACTCCCCGGAGGGCCGGCTCTACCTGTCCCGGCAGCTCTTCGAGGAGGCGGTACACGTCCAGTTCTACCTGAACCTGCTCGACACCTACGTGCCGGAGGAGAAGGAGCGCTTCGCGGCGTTCGCGGCGGTGGAGAACATCCCCTCGATCGCCCGCAAGGCCGAGTTCTGCTTCCGGTGGATCGACTCCATTTTCGAGCTGCGGGAGCTGCGGACCCAGGCGGACCGCCGGGCGTTCCTGCTCAACCTGATCTGCTTCGCCGCCTGCATCGAGGGCCTGTTCTTCTACGGCGCCTTCGCCTACGTCTACTTCCTCCGCTCCCGGGGCCTGCTCAACGGCCTCGCGTCCGGCACCAACTGGGTGTTCCGCGACGAGTCCATGCACATGGCCTTCGCCTTCGACGTGGTGGACACCGTCCGCGCCGAGGAACCGGACCTCTTCGATGCCGACCTAGAGCAGCAGGTCAGGGAGATGATGGTGGAGGCGGTCGACTGCGAGGTCCAGTTCGCCGAGGACCTGCTCGAACAGGGGGTGTCCGGGCTGTCCCTGGCCGACATGCGGGAGTACCTCCAGCACGTCGCGGACCGGCGGCTGGTCACGCTGGGAATCGCCCCGATGTACGGCAGCGCGAACCCGTTCGCCTTCATGGAGTTGCAGGACGTACAGGAGTTGTCGAACTTCTTCGAGCGGCGGGTGTCGGCGTACCAGATGGGGGTCAGCGGGAGCGTCACCTTCGACGACGACTTCTGAACGAATAGTTGCTCTAGGTGATCGGCTGTCCCGGCGACTGTCACATTCGTGGTGGTGCTCCTCCGGTATTGTGCGGGGTCGCACGAGGGGGAGGTGCTGATGCATCCGGGGTTCGCGGTTGATGTGGAAGCCCTACAGAGCATTGGGGCGAAGGTGGTGGCGGCGGCCGGGACGTTGCGGGAGGCGGTGCCGGCGGCCGGTGCGGGGTTGGCGCCGCCGCCGCAGTCGGGTTCGGCTGCGGCGGTTGCGGCGAAGGCGGCGGAGGAGGCGTGGCTGGCGGAGTTGCGTCGGCTGGTGGAGGAGTTGGATGGGTTCGGCGCGGATCTGAGTGCGTCGGCGCAGGGTTATCTCGCTGCGGATGAGGCCAATGCTGATGGGTTGCGGCGGATGGGGGTGTTACCGCGGTGAGTGATCTGACGTTGGGGGATGTGCTCGGTTTTCGGCCGGGTCCGTGGCATGAGTCGGCGCGGGTGTGGTTCTCGACACGTTCCAGGCCGGGCTGCGTGCCACTCACGATGGGGGCATTCCATCGCATAACACTGTGCTTGGTCACAGCTACGGCTCCACGCTTATCGGTCACGCCGCCCGGGGCCCTGGCTTCCACGCTGATGCCGTGGTGTTCGTCGGTTCGCCCGGCGTTGACGTCAACCACGCCTCCGAACTAACCGGCGTGCGCCCCGACCAGGTCTGGGCCACCACAGCGGAACACGACATCATCCGTCGGGTGCCCGACTGGGATGTCGTGCACGGCAACGACCCCAGTGAGCCCGGTTTCGGGGCGCGAGTCTTCGCCAGCGACCCCGGCGACGCGGACGACGAGGCGGCCGCCCACTCCGCCTACTGGGACCAGGACAACATCGCGCGTGACAATATCGCGCGGATCGCCACGGACAGTCCCCGTCGACCGGCCTGAACAGGTGCGTTGACATGACCTATCGGCGAGTAGCTGTAGTGCTGCTTAAAGCAATGGTGATCATGGCGGCGATAGCTGGTTGTCTGGGAGAGGAGAGGGCTGTGCAGCCCACCGAGACGCGAGTACAAGCAGTGCAACGAGTCGACGAGCTTTTGCGGGAGGCGTTAGCCCAGTTGCCCGCCGAGGCTACGACTGAAGGGGATTCCACGCTGGATGCTGTTCCGTGTGATGCTCCTACCGACGGTGGCCCCGATGGTCGGACGTTCGTGGAACGGGAATTTCAGATCCTGGCCCCGGCCTCGGGTGACTGGTCGGTGACCCAGTCCTTGCCGATCCTTTCCATGTTCTGGGAGCAGAAGGGCTACGAGGTTATTACTGACAATAAGCGTTTTGACGATCTGCATCGATACCATGTGCAGGCTGCCGATGGCTATCGGGTCTTTCTGCAAACCCATGACCGAGGTGATCGCTATGATGTCTATCTTGCGGCCAGTTCGCCTTGTGTGTGGGAGTTTGGGACGCCTGGTCCGCAGTAGTGGCTGCTGGCTGGGCTGGCAGCTTCGCAGTCCCTGCCTGGCCAACAGCGCGCAGACTCGGGCTTGACCTTGACGCTGGGTCAACGTTGCACGCTGGGGTCATGTCGATAGATCTTCAGCGGACGCCGGGGCAGATCCGGGAGCCGGCGATCCAGGTACGCGGCCTGCACAAGTCCTTCCAGGAGCTGCAGGTGCTACGCGGCGTCGACTTCGACGTCGCGCCGGGCAGTGTCTTCGCGCTGCTCGGCTCCAACGGGGCGGGCAAGACCACGGTGGTACGGATCCTGTCCACGCTGTTGCGCTCGGATGCCGGTGCAGCCACCGTGAACGGCTTCGACGTGGGCGCGCAGGCGGGAAAGGTGCGTGCGTCGATCAGCCTGACCGGGCAGTTCGCCGCGGTCGACGAGGTTCTCAGCGGGCGGGAGAATCTGGTGCTGGTCGCCCGGTTGCGGCAGCAGCGGGAGCCGGGTCGGGTCGCGGATGACCTGCTGGCCCGCTTCGCCCTCACCGACGCGGCGAACCGCCGGGTGGCGACGTACTCGGGTGGGATGCGTCGTCGCCTCGACCTCGCGATGAGTCTGGTGGGGAAACCGCCGGTGATTTTCCTCGATGAGCCGACGACCGGGCTGGACCCGCAGGCGCGGCTGGAGGTGTGGCAGGCCGTCCGGGAACTCGCCGGCCAGGGTACGACGGTGCTGCTCACCACCCAGTATCTGGACGAGGCCGAGCAGCTTGCGGACCGGATTGCGGTCCTGCACGAGGGGCGGATCATCGCCAACGGCACGCTCGCCGAACTGCGGCGGCTGTTCCCGCCCGCGACCGTGGAGTACGTCGAGAAGCAGCCGTCCCTGGAGGACATCTTCCTAGCCATCGTCGGCGGCGGGGACCCCGCCGTGCCGACCGCCTCCACCGCACCGGTACGAGCAGCTAAGGACCCCCGATGACCGGCAACTTCCTCAGCGACACCACCGCCCTGACCCAGCGTTCCCTGCGCCACATCGCTCGCAGCCTGGATACCATCATCACGACCGCGATCACGCCGATCGTCCTGATGCTGCTCTTCGTCTACGTCTTCGGCGGTGCGGTTGACGCCGGGTCGGATAACTACGTGAACTACCTGCTCCCCGGCATCCTGCTCATCACCGTGGCCTCCGGCGTCTCCTACACCGCGTACCGGCTCTTCCTGGACATGAAGGGCGGCATCTTCGAACGTTTCCAGTCCATGCCGATCGCGCGCTCGGCCGTACTGTGGGCGCACGTGCTGACCTCGCTGGTCGCCAACCTGATCTCGCTCGTGGTGGTGGTGCTGGTCGCCCTCGCGATGGGGTTCCGCTCCGGGGCGGGCGTGCTGGCCTGGTTGGCGGTCGCGGGGATCATGCTGTTGTTCACCCTGGCTCTGACCTGGCTGGCCGTTATCCCCGGGCTGGCCGCGACGTCCGTGGAGGGGGCGAGCGCCTTCTCCTATCCGCTCATCTTCCTGCCGTTCATCAGTTCGGCGTTCGTGCCCACGGAGAGCATGCCCGGCCCGGTACGCGCCTTCGCCGAGAACCAGCCGGTCACCTCCATCATCGACACGGTCCGCGGTCTGTTGGCGCAGCAGCAGGTCGGCGCCGACCTGTGGGTCGCCCTCGCCTGGTGCGTCGGCCTGTTCGCGGTCGCGTACGTCGTAGCCAGGGCCGTCTACCATCGCAAGGTCAGATGACGTTGGCCACCGGCGTGGAGGTAGCGATGCTGACCATCGGTCGCCTGGCCTCCTACGCCGGGGCTTCCATCCGCGCCGTGCGGCACTATCACCAGATCGGGCTCCTGCCGGAGCCGGAACGCGACGCGTCCGGCTACCGGAGCTACGACGCCGCCGCGGTGCTGCGCCTGATCCGGATCCGGACCCTTGCCGAGGCCGGGGTTCCGCTGGCCCGGGTCCGGGAGCTGTTGGAGGCCGATTCCGAGACGTTCGCCGCCGCGAGGGTCGAGATCGACCGGGAGTTGCGGGCACGGATCCGCACCCTTCAGGAGCACCGGCGGCGGGTCGCCCGGCTCGGCTCCGTCGAGTCGCTGGCGGTCCCCGCGGAGGTGGCCGACTACCTGGGTCGCCTCCGGGCCATCGGAGCGCCGACGGTCCTTGTCGAGGCGGAGCGGGACGCGTGGATTCTCGTGGCGGCGCGTTATCCGGAGACGATCCCGGCGATCATCGCCGACAAGGTTGCCCAGCTCGCTGACCCGGCGATCCTCCGCTTCTACCAGCTAATCGGCCGGCTCGCGGAGGAGTCGGAGAACGACGATCTGCTGCGCGAGATCGCCGACCTGATGAGCGACCTGTACGAGGAGGCGGCGGCGAGCGGGGACCTGGACTGGCAGGACGAGGTCATGCCGGACAGGGGGTTTTGGCGGCTGTTGGACTCGTTCTCCTACGACGTCCACCCGGTCGTTGCCCGGCTGGGGGAACTGCTCGCCGAGCGTGGCTGGACCGGGTGGACTCGGGTGGAGAAGCGTCGGCCCTGAGCCCGGGTGCGTGCGCACCTTCGGCACGGTCGCTCTGGGTGATCGGTTGTCCCGGTAGCTGTCACATTCATGGTGGTGCTCCTCCGGTATTGTGCGGGGTCGCACGAGGGGGAGGTGCTGACGCATCCGGGGTTCGTGGTTTTGCTGGGTTGCGGCGGATGGGGTTGTTACCGCGGTGAGTGATTTGACGTTGGGGGATGTGCTCGGTTTTCGGCCGGGTCCGTGGCATGAGTCGGCGCGGGTGTGGGGTCGGCTTGCGCGGGGGGTTGATGATGCTGCGGAGCAGTTGATTCGTGGTAGTCGGGATCTTGTTCATGTGTGGCCGGATGGTCGGGCTTCGGCGGCTGCGGTGGGCAGGGGTGAGACGTTGCGGGCTGAGGTGAGTAACGCGTACAACCCGGCGAGGCGGGTCGCGGATGTGTTGGAGCATCATGCGTACGCGATGGTGGGGTTGCGGCGGCAGGCGGAGGAGATTGTCGCGTCGGCGCGGGCGGCTGGTTATCAGGTGGACATGGTGACTGGGGCGACGGCGCCGCCGCCGTCGGCGGATATGGCTGGCGGTTTGGATCGTTCCAGTCGGGCTGTCGAGTCGGTGCTTCAGTATTTGCCGAGTGTGGTGGGGTATGCGCGGGCGCAGGATGATGCGACTGCTAATGCCATTGCGGTTAATGTGCCGTCGCCGCGGGTGGGTTTTGGGGTTGGTCGGCTTGGTGGGGTTTCTCGTGGGGTGTTGGAGGCGCAGGCGGGGCGGAGTCCGGCGGAGATTAATGCGTGGTGGGAGTCGTTGACTCCGTTGCAGCAGGAGCAGGTGTTGCGGGAGTTCCCGGACCTGGTCGGGCAGCTGGATGGTGTTCCGGTCTCGGATCGGGACGTGGCCAACCGTACGGTGTTGGAGCGCGTGACCGGGCCGCTTCGGCAGGATCTCGGCGCGACCGAGGCTCGGATGCGGTACCTGGATAGCATGTTTGACCAGGGGCGGATCTGGGAGGTATATCCGGATCCGATGGACCCGAAGACCGACATGGAAATGGAAATGATGAAGCTTGCCTCTCAGCGTGATGAGCTGGCCGGCAGGCTGCGGGGCGTCGACGCGATTACCGACCGGCTGCATGACCCGGACCTACCGGCGGCGTACCTGGTCGGGTTTTCCAGCGATGGTGACGGTCGGGCGATCGTCTCGGTCGGTGACCCGGATACCGCCGACAACGTGCTCACCTACGTGCCCGGCACCGGCGAGCACCTCTCGAAGGTCAGGGCCGGCCTGCAGCGCATCGACGACATGGCCGCAGACACCGCTTTGGAGGCCCCGGGCAAGCAGACATCCGTGGTCTACTGGTATGGCTACGATGCCCCAGACAAAATTCTTCCTGATGCGGGTCTGGACTCCTACGCCGAGGGCGGTGGTCCGGTCCTTGACAGATTCCAGAGTGGGCTACGTGCCACCCATGACGGCGGAATTCCGTCACATAACACTGTGCTTGGCCACAGCTACGGCTCCACGGTTATCGGTCACGCCGCGCGGGGCCCCGATTTTTTGGACGCCGACACCGTGGTGTTCGTCGGTTCGCCTGGAGTTGGCGTCGACCATGCCTCCGAGCTGACTGGTGTGCGCCCCGATCAGGTCTGGGCCACCACGGCGAAGCACGACATCATCGGTCGGGTGCCCGACTGGGTGCACGGCAACGATCCCAGTGAGCTCGACTTCGGGGCACGGGTCTTCGCCAGTGACCCCGGCAACCCCGACGACGAGGCGGCCACCCACTCCGCCTACTGGAATCCGAACAACCTTGCGCGTAAGAACATTGCGTTGATCGCTACCGGCCAATCTTTTGAGGTGCAGTGACATGGCATGTCGCCGAGTAGGTGCCGTGTTTGGCTTAGCCGTGGGGATCGTGATGGCGGTGGCTGGCTGTCTGGGAAAGGACAAGGCTTTGCAATTCACCGAGACGAGTTCACAAGCCGCCCAACGAGTAGACATGCTCTGGGACGAGGCGTTCGCGCAATTGCCCTCCGGCGTTACTGCCGAGAGAAACCTCAGCCTGGACTCTCTCTCATGCGATGCCCCTACCGATGGCGGTCCAGAAGGCAGGATATTCGTGGAACGACGAGCTCAGGTTGTCGCACCTGCCTCCACTTCCTGGTCGGTAGCCGAGGTTTTGCCTACGCTCTCGGCATTCTGGGAGCGAAAGGGGTACAAGATCATCACTGATGACCACATCGTTAATGAGTACCGCCACACCGTCCAGACCGACGACGGCTATCAGTTGATGATTAGGGTCTACGATCGCGATGACCGCCATGACATCTATGTCGGAATTAACTCGCCTTGCGTGTGGGAGTTCGGGACGCCTGACCCGCAGTAGTGGCTGTGGCCGAGCAGCGGGTACGCCCGCGTGCAGCCGCAGGAAGAAGGCCCGGTCTCCGTGGGGAGCCGGGCCTTCCGTGGTGCTGGTCAGTGTCGCTTGGCGAAGTCGACGAACGTCTGCCACACGGTCGGGTTGAACTGGAGGGTGCCGCCGTCCCGGTCCTTGGTGTCGCGCACGAGCACGACGCTGGGCAGGTTGTCGGCCACCTCGACGCACGACCCGCCGTTGGTGCCGGACCGCGTTGATTTGTGCCATCGGGCACCAGTCATGTCCATGTCTGCGCCTCCTTCTTGATCAGGTCGAGGGACTGCCTACGAGAGAGAGCCTCACCCCGGACCACCTCCCACGTTCGCTGGAGGGTAGCAAGGTCATCGGCCCCATCTACCACCTGCGCGCGCACCTGGTGATCGAGGTGGGTCACCATCGAGCCGTCCCCTAGGGTGGCCAGAATGAACCCGCCCTGCAGTCCAGGGTAGATCCCGGCCTCCTCGGGCACCACGAGGATCTGCACGTGCGGTAGCTCCGCCATCTGCACCAGGTGGGCGACCTGGTCGGCCAGCACCCCCGGCTGACCGGCAATCGGCCGGCGGAGCACCATCACGTCGATGACCGCCACGAGTTGAGTTGGCTTCTCGCCGGTGAGAATCGCTTGCCGTCCGAGCCGGGAGTGCACTCGTTGCTCGATGTCGGCAGGTTGGACGAGGTCCGTTGTGAACATGGCGCGTGCATACGCCTCCGTCTGTAGCAGTCCGGGTACGAAAGCCGGCTCGTACCAGCGGAGTAGGGTCGCCTCCTGCTCGCACTGGATCCACTCGCGCAGCCAGTCCGGGTCGGCCTTGGCGAGCTGGCGGAGCATCCGGCTGAAGCGGCCGTCCTGCCCCTCCCGGAACGCGGGGTCGTGTGCCCGGTCGAGGGCCACCGCGTAGTCCGGCGTGAGTGGTCGCCCGCTGGTCTCCACCGAGCTGACGTGTGATGCCGAGTAGCCGATGCTGCGCCCGAACTCCTCCTGGCTGAGGCCCAGGGTCTGGCGTAGCAGGCGAAGCTCCATCAACACGTAGTCCATGACACTGCTCATCGCTCCCCACTTTCTGCTCGGTTTTTTTCCGCGTCTCCTCAGGTCTGCTCAGCGCTGCTCGATACGGCCCATGATCAGCTCGAACGGCGTGAGCAGGTATCGAAACCACTGCGGTCCTATCGAGACTGTCACCCATGCGGACCTGTTCTTCGCCGAGCGTAGTGGGGATGGGTCCTGCCCAGGGCCCGCCCGCACCCACCGGACGTGGGTGGGCCCTGTCCAACGCCGTCCAGGAGGTAGTCGTGAAGATCCGCTGGTTCAGTCGTCGCCGGAGGAACACCCCGCAGTGGCGTGCCAACGGAGGTCGATGGTGAGCAGGCGCCAGCTACCCCAGCCCCGACTCGGTCCGCACCCAGAACACCCCCGCCACCGCAGTGGAAACCGACCACCCCACACCCCGTTCCGCCCCCTGTGGGCCTGCCGAGCGTGTGGTCAACCGTGGCCCTGCGCCGAGGCCCGCCTCCTGCTCAAAACCGAGTACGAACGTCGACACCTCAGCCTCTCCATCTACCTCGCCGGGCTGTTGTATGAGGCCATGCACGACCTCTATCACCTGAACCCCCACGACGGACCGAGCCCCCGCGCCCTGTTCGACCGCTTCGTCGCGTGGGGCCCGTTCCGGCGGCCAGCCGGGACGGCGCGAGAGTGAGGCACCCCGCAACCGACCCCGCGACCTCCGCACAGGTCAGCCGAGCATGGCGCCCCGCTGATCAGGCGAGCACGACCTCATGTCGGTACGCCTGCACCCGTACCCCGTCCATGAGGACGACCTCCACCCGGCTCGCGTCGTCGGCTCGTCGCCGCACGGCGTGGATTGGCTTACCGGCATGTTCGGTGATTCGGCCCTGGTCGGCTCGGTCCGGCCGGAAGACCCAGCTCAGGCTCACGGGATTGTTCGACACCAGCACCCCCCGGGTTGGCACGCTTGTTCGAGCGTCGAGTTTAGTCGTGCCAGCGCCTGGCGGCGGTGCACGACACGACAGCCGTACGGTCACCGGCGGGTCTTAGGGTGTGGGCATGCCTGCCCGATCCTCGGGGCCTCGACGTGCCGCCGACCCACGGAAGCGGCGGGAGCCGCGTAGCCCCGTACCGCCGGCCGAGGTCGACCGGTGGGAGGCCACCGGGTTGGAGTCGGAGTCGACGCTGACGTGCCAGGCTCTCTACAGCGTGCGGCTGACCGGTCAGGACGCCTCGTCGGTGACCTTCCGGCAGTGCCGGTTTCGCGGGGCCGACCTGGCGGAGTGTCGGCTGGATCAGGTGGCGTTGAGTGACTGCCTGGTGACGGATTCCAGTTGGGCCAATCTGCGCGCCGACGGTGGACAGCTGTCCCGGGTACGGCTGGCGCGGTGCAGGATGACGGGCGTGACCTGGGCCGACGGCGTGCTGCGGGATGTCGTCGTCGCCGGATGCCGGGTGGACCTGTCGGCCTGGCGGATGACGACCTTCGACGCGGTGCGGTTCGAGGACTGCAACCTTCAGGGCGCCGACTTCACCAACGCGGACCTGCGGGGGGCGACCTTCCAGGGCTGTGACCTGACCGGCGCGGTGTTCCACCACGCATCGATGGAGGGCACCCGGTTTCGGGGCTGCAACCTGGCTGGTGTCGGCGACCTCTCCAGCTGGCGCGGCGCCGTCGTGGACCACGAGGATCTGATCAGCCTGTCGTACGGGCTCGCCCAGGCGGCCGGAATTCGGGTGGCAGGCGTGGACGGCGGGCCGCCAGGAGATCGGGCGGCCCGCCGTCCCGCGGTTGATCAGTAGGCGTAGACGCCGTACGCGGCCAGGGCTTCCCCGACCGGTTGGTGGAAGCCGCGGGCGTTGCTATTGGGGCAGCCGCCGCCCTGGCTGCCGGAGTGGATGGCGAGCGCGGTGTTGCCGGCGAAGATCGGGCCGCCACTGTCACCGCCAGCCGAGCAGACGTTGGTGACGACCAGGCCGTAGACCGGCCCCGCCGTGTAGTTGGCCGTGGCGTTGATGGCGACCACCGCGCCATTCTGCGTGCCGGTGGTGGAGCCGGTGCGTGTGACGTTCTGACCGACATAGGCATCGGCGCTGCCGGTGATGTCCCGCCAACTGTTGCCGACCTTGACGTGGCCGTAATCCTGCTTCCCGTTTTGCGAGTAGACGATGCCGTAGTCGTTGCCCGGGAAGCTCTTGTGGAGCGCGGGCCCGATCAGGTTTGTCCTGCTGGAGTTCGCGTACCAGCTTTCGGTCCCGGTGATGCAGTGCCCGGCGGTGAGGAAGTAGTAGCTGTTGGGGGCGGTCTTCACATTGAAGCCCAGGCTGCAGCGGTACCGGTAGTTCCAGACACCTTCGCCGCCGATGACGTCGGTGCTGAGGGTGCCGGTGTGGGCTTCGATGCGGACGGCGCCATTGGTGCGGGCGGCGGCTTTCTGGACCTGGGTGCGTTTGTCGCCGGTGATGGTGCTGTCGATGGAGAGGACGACCTGGTTGGTGGTGGGGTCGGTCCACCAGGCGGTGCCGGGGATTTTTGCGGACTGTTCTAGTTCGGCGGTGGCGGCTCGGAGTTGGGCGGCGCTGCGGGTGACGAGTTTGGGGGTGGCGCCTTCGGCGCGTACCTGGCGGGCGGTGGTTTCGTCGGTGACCGTGATGATCATGGTGCCGTTGTGGTCGGCGTAGACGCCGGCGGTGCGGTCGCCGAGGCGTTCGGCGAGGCTGGTGGCGGCTTCGGGGGAGGCGGATTCGGCGGGTGCGGCCTGGGTGGGTGCTCCCAGGAGTCCGCTGGCGACCAGCGTGCCGGCTGCGGCGACGGCACCAGCCCGACGGAATGAGGACAGGGTGGATTTCATTTGAACCTCCCCAGCGGGGCAGCGGCCGTTATCCTCATGGGCCTTGGCCCATGAAGATTATTCGGCCTGAACAATTAGTTAACTTAATTTATCATTACCTTTGATGTTTGGCAATGTCGATATTGAGGACGAGTGGGGGCCGATCTCGGTGACTGGCAACGGACGACCTTGAGTGCGATGCGCCTGGAGATCGTGACTTTCCCGGTGTTGATCGCGTTCGTTGAACGTGACTGAGGCGTCGTTTCAGAACCGTTTTCAGGTCACGCGTGTTTCGTCGGTGCGGCGCTGGACTCAGGAACCTGCTGCGCGACATGGTCACTCGTCGGCGTCGGCTGCTGCTTCTGTGTCGGCGGGGTGCTGTCTCCGCGTGGGAGTTCCGCTGTGGCGGTCGTCGCGGGGCTGATCGGTAAACGGTGCGACTTCGCTGGCGGGGTCGCGCCAGTGCGGCTTTCGACGCGCGTACAGCAGCAGTGGGGTTGCGATGATCAGGGCAGCCAGCCCGATCAGCAGGCCGAGGAAGAGGGTGGGGTTACCGATGCCGATCTGGCTGGGCGGTACGAGGCTGGAAGCGAGGGCAAGCGCCGAGGCGACGAAGCCGGCTCCCCCGATGATCCACATGCCGGCCGGTCCGCCCGGCGCCCGGTACGGCCGTGGTTGGTCGGGCTGGCGATAGCGGAGATAGATCGCCGAGGCGAACATGATCAGGTAAACGACCAGGTAGAGGAGCGCGGCGAGCTGGCTGAGGATCTGGAAGGCCGCCTCCACCGACGGCATGAAGACGAACACCACCGCCACGGCGCTGACCGCCGCAGCCTGAACCAGCATGATCCGGATGGGCATCCCGTTCTTGTTGGTGGCCTGGTAGAAAGGGGGAAGGTAGCCAGCTTTCGCCACCGCGTGCAGCGCGGTCGATGGGCCGGCCACCCAGGTGACGATGCCGGCTAGGACGCCGATCGCGAGCGCGCAGGCCAGAATCGGCGTCGCCCAGGACAGGCCAAACCAACTGAACACGTCGATAAATGTGATGAGTAGGGACTGGGTGCTGCCGGTCTGGTTTCTTGGTACGACAAAGGCGATCGTGAGTGTTCCCAGGATGAGAATGGCTGCCGTTCCGAGTGCTGCGATCAGGATCGCCAGCGGGTAGCCTCGATCCGGATTTTTCACATCTTGTACGTGGACCGCATTCATCTCCATGCCGGAATAGAAGAGAAAAATGCTCGCGGCCAGCGCCAGGTTGCTGAGGTTGCTCAGGTCGGGAATCGCGTCACCCCAGTGCAGTCGGATCTGCGGCGTCCCACCGGAGATCAGGTAGGCGAAGCCGAGTGTGATGAGGGTGGCAGCGGGGATGATCGTTCCGACAATTCCACCCCACTTCGCGATGCGGGTGAAGGCGGCTACCCCACGGGCGGCGATGGCGGTCGCAAGCCAGTAGACCGCAAGCACGGAGAGCAGTACGTAGAGCTGGTTGCCGGAGAGCTTCTCGTCGACCGTGGCCTGCGGGCCGGTGTATGCCAGCGAGATCGCGGCGAACGTGAGGACCAGGGGAAACCAGATTGTCACCTGCGCGATGAGCAGGAATATGGCGAGGAATCCCCAGCGGGGTCCGAACGCCTCTCCGGCCCACCTGAACACGCCGCCCTTCTCGGGCCACGCGGTGGTGAGTTCGGCGGCGACCAACGAGACCGGAATGAGGAAGAAGACTGCCGCAAAAAGGTAGAAGAAAGCTGCGCTCAGACCATATTCGGCCTCGGTCGGCGGACCGTCCAGGCTGAGCACCGCGACGATGTTGAGCATCGCCAGCCCAACGACAGTGATTTTCGCTGGGCTCTTGGCCGATGGCATCACGTCTGAGGAAGCCATCACGACCCCCGGCGATAACCAAGCTCCGTCTCGGATCACCCTATGCGGTACCCGTAATTCGACGCCCAGGTTTCGCCAAAGCTGAAGCCGCGGTACGTCCACCGCCGCACCGCCAGCTATGAGCCTTGTGGACGAGGACTGCCGCCCATGCGCGACCGGCGTACCATCGCTGTTTCGGGAGGTGGGGCATGCGTGGCTGGCTGGATGGTGTCGGCACCTTCGTGGGCGTGCTCTCCGCCTTTCTCGCCAGCATCGCCGCAGTCAGTGGCCTGATCGTCCTCGTCAGTGAGATTGTCGATGAGCCTCATTCGGTGGGTCGGCTCGGGTCTGGCTGGTTGTTGCTCGCCGCGGGTGGGCTGTTTCTCTGCTCGTTCGTGCTGCGCAGGTGGTATCGGGCGCGGTCCGGTGACCCACGCGACGGGGGCTCGTTGTCCCCGCCTCCCCGCCCGCCGCGCTCGGCAACCAGCGCGCGGCGCTTACCCGGTCACCGCAATCGCATCAAGTTCCGCGCGTAGCCGTACTCCGTGCCGAAAGACGACGGCGAGTAGAAGCGCGATCGCGCCAACCGTCAGCGGCGTGAAGGAGAACGAGAAGACGACGTCCAGGATGCCGGCTGCCGCGGAGCGGGCGACGACGGCCTGATGAGCGGCGAAGCTGAGTAGCTGGACACTGCTGCCACCAAGCGCCACGATAAGGCCGATATGGACAATGCGGTGGCTGTTGGCGGCGGTGAACACCTGAGGAACCGTTCGCACGATGCGCCACAGCAGCCAGAGCACCCACAAGATCAGTGCCTGCGATGCGAGCCGAGGTCCGGCCAAAGCGACCCGTTCGGCCCAGGTGGGCGCCATGATCGAGAGTCCCATCGACGGGGTGAACAGTTCCACCGGTGGTAGCCCGGTCGCCGCATCCCGAGTGCCGTCGGACGTTTGGGTAAAGGAAAACAACGTGAGGTGCTCGAACCCGGAAGCCTCCCAGCGTTCGATGAACCCATCTCCCGGCTGCACCTCCACCGACGGCGCCGGCTGCGGCTCGGGCATCCAGGCCATGCCGCGCCCAAGCTCCAGGCCGGATGGGCCGAGCGCGGTCGGCCACACGCCGAACGCCAGCACGGCCGCAGCGGCTACGCAGAGTAGGCCGGTCAGCAGGCGCACGATCGCCGCCGTCATCGCGTTCACGCGTACCCCCCGACTCAGATCTCCAAGAGCCAGTCACGATAGCTACTTGGCGCGGTCTGTGGTGCCCCCTAAAGCATCGATCGGTCGTGAATTGACCGGATCTTGCCTTCGGCCCACAATCGGTCTCGCGTCGTCCACCGGCGATCATCGAGCACCCGGGATCGGAGCCCATGACTGACTCGCCCAAGTCCGACGACACTCCTGCGGAAGGGCGTGCTGCCCGCACACCCTCGCTGCCACCGGATGGCGACGGCGACGGACAGCCGGTCAACGCCTTCTGGGCCCAGCGTCACGCCGGGTGGCGTGAGCGCACCAGCCAATTACTCCCGACCCGACTGCGGCGTCAACACCTGGTCGTTGGGGTGTCCCTGGCGATCACACTGTCCGCGGTCGCTTTTAGCGTGCTACCGGACGCACCGGTGGCGCCGCCGCCGACCGGCGTTACGACCCCCGGCGCCGAACCCACGCCGACCACCGCCGCACTCGCGCCGTCCCCCTCACTGTCCCCGTCCGAATCCGCATCCCCGTCCCGGGCGCCGGCAGGTGGGGCCGCGACCGACGAGACCGCCCCCTCCAAGGTGCCGACACGAACCGTGTCGGCACCGTCATCACCGGCCAAACCCAGCACCACCAAGCAATGCACCACCGTGCAAGAGGTCCGACTGTGCTCTCGCGTCGTTGGGTCGGGGCCGTTCAGGCTGGAGACCTCAATCAATTCACCACGCGCGCTTGGGGGAACGTGGGTGTACAGCACGGGCGCGGCGGGTGACGGGGGTGAGCCGACCGATGAGCTTGTTCACGCCGGAGGCATCCAGTCAGGTAGCGCGTCATGGACAACCGATTGTGGTGACTTCACCACAATGTGGAGCAATATCCTCCTGCCTGATGGGGAAAAAGCTAAGACGAAGTCGGTCAAATGCCCCTAGGTCTTTCGCTTCATGCCGTTGGTGGCCGGCGACGTCCGGAGCGATGCACCGGTACGGAAGACGCTCAGCGTGAGTAGTACTCGACGACGAGTTGCTCCTGGCAGGTCACCGGCACCTCGGACCGCAGTGGTAGCCGGAGCAGTCGTACGGTCAGGTCGGCGAGGTTGACCTCCAGGTAGGGTGCGGACTTTTCCCCGGCGTGCGCCCCGGCCGCCGCGACGACGAAGGGCGCCTTGGTGCGGCTGCCGGCCGCGACGGCGATGACGTCACCGGGGCGCACTCGGGCCGAAGGGCGGTCCACCCGGCGTCCGTTCACCGTGATGTGCCGGTGGGTGACTTCCTGCCGGGCTTGGTAGATCGTCCGTGCCAGCCCGGACCGCAGCACCAGCGCGTCCAACCTGGTCTCCAGGTCCACGATGAGGGCCTCGCCGGTCTTGCTCTCGAGCCGGGCGGCCCGGGTGAACGCCTGCCGTAGCTGTCCTTCGTTGACGTGGTACTGCGCCTTGAGTCGCTGCTTTTCCAGGAGCCGGATCTTGTAGTCGCTGGTGCTCTTGCGGGATCGGCCGTGCTGGCCGGGCGGGAAGGGGCGGCGCTCGAAGTAGCGCACGCACTTCGGGGTCAGGGGGATGCCGAGGGCGCGGGAGCGCTTGACCTTGGGGCGGGACTGGTTCATTCTGCACCTCTCTAGTAAGGTAAGCCTAACCTAATAGGAGGTGCCAGGTTGAGCAACACCTACCCCGCGGCTTCCGCGCAGCAGCTGCGGACGATCGTGGCTACGGCCACCTCGCTGGAGCTGCGGACACCCGGGCACCGAGCCGACCTGATCAACCGGCACACGCTCGATCCGAGCGGCCGGATCCGGATGGACCTCCCGGTCGACAGCCGGTTAGCCACCGACATCACCCGCCAGCGCGAGGTCGCGGCGGTCGTTGAGATCACCGACGTGGCCCCGACGCCGGTCCGGGAGCGCGTCCGCGGTCGGGGCACGTTCAGTGGTTGGCTCACCCCGGCCGGTCCCGGCGACACCGGCGACAGCGAGGACCTGACTGTCGAGTTCGACCTCGCCGCCGTCGAACTCAGCGTTGACGGGGCCACCACGACGGTGGATCCGGCAGACTTCGCCGCCGCCGAACCGGACCCGCTCGCTGCCGAAGAGGCGGAACTCCTCTGTCACCTCGACCGCCACCACCCGCGTACGGTCGAATCGCTCTGCCGTCTGGTCGCACCACGGCACCGGTACGCCGTACGGCGGGTGGTTCCGCTTCGCCTGGACCGGCACGGACTGGTGCTCCGGCTGGAGCGGGCGAGCGGCCACCGCGACGTCCGGCTCGGGTTCACCCCGGCGTTGCGTCACCCGGACGAGCTCCGCGAGCGCATGGCCGCGCTGGTGGAGCGAGGTGCCGCCTGCGGTCGGCGTTCCCGGATTTGGTGATCGGCAGTCTCCGTCCCCCGCCAGCTGCTGAGTGGGGAAGCAAGCGGGCGGGCCTGGCCGAGTTGACGATCAGAAGGCCCCGGCTCGATTGACGATCAGACGGACGGAATCGCGCACTCCGCCGCTGACCGGCCGCAGGGGGCGGCAGTCGCGGCGGCCGTGCCGTGGGGCGAGGCGCCGGACCGGTGCGGTGCGGTCTTGGCCAGCAGGTCCCGCAGCCCCGCCGGGAGGTCGGCGCTGGAGGTGACCCGGCGGGCGAACGGCAGCCGGACATCGAGGTGGCCGTCTGGTGCCTCGGCGCGGAGCACCATGCCATCGGCGTCAACCGCAACCGGCACGACTCGCGTCGCCTTCTCCGTCAATTCCGGGTTGACTAGGGTCGTGAGCTGGTCCACCGCGTCCCGATGGTGCCGGATCAGATGATCCAGGTGCGTGGCTTCGACCGCGGCGAGGGGATCCGGGCGGGTCGCCCGGTAGGTGCTGGCGCCCACTAGGGCTTCGTCATCGCCGCTGGTGACCGCGACCTCGGCCGGTTCGACCGTCCAGAGCGCGACGGGGGGCAGGTCAAGCAGGGACATCACCGTGTCGGCGTCGCAGGACTCCAGGCTCGCCGGGTCGAATCGGTGCGCGGTGCCGGTGACCCGCACTCGGGCCCGCACCCGGGAGCGTACGGCGACCGGGACAAGCTGGGTGAGGTCGAGCTGCACTTCTCCTCGTCGCCCGCGGGCCGCCACCAGCAGGCCGCCGGTCGGGCTCATCGCGTCAACCGCCAGGATCACCGTGCCGTCGGGCAGTACGGCGTGTGACTCGATCAGGTCGATGGCGGCGTCGCCGAGACGCAGCCGCAGGGACGTGGCGGTGGAGAGGGCGGAGCGCGCGACCACCGCGTGGTGGTCGGTCGGCGGGACGCGGGTGCCCGCGAGCGCTGTCTCCGACGTCGCCCCGCGGGCAAGTGCTGAACCGGTCAGATTCGCTGGCCAGTCGCCTGGATGGAACAACATGTAGTCCCCTCGGCCATGGAAGTGAAGTGAGCTCGGCCTCGGGACTCGACTCTAATAGGTAAGCCTAACCTTGCCAAGTGCGATGCTTGGTTGCCGATGTCGCCGGTGAGGCAGGTCACCGAGAGTTGGCGGCGGGTGGCTTCGGCACGCCAAAGCCCCCGGCTGTTCAGCCGAGGGCTTTGGGTGGACCGGTGCGCCGGGCGGTCAGGCGGGCCGGTAGGTGAGGCAGTCGCTGGCGGTGGCGCCGGGGCCGACGGTGATGGACTCGGCGGTACAGGCGAGGTTGGTGTTGAAGGTGCACTCGGAGCGGGCGCAGGCGCCCACCGCGCCGGTCACCTCGGCGACCCCGCCGGAGATGGCGGACTCCACGAACGTCGCGCAAGAGGCGGCGTCACCCGCCGAGGCCACGGTGATCGCGGGAGCGTGGCAGCCGCCATCGTTGAAACTGCACGCCGTGGCGGCGCATTCGCGGACCGGGGGTGACTGCAGCAGAGTTTTCATTGATGCCTCCAAGGCCGTGCGGGCCGGCAGGCCGGAACGAGCCAGCGCGGCGTAACAAGGTGTCAGTCAGCATTGCCGCAGTGGCGAGACGTAAACGTTGATCCCGTGCGGACTGCGGGTTTTTCCGACGTCGACACTGTAGCAGTAGACCTCACCCGGTAAGGAATAATCATGTTTCGTTCTCCGCGGCGCCTGAGCGGAGTAAGTAAGCCTTACCTAGGTTAGGCAAGTCTTGCTTTGCCTTCTCGCTAAACCTAGTTGTAGCCCCTGTTTCGGCGTTTTACTTCGGCGATTTTGGGCGGGATGTCGGCAGAACTCCGACCGACCCACCAGATCACCGCGTACCAACCGGTGTTGCCGGCCGGCTGGCCGAGCAGGAGCGCGCGGACGGTGTCGACAACCAGGGTCACTGGTTGGTGCTCGACGAAGGCGCGCAGGCCGTCGGGGAGTGAGTCCGGCTGGACGTAAGCGCTGCCGGCGTAGGGGCTGAACATGAGGATCATGCCGAGTCCGCTGGCGCCCTCCGCCGACGTGGCGACCAGGCCGAGCGCGGCGGCGACCCAGGCCCGGCGACGACGGGACCGATGACGACCGCGGAATCCGCCATGGCGATCGTGCGGTACCGGTCGACCACGCCTTCCTGCGTGTCGGACTGGACGGCCACGCTGGTGGAAACGGAGACCATCGTGACGCTGACGACCAGAATGCCGGGGAGGAGGTAGTTGACGTAGGCGGTGGTCCCGACATCGATCGCCCCGCCGAACATGAAACGGAACAGCAGCAGCAGGGTCGCCGGCAGCATGATCGCGGTGAACAGCTGGTCGGGGCTGCGGGTCAGGTGCCGCAGATGTCGGCCGATCAGGATCAGGTTGTCGTTGATCGCCCAGTACAGCTTCGCGCGGGTGACCGGCCGAGCGACGCCCTCGCCGGTCTGGGTCTGGATGGTCACCGGGCGGCTCCCAGCTCGTCGTTGGGCTCGCGGCGGGCGGGTATCGGGTCGGGGCCCGGGGGTGTCGCTCGCCCGCCGGGTGAGGGCTGATCGTTCGGGTCTCCGGGTCGCGGGGTGAGGCCCGGCCCGACGAGCAGGTCGCCGGCCCGGCGGAAGTCTTCGGGGCCGCTCAGCACGACCGCCACCCCGGTCCCGGCCCACGCCCTGTTTCAGCTGGTCGGCCGGTCGCCGGCTTCGGTCAGCTCGAACCGCTCCAGTAGCTGCTGCGTCCGGCGGGTGGCGTTGGCCTTGCTGAGCTTCTGGAGCCGGCCCAGCAGCACCAGGTTTTCCCGGCCGCTGTGCAGCCAGTCCAGGGCGACGAACTGGCTGACCATTCCGATGGAGCTCCGCACTCCATTGCGTCGCCGTGTCACGTCGTGCGTTGACGACGACGGACCCGCGCGATGGCTGGGTGAGCGAACGTACTCGTGCTCCATTTCCCTCCCACCTCTCCTGTCGCTGCTTCCCGGTGGTGGCGGTGCCAGTGCCGTCAAAGGGCCGGGACCGACTTCCGGGCGGTGACTATATATATGCTATGCTGATAGCTATACGCTATACACGGTTAGCGTGGGGTGTCGACGGAAGGGTGGCGCGATGGGTACCGAGCAGACTCCGCTGGGCGGTGGGTCAAGCACCTTCGAGTTCCTCTGGCGCGAGGGTGACCGTCCGCGCAACAGCCCCGGGCCGAGGCCCGGGCTGAGCACCACCCAGGTCGTCATGACCGCGATCGCGATCGCCGACGCCGACGGAATCGACGCCGTCTCCATGCAACAGGTCGCCAAGCGGCTCGAGGTGACCCCGATGTCCCTCTACCGCTACGTGCCGAGCAAGAAGCACCTGGTCGAGGCCATGTTCGACGAGGCCTCCGGCGCGCCGCCCGGCCTCGATGCGGTGCCCGGCGGCTGGCAGGTGCGGGTCGAGGCCTGGGTCGCGGCGCTCTGGGACCGCTACCAGGCCCATCCGTGGATGCTGCGGGCCCCGGTCAGCCAACCGGTCGGCCCCAACCAACTGGCCTGGTTCGAGGCGCTGCTCGCCGTCATCAAAGACATCGGCCTGACGTACGAGGAGATGGTGTCGCTCGCCCTCTTCCTCACCGGCGCCACCCAGGGCCTGGCCCGGATCTCCACCGACCTGGCCCGGGCGGCCGGGGAAGAAGACCTGATCTCCTTCGGGGAGGCGATGGCCGCGGTGGCCCGGCCGGACCGCTTCCCCACCCTCAGCGCCCTGCGGTCGGCCGGCACCTTCGACATCCCGGCGGGCGCCTTTGATATTCCGGCGGGGGCCGCCGGCGGGGTCACCAGCACCGAGCCCAACCTGAAGTTCGGCCTACGGCAGCTGATCGAGGGCATCGAGGTCCACGTCGCCGCCCGCACCAAGCGTTGAGCGACAGGCGGAAGCCCTCGGCCTGCGCCGGCTCCCACGTCGACGACTCAACCCGCGCACCGTCAACCGGCGTTCTATAGGTAGCGGACGTGGGCAGGAGCCTCAGATGGCAGGTCAGGATCAGTACGCCGGGTTCCGGGAGTTCGTTCTGTCCCGGGGACAGGCGCTCTCCCGTGCCGCCTACCTGCTAACCGGTGATCACCAGGGAGCCGAGGATCTGCTGCAGGAGGCCCTGGCCAAGACCGCGCGGCACTGGCGGCGGGTCGAGCGCGACGGCTCCCCCGAGGCGTACGTCCGAAAGGTCATGCTGAACCAACTCCGGTCCTGGCGCCGACGGCGACGCCTGGTCGAGCTACCCAGCGCCCATCCGCCGGAGGGGTCGAGTGAGGGTGACCTCGCCGGCCGGGTGACCGAACGGGACGCGTTGGCTCGGCTGCTGGCCCGGCTTCCTCCCCGTCAGCGGGCCGTGCTGTACCTGCGGTTCTACGAAGACCTGTCGGAGATCGAGACCGCGCGGCAACTGCGGTGTTCGGTGGGCACGGTCAAGCGACACGCGCACGACGCGCTCGTTCGACTTCGACAGCGGTCTTCGTCGCTGTGCGAACCGCACTCCGTACCGGAGGCGCAACGATGACCGAGCACTTTCGCCGTACGTACACCGAGCTCGCCGAGGAGGCCGGCAGCTACGCGGACCCGGACCGGGCCATCGCCCGCGCACGACGCCGGCAACGAGGCGGCCTCCTGGTGCTGTCGGCGGTTACCGCGGTCGCCCTCGTTGCTGGTGCGTTCCTCGCGACACGGCCGGACTCACCCAGCCCGGTGCCTCTCCCCGGTGCCACCACGTCGGCCCCCTCGCCGGCCGTGCAGCCCTTACCCGCGACCGCCGTCGGTAGGGCCACACTCGCGTACGCACCGTGCCGGGACTGCCAAGCCCGGATCATGACGGAGACGGGAGCCCACTACCTGGTGCCCGCATCGGATGCGGACGTGGCCACCGCAGTGCAGACGTCACTCTCCCCCGACGGCCGGTGGGTCGCCTTCCCGGTGGGCCGCGGTATTCGGGTACGCGACCTGACCGGTGACCGCGTCTGGACGATCGCGGAACCCGGCCCGAAGGACCCTCGGGTTTGGGCGGAGGCCTGGGCGACGGACTCATCCCGGCTGTTACTCAAGGAAAAGCGGGACGGGCCGGACTCGACGTACGCGACGTTGCGGCTGGACACCGGTGCCCGCACCCCAACGCCGGTGCCGGCCGGCAGCGTCGTCGTCGGGCTGCTGCCAACCGGAGCGCCCCTGACCGTGTCGAACCTGCTCGGGCCAGATCGGGAGCGGAGCAGCCGGGTCACGGTCACCGTCGGCGCCGGGACAACCGCACGTGAAACCGTCATCGACGCTACCGGATGGGTCGAGCCGAGTGAGACGTTGCTGTGGCCCGCCGTATACCCAGCCGCCGACGGCGGCTATTCGCTGGTTGTCGGCACGTTTCCCGGCGAGTCACCCAAACCCACGGCTGTGCTGCGGGCCAACCGGGCTGGACAGGTGACCGATCGCCAGGACAACACCGCCCGCAGCTACGGGTTCTGGTCCGTGCTCGGCTCGGACGGATCCAACATCATGGTTGCTGTTCAGGGGACCATGGCCGGCCAGCAGGAGAGGACGGTCTTTACGGTTGCGCCGGACGGACGGCTCCGGGAGATCATTCAACTGCCCCTGGGTTCGATTGTCAGCTCGCCTGGCTCGCCGGGAGGCCGCTGATCTCTCCATCCACGGCCCGGCCGAGTCCGCGTCGTTCCCTCTCACCCTGAAGTTCGGTTGGACTGCACTCGGGTGGCGGCTATTAACAATCTTATGTTCATCGATCCTCTGTTAGCCTTGGCGGGCCCTGACATCGAGGAGGATGAGTGCTAGCACGTCGCGCAGCGGCCGTAGCCGCCATCATGATCGCAGGCCTGGCGGTGCCGGTCCAGCAAGCCGTGGCCGCTCCGGCCAACGACATGCCCTTCACATCCGCAACCACTGTCGGAATCCACAACACCTACGAGCAGGGGGCCTTCGACTACCTGGCTGAGGCGCTGGACACCGGCACCAGCCTGATCGAGATCGACATCTGGCCGAACATCTTCACCAGGAAGTGGAAGGTCAGCCACGACGAGCCACTGAGCAACAACAACAACTGTACGACCGGGTCAAACCTCGCCGACCTCTACGCCGGTAGCCGGAACAAGCACTTCGGCGACTGTCTGGACAACATCCGGGTCTGGCTCGACGCCCACCCGGACAGCGGTCCCCTGATGCTCAAGATCGAGCCGAAGCTGGGCCTCGCCACCGCCTTCGGCATGGGTGTGGATCAGGTTGACAGCCTGGTCCGGAGCCGGCTCGGCGATCGGGTCTTCCGCCCCGCCGACCTGCTGGCCAAGCCCGACGGCGGATGGTACGACTCCCTCGACGAGGCGGCCCGGATGGGAAACTGGCCCACCCGGGAGGAACTCGCCGGACGGGTGCTGCTCCAGGTCATCCCCGGCACCGTGGAGAACAACAATCCGTTCGACTGGTCGCCCACCAACGAGCAGTACGCGGAGCACCTTCATGATCTCGCGGCAGCAGGAGAGATCGAGGATGCGCAGATCTTCCCCGCCGCCAGGGGCGCGGCCAGCGGCGACCCCCGGGACCAGTACGACGCCGACATCCGCCCCTGGTTCGTCGTCTTCGACAGTGGGGCCTCCGGGTGGTTCAACCGTGACACCACCTGGTTCGCGGAGAACAACTACGTGCTGGTGATGACCAGTGCGCACTCGGTGGCGCCCGCCATCAGCAGCACCAACCCCACCGAAGCCGAGGCCCGGGACCGCCTGCTGCTCCTGGCCGGCGCCAACGCCAGCATCATCACCAGTGACTGGACCCAGCTACCGCAGATCCAGTCGATGGTGGTGCCGCGCGGGGAGCAGGGCTAGATTCCGTAACCGCCCACGCTCTGGTTCGCTCTGGTCTGCGGCGTGCCGGCGGCAGGTATCGCCGCCAGCACGCCGGGACCGGGCGGAACCTATCCCACCGTGACCCCCCGGCCGGTGGCGAAGCTGGCCACGTGATCGATCGCCATGTCCAGCGCGCGGGCGAGGGGCCGGCTGGACCGGTAGGTGTTGCTCAACAGCAGCCCGCCCTGTAGGGCAGCCATGATGGCTTCGGCCAGTGCGTCCGGATCGGCATCGGGCCTCAGCTGTCCCTGGTCGCGCATCGTGGTCAGCCCCATGAGCAGTGGGGCTGACCACACGGTGAAGCACTTCTGCAACACGACGCGATTCTCTGGATCGCCGTCGGCGAGTTCGCTGGCCAGCGAACCGAGCGGGCAGCCACCCACATTTTGGGCCTCGTCGCGCGCTGCGACGAACTTGTCGCGCCAGCGGCGCAGGCCGGCCAAGGAGTCCAGCTGGTCCAGCTCGGGGCGCTGCGCCTCCACGATCCGGTCGGTCTGCTGCCATGCGACCGCTCGGAGTAGATCTTCCTTGTTCGCGAAGTAGTGGTACAGCTGCGACTTACTGGTCCTGCTGGCCGCCATCACATCGTCGAGGCTCGTGCCCGCCGCCCCGTGCTCGCGTACGAGGTTGGCGGTGGCCGCCACGATGCGGGTCCTGGTCGCCGCCCCCCGGGCGGTCAGCTTGGGGACGTGCTGCGCGCTGGGCATGGCACAAGCTTAGCAAGAAATTGGACTTGCTGGTCCAGTTTTTGCCTCCTACTTTGGACCAGTCAGTCCAGTATCGGGCGCCTGGGAGCGCCGGCGCGACAAGGAGAACGACGTGGCTCGTCTCAATAACGGACAACGCTTTCCGAACCTTCAGGTCCCCGCGGTCGGTGGTGGCACGCTCAACCTGCCCGACGACCTCGCCGGCCAGTTCGGTGTCGTGCTGATCTACCGTGGATCATGGTGCCCGTACTGCAACACGCAGCTCGCGGCGTTCCAGCGGGCCAGCGACACTCTCACCGCACTCGGCGTACGTGTCGTCGCGTTCTCCTCCGACGACGAGGAAACCTCCCGCCAACTCGTGGCGAGTCGTCGGCTCAGCTTCCCCGTCGGGCACAGCGCCGACATCGCCACGGTGGCCGAGGCGACGGGTGCCTACGTCAATGACGAACCGCACCACCTGCAGTCGACGGGGTTTGTCCTCGCGCCCGACGGCACCGTGGTGACGGCCGTCTACTCGAGCGGAGCGATCGGTCGCCTGGTCCCCGACGACGTCGCCGGCCTGGTCCGCTACATCAACGAACACAGCTGACCGCCCACCGGCACCTCAGCTGCCGGCACACCCGGATCGAGCGGAGCCTACTGTTCGTCGGGAGCCTCGTAGCGGTAGGTGTTGGGGTTGACCGCCGCCGGCTTGGGGTCCTCCTGCCAGGCCCCCTCGCCGGGGCGGGCGATCAGGGAGTCCAGCAGTTCCTCCCGGTCCATGTCGACCGCGCCCTCGATGCCACCTCGTACCGCCATCTGTCGCAGGTCCTCCGTGTCCAACTCCGGTATCGGACTCGCCATGGTCGTCTCCCTCGACGTCGGCTGGCGGCTGCTCTACCCGGTCTACCCGAACTTGAACCGGGCTTGTCGTGGTTAATTCCTTGGGGCCACGCCGTACCTCGAAGCGTGGTGCTGGTCAGTGGCGGACGATGCGGCACAAGGTCACGATTTCGAGGCTATCTGAACTGGACAGTGGCAGCCCGCTGTGGCGTTGGTCAGGTGTGGAATAGTTGCGTCCATGATTACGGGTGTAATCCGCAGGGGTGCTGCGGCGCCACTGGTCCTGGCGCTTTCCGCATGTGTGGAGGCCCTCGCCCTCGCGAGATGATACGCCGACGGTGCCGGTCACTCCGACCGTCACCTATCGTCTGTTGGACGACATTTGTGATCGGCTGGACCACAGTTGGTTGGTCCAGCTGACTGGAGCTTCTCCGCAGTTCAGGTAATTCGAGACACGACCCAGTGATATGGGGGTCCGTCAATGTCATGCCTTCTACGGTTCAAGCGGACAACACGGTGACTCCAACGAGGGCCGGTCGCCGGAAAGGCGGGTGCACAAGATGGCGGACCGGGCGCTCGAGCGGGAGGTGCGGGCGCGTCCTTACTCTCTCGGGCAGGCGGTGCCGTGAGAGCGGCGGGAGCTGCGGTATGGGTGGCGTGGTGCGGTGTGGTGCGTGCTCTTCGCCGCGGCCCATCTGTTCTGGGCACTGGGTGGGCGGGGCGGGGTGTTTGGCGGCGGTGACCGGATGGGGAGGGCGGCTGCCGGGTTGGTCGGTGCGTACGGTGTTGTGGGCCGGCGGGTGTGTGCTCGCGCTGCGAGCGGTACTGGCGGGGGTGCAGGACGTGCTGCTGAAAATCGGAGCCCTGCGTCCCAGCCCTGGTTTCGACTGGTCGGTGGTGCACTGGCGGCTGGCGTTGTGGACGCCCTGGCTCAGCGTCGGCGCGGTGCTGTTCCTGGTGACTGCGTTCCTTCACCACCGTGTGGTCCGCAGGTGAACGGCGGGTAGTCGACCCTTCGCGGGGGTTTTCGGGGGTAAACGGAGGCATCCCGGTGCCATTGACAGTGGCCGGCGAGCACGCCCCCACCGTGGCCAGCCACGCAAACGGCGCACCGATGGTGGCGGGAACCGCGGCGACAACCTACCCTCGGTAGGGTCGCGGGCGAGGGGGTGACATGAAGAAAGCAACTCGCTTCATTTGCGCCAGTGGAATGGAGTAAAATGGATCGGATAACTGATTTTCTCCCCTTACTGATATTGATGCTCGTTCTTACTGTGCTGAGTCGGATAGTTAGGCGACTTCGGCGAGAGCATTACCATTCGTACAGGCAGCGGCGTGCGCAGGACGAACGACCTGAGACACGTGCCCGGCGCCTACCCCGATAGGCCGGTCGATTCGGTGCCGCCGGTGCCGACCAAGCTGCGCCTTCGTCTGACGAGAGCCCGGGGTTCTGGCCGTGGCCTAGTTGGACGGGGGTTCGTGCTTGAGACAACGCCCCGCTTGGCCGAGAGCCGGGCGGGGCGTGTCGTTGTGTGGGCTATCCCGTGCGGTGGCCTGTCGGGGCTATCTGTGGCGGGATTTCACGGGACCCCTCCAGCACCGCGCGGCGCTCAGCGGTCGACAAGGCCGACGGTGGGGTGTCTTCGGCCGCAGCGGACGCGACACCACGGGTGGTAGCCGGCGCCGGTAGTGCGTGGCGCGGGAACGGCCGGCGTAGTTTGTACTCCGCGGTGAACGTTCGCCGCTTCGGCCGTCCGCCCTACTCACCGGGGGTGTTGGATAGTGTCACGATGATCCTCTTCCTGTCTCCCGGCAAGCCCAGCTCGACCGGGGAGGCTGCCTCATCTCAGCCTGGCAGACAGGGACCCGTGACTGGAACTCGCCGCTTCCTCCTCGGAGTGACAGGTAACGGTGGTCGCGCCGATCTCCAGGACTAGACCGTCGATCAACTGGCCGGCAACCGCCGGTCGCGGCAGGCCACCGCGGACCTCAGCGTGCTGGCCCCGGTGGCATCGGCGAGATCAGCGAGCAGCTTGGCACCGGGATGACCGACCACGCCCCCGCCCATGCCCGGTCACGATGACCTTCGGACGCGTTGCGGAAGCCTGCACCCTGCAAGTGCCTTCCGTGACGGGACTGTGGGACCTTCGACAAGCCCTATTCTCCCTGATCAGAAGGCACACTTTCGTTCCGCTCCCGCGGTATGGACAGCATCAGCATCATGGCGACGACGCTCAACCCGGTCAGGACCCACCACAGCGCGGCCGGTGCCCGGCTGAGCAGGGAAGTGACCAGCAGAGGCGACAGCGCCGTAGCGGAGCCCACGAAGAGTTGGTTGAAGGCCAGGTACGAACCCTTTTCGGTCTCCGGAGGCAGGCTGGTGAGCATGACCAGCGCGGCTTGGGAGACGGCGAGTTCACCGATCGTATATCCAATCATGCCGATGACGAGTAAGGCAACCTGGAGCGACTGTGGCACGTCGGCAACCACCAGCAGAGCGGCGTAGAGACCGACGTACGCCATTCCGCCAACGGCGAGCACGGTTCCGGGTCGATATCGGTCGAGGTTCCGGCTCAGCGGAAGCTGCAGCACCGCGAGCAGCGCGGTATTCGTGGCGAAAAGCACACCGACCATCCATGATGGCAGGCTGAGATTTCGGAGAATGAACACCGGCATGCCGGATTCCACGGCCAAGGCCGCCGCGAGTAACAGCGCGTTAGCGGTTGCCACCCGCATGAACGCACGGTTTCGCCAGGGGCCCTTGGGCCGGGCGAGCCCCGGGTCGGACGACGCCGGCCCGATGTCCGGCACCTTGCGGGTCATGAAGTAGAGCCCCGCGGTAACCGCCAAGCACGTCGCGTAGATCAGCCCGAGGGCGATGAACCCCTGGGCCGAGTCCACGATAAACACACTCGCGATCAGCGCACCCAGTCCCATTCCCGCGTTGAAGACCACCCGGGACAAGGCCAGCCATTGACTCGTCTCACCTTCAGGTGCCAGCCGGTACGCCAGCAGAGGGGCCGCCACGTTGTCTGCCCGGGTGGCCAGCGCGAGCAACAGGCTGATGACTGCTAGTGGGATTAGGCCCGGCACCGCTACGAACCCGACGAAGCAAAGTCCTCTCAGGACCGCCGATGCGACGAGGACCGGGCGGGGTCCGATCCGGTCCACTAGCTTGCCCACCAGGTGCAAAGCGGGCAACACCACTAGCGCGGTAAGGGTCAGCACGCCACCCACGGCTGTTAGCGATTGTTTGGACACCGAGGTGTAAAACAGCAAGCTGAACGGATAGAAAAACCCCATACCGAGGGCGTTAACGAAGCCGGCAGATCCCACCATGACCGCACCGGGGCCACGCGGGAGGACCGGGGGTCGCGGTGCCGTGCTATCGGCTCGACGGCTGGTCACAGGAACAACAGGTGAGCGTGCTGCTCGCTTGCTACGCAGCCGCGGGACCGCTTGGTGTCCGCACTGCCCAGTCCGTAGTAGATTTTCTTGACGGCAGCCACTGCGGCCTCCTCAATGAGACGGTAGTAGAGCAGCTCGAAGTAGAGTGGGGCTCCGGTGCGCCGCTGGTAGGCGTAGTCGTATCCGGTTTGCCGGGCGTACCAGGTGTCGCCGTGACGCAGGATCAGTGCGAAGGCGCGGATGTCGCCTTCCGCCCGGGCGACCATCGCGAAGGCGTCAGGGCCGAAGCAGTCACGTACTTGGCACAGCAACGGTAGTAGCTGGTCGGGCCGCAAGTCGATGTCGTACTTGGCGAGCAGGGCTGATTCGAGTTCGGCGAACCGGGGCAGGTCGCCATTGTCCAGCGACTCTACGGTGAACTTCGCTCCCGCCTCTTCGACGCGCCGTCGCTCCGCACCGATCGACACCCGCTGTTTGCGAGGCAGGGAGGCGAGGTAGCCGGAGTAGCCGTCCTGCGGCACCGACAGCGAGCTGTAGTGGCCGGAGGTGAACCGTGTGTAGCCGCGCTCGGCGAGTAACCGCGTGAGCGAGTACTCCTGTTCGTCCAGGTAGAGAAAGCAGACGGTAGCTGCCCCGCCCTCGCGTCCGAGTGCCTCCGCTGCGGTGACCAGCGATTCGAGGTCGGCGGCGGTGGTATCCGAGCCGGTCAGTACCCGCGTGCCGCCGACTTGTCGGCCACCTGCCAGCAGCGTGGGCATAAGCCTTTTCGTCGGGTCATGGCCCAGTCCGGCTAGCAGGTCAGCCGCCCCAGCCAGCCCCGCTGCGGCACTGTTGCGCAGCACGGCGTCGGGCCGGCCAAGCGCCCAGGGCACCGCATCCGTGGCGAGGGCCGTGGCCAACGCGGCCACCGGTCGGTCTGCAGGCCCGGTCCACAGATACGCCATGGGGACACCGGCAGTCGCCTCGACAACATCCAGCCAGCGACAGGTCAAGAAGATGTCCGACGGCCCGGCCAGGTCATCCCATGCGCGCCGAGGAAGGTCCGCGGCTCGGAGCGCCACGTGCACCCCGGCAGGTAGCGAAACGTGTTTCCATGGTGTCTGCATTGGTCGAGCCCCCGTGACGTGCATATATTGATGGTGGCAAAAAAACTGCGAATGGACCGTCAGCTTGTCGCGCGCCAAACTGTAATCGATCGCCGGGATGTTTGGGGGGCAGCTCCGCTTCAACCTAGCCGCAGTCCTTCATGAACGTAAGCTACTCGCCAGTAGGCAGTGGGTCACCCAACATTTGATGGCAAAGGCGTTGACGGGCGTTGGTGTGCTGGGTACGTTCATGTCGTCCGGGCAGCACCTCGAAGCCGTGCTAAGCCCGGAAGTGTGAGCCTCACGGGGGCCTCGCCGATCAGTGACCGATTATTCGGCTGTGTTGCGGCAGCCGGATTTCCACATTTTCATGCGAGGATGGATCTTACATGACTGCTGCCACCACACCGGTAGTGCGCACCTTCACCAACGTCATTGCTTCCGAACTGACCACCGAAACGCTGCAACAGCTTGCGGAGCGCCAGATCGGCGCGATCCACGTACGCGGCTACTACCCTACCGCTGTCGCCGCCACGGTCGCTCAGAAGGCAATCAATCACCCATCTCTTGGGCATTACCACAAACAGCACACCAGTAGTGTCGGGCGTGTCTACGTGCCACACATCGACACCAAATGGGATGCGGAGCTGACCAAGAAATATCACGACGCCGCACTCCCGGCTATTGCCGACGTCCGGCAGATGTTTCACCCCTAGCTTTCCCCGGTCGACCGCATTCGGCTGGAACTGCAGGAACTGTGGCCCTCTGGTGCCAACCTGCTGCGACTGCGCAAGCGGGCCTGCTTCGTCGGCGCTTTCCGGGGTGTTCCAGCCGAGCACGTCGGAGTTTTACCCGCACAACGATGCCATTGACCAGGAGACCGACGCTCCGGAGATCCAAGGCGTGCTCAACCAGTTGGTGGCCAACATTTACCTGCAGGTTCCTGAAGAGGGCGGCAATCTGCAGCTGTGGCTCCGGGAGCCCACTCCGGAGGAGAAGGAAATTATTCTCGATGTGGAGGGCCTCGACCCCGCGACGGTCGAGCCGCCGGTTCACGAGATTCACCCGGCTGCCGGTGACCTGATCATCTTCAGCCCCCGAATGCTCCATGCCGTGACTCCCGGGCACGGTGAACACCGGGTGGGTGCCGCCGCGTTCATCGCGTCCAAGGGCAGGGACGAGCCGCTCGTCTACTGGAGCTGATGTCTTCCACCGGCGGCCTCTGGCCGCCGGTCATCCTCAGCCGCCTGACTCAACCCTCCCAAAGGACTACGGCAATGTTCCCGGCGCTGATTCGTGCGCACGCACAATCCGACCCGGACCGCCCCGCCGTCGTCGCCGGCGCACAACGCTTGTCCTACGCGGAGCTGGACTACAAGGTGTCCCAGCTCCGTCGGCGTCTGCGCGGCGAAGGCATCGGTCAAGGGCATCTGGTCGGTATCCATCTTGATCGGACGGCCGCGATCGTCGTGGCGATGCTAGCTGTGCTCGCCGTCGACGCCGTCTCCTGGCGCATCATAGTGGACGATCTCAGCCGCTGTTACGAAGAACGGCGACTCGGCCGGCAACCGGCCCGTCCACACCAGCCCTCCGACTTCGGGGCATGGGCGGCGCATCTCCGCGAGCATGCCGGGCAGATGCGGGCGGACCTCGACCACTGGGCTGGTCTGGGCGACTTGCCTCTGCCTCCGGCCCGGTCTCGCGAGGACAACCTCGAAGCACACGCGCAGGCGGTGTGGTTCGGGTTCTCTCGGCGGGAGACGGCTGCGTTGGCGATCTCCACCAGTCCTAACGAGGCGCTGCTCGCCGCGTTCGCTCAGGCGTACCGCGAGGTGTACGGTCTGGACGACCTGGTCGTCGACGTGGAGAGCCACGGCCGCACGACGTTCGACGAGTCCGTCGACGTCTCCCGCGTGGTGGGTTGGTTCACCTCCACCTACCCGGTCCGGCTGCGGGTGGCAGCCGGCGATGTCGCGGCGACCGTCGAGGCCACCTCCGCGGCGCTGAGGGACGTACCTCATCTCGGCATCGCGTACGGTCTCCATGAAGAGCCTCGCCGGGCGGAGATCTGTTACAACTACCTCGGATCTCTCGCGTTGCCCTCCTCGGGTGAGTTACGCCCTACCGTCTCCCCGTATGCCGTGGGGCCGGTACGCGGTGCGGACAACGACCGAATCTATCCGCTTAAGCTGAGCGCCCGGGTCCACGAGGGTCAGCTCATCGCCGACCTGTCGTTCACCGCCGGCCGACACGATCCGGAGCAGGTACGGGCAATTTGCCGGGCGACCCGGACGCATCTGCTGAGCACCTGCGGGATCATCGCGGGCCCGGCACAACTTGTCATGGAGCATGGTTCCAGCACGGGTGTGCTCCTGCAGGTGCCCACCGAGCTCCGCGAGCTGACTTCGGTAGCGTCCCACTCCACGCGCCGCTACGGCTCTGTCCTACTCACCGGGGCCACCGGGTTCATCGGCGTGTACCTGCTCCACCTGCTGCTGACCCGAACCACCAGCCGAGTGCACTGCCTGGTCCGTGCCCACGCTGGCGCCTCGGGCACCGAACGGCTACGCGAGGCGTATGCCTGGCACCTGCCGGGGGAAAGCCTGGACCGGTATGCCGGCCGGCTGGTCGTGCACACCGCCGACCTCGCCGATCCGGGCCTGGGCCTCGACGAGCGGACGTACGACGCGCTCGCTCGGGAGACCGAGGCTGTCTACCACCTCGCCGCTGACACCCGCCTCTTCGGTGACCGTGAGTCATTCACCAGGCAGAACACCGCAGCGGTGCATGCGATGGTTCAGTTCGCCACGACCGGCCGGGCCAAGGATCTGCATCACGTCTCTACGCTGGCGGTCAGCGGGAGGGGGCCGGAGGGCCCACCGGTCGTATTCTCCGAGGACAGCCTCGACGTCGGTCAAAAGTTCCTCAACGACTACGAACGCAGCAAGTACGAGGCGGAACGAGTTGTCCACGACTTCGTGGCACGTGGCGGCCGGGGGTTTATCTACCGTTCTGGGAACGTGAGTGGACATTCCCGTACGGGCCGGTTCCAGCGCAACGCCGGCTCCAGTCGCCTGGTCCAGCTGCTTCGTGGCTGTGCGTACCTCGGACGGGTGCCGAGCCTCGACGGGGAGACGCTCACGTTCAGCCCGGTGGACGTGGTGGCTGAAGGAATTCTGGCGATTTCCCGCAACGTCGGGATCGACGGTGGAACCTTCCACGTCGAAAGCCCGCACCCCGTGTCCTACCAGGACCTGTTCGAAGCCATGCGGGCGGGCGGGTGCGAGCTGCACGAAGACCCGTCGCCGACCTTCGCAGCACTGTTCGGCCGACATGTGGTGGATGGCGACGAGCAGACCGCCTTGGCGTACTTCTGGGCCCAGCGCCCGGAACGCAACGTCCGGTACGAGCACTCTCGGACACTGCACACGCTGTCGCGGCTCGGCGTGACGTTCCCGCCGCCGACTCCTGACTGGCTGTACGGGTACGTGACCGGGCTTATCGACGAGGGAGAGATACCTGTGGTGAAGCAGGCGGGGGCGGGGCGTGACTGAGCGACGAGTAGCGGTCGTTACCGGCGCATCGTCGGGCATCGGACGAGCGATTGCCGCGCATTTCGCTCAGCGCGGCCTGCGGGTGGTGGCGGCCGGACGCAACAGCAAGCACCTGGAGCAGCTCGCGACTGAGATGTCTCGGCAGCCCGGCGAGGTCCGTCCGGTGAGGGGTGACGTCACCGACCCGGCACATCCTCGGCAGTTGCTGGACAGCGCCGAGCAGTGGGAACCGGCGAGCATCTTCGTGGTGTCGGCCGGCAACGGTCTACCGGGCACCGTGTTGGGTTCCGACCCCAGCCGGTGGGAAGACCTACTCAAGGTCAACTATCTCGCGGTGCTACGCCAGCTGCGCGCCGCGGGTCGGTACTTCGTGGCACAGGCCGAGCGAGACGGCGGCCGTCAGGTACGCGACATCGTCGTCATCGGCTCCACGGTCGGCCGTCAGGTCTCCGCGAGCAATCCGGTCTACGGATCGTCGAAGTTCGCCGTGCACTCGCTCGTCGAGGCGCTCCGCCAGGAGGTCTGCGCGTACAACGTCCGGGTGACTCTGGTCGAACCGGGTTTCGTGCAGTCCGGCTTCCAGGAGGCAGCTGGGTATGACATGGCCTGGTTCGAGGGGATCATCCGGGAGAACGGGCCTCTGCTGACGCCCGAGGACGTAGCGGAGACGGTCGGCTTCGTGATCGATCGCCCCATCCACGTCCACCTCGACGATGTCCGCCTTCGCCCTACCCGCCAGCGTGTATGAGTACGGAACGACATCGTGAGCCGAGCGAAAGAGTTTCTTTGATGGATTCCGCAATCGAGCACCTGTTCTCGCTGAAGGGACGGCGGGCCGTCATCACCGGCGGCAGTTCGGGCATCGGCCGGGCGATCGCGGATGCGCTCTGCCGGGCCGGTGCGGACGTACTGGTGGTGGCTCGCCGGCCCGAGCAGCTGCGGGAGGTCACCGAGCAGCTGCGGAACGCCGGTGGCTCGGCCGACTGGCTTAGCGGGGACCTCGGCGACCGCGCCGGTACCCATCGTGTCGCCGACGAGATCCTCGCGCGGCACGGCTCTCCGGACATCCTCGTCCACTCCGCCGGCATAAACCTCAGGCCGCACCTGGACGAGCTGTCCGAGAACGACTGGGACCGCACCATGGCAGTCAACGTCGAGGCGCCGTTCTTGCTCGGGCAGCGTTTCGGACCGACGATGGCCGCCAAGGGTTGGGGCCGCATCATCCACGTCGCCTCCCAGCAGACTGTCCGCGCCTTCGGCAACAGCGGTGCTTACGGAGTCTCCAAAGCGGCCGTCGCCGCACTCACTCGATCCCAGGCTGAGGCATGGTCAGCGCGAGGGGTCCGCGTCAACGCCATCGCGCCGGGCTTCGTGCACACCCCGCTTACCGAGCCGGTCTTCCAGGATCCGGCACGAGTCGAAGCGATGGCCCGACGCACCATGATCGGCCGCAACGGTGAGCTGGCCGACTTCACGGGCATCGCCGTCTTCCTGGCGAGTGACGCCTGCGCCTTTCTGACCGGTCAGACGATCTTCCTCGACGGCGGCTTCTCGTCAACCTGATCCGGAGCTGCTGCCGTCAGCCGAACGTTCGTGGACTGGAGGGTCCGATGTCACATCCCAGGCCGGTAGTCGTCCTGGTCGACGCCTACACCTCGGGCAAGTACATGTTGCCAGAGTTCACCGCGCTCGGAGCGGACGTCGTGCATGTCCAAAGCACGAGCGAGTTCATGTCGTCGATGCCCGAACCGGACCTGAGCGGGTACGCGGCCCTGATCGTTCACGAGGACCTGACCAAGACGGTGGAGCAGTTGCAGGCGTACGCACCCGTGCGAGTACTGGCCGGTCAGGAACCGGGGGTGCTGCTGGCCGACGCGCTCTCCCGGGAACTGGGGCTGCCGCTGAACGACCCCGGCCGCTCCGAGGCGCGCCGGGACAAGTACGAGATGATCGAGGCTTTGCGGGACGCCGGGTTGCACTGCGCCGAACAGATCAGCAGCGGCGACGTTCACGACGTCGTCGACTGGCTGCGGCGGGGGCGGGGCCTTCCGGTGGTGGTGAAGCCCCGGCGTTCCGCGGCCGGCGATAGCGTGTTCATCTGTACCACCGAGGCGCAGATGCAGGCTGCGGTAGAGGCGGTCCTCGGTTCGGAGACCATCTACGGCGAAGCCAACCCGCACGTGCTGGTCCAGTCGTTTCTGCCGGGCACCGAATACGTGGTGGACATGGTCACGCACGAAGGACAGCGCTATGTCTGCGGCGTCTGGGAGTACCGCAAGCGACTGCTGCCGTCTGGCCGCAACATCTATGACCGGGAACGTCTCCTCGATCCCGACGAGGCGCCCGTACCCGAATTGACGGCTTATGTGGACCGTGCACTGGAGGTACTGGGCGTCCGCTTCGGCCCGACGCACGCCGAGGTCATCGTGACTCCGGAAGGCCCGGCGCTGGTCGAGGTCGGCTGCCGGATCGCCGGCAACATGCACCCCGGCTTCCACGATCGCTGCGCCGGTGCCAACCAGGCCACGTTGTCGGCCCTCGAGGTGCTGCGACCCCGAGACTTCCTCGATTCCTACGCCGGGCGCCACTATGACAAAAGGTATGAGGCGGTCTGTTGCACCACCTCCACGACGCTCGACGGCGTCGTCGACCGTATCGACGAGCGGGTCGTCACGGAGATCGCGGCCCTCGACAGCGTCTATCGGTTCGACGTCAAGATCGAACCCGGCGGACGGATCCGGCCCACCGTCGACCTCTACTCGAGTACCATGCGAATCTTCATGGGTGCGCCCACCATTCGCGACATCGATCGGGACTATCGGCGCATCGAGCAGCTCAAAGACCAGGTCTACCGGCTACGGGCCGAGGTGGATGCGCGATGAACCTTGTGGTCGTCGCCGTCGTCCCGGCCTCCGCGATCCGGCCAGCGGACATCGCCAGAGCCTGCACCGCATGCGGGTGCACCCCGGTCTTCGTCACCTGGACGAGTTCGATGGATCCGGCGGAGCGGCAGGAGTACGCCGAGTTCGGCCCGGTGCTGCTGTGCGACGTCAACCGGCCGGCCGAGGCGATTTCCCGGCTGCGCGCTCACAGTCCGACCGCCATCCTCACCTTCAGCGAGGCGATGATCCCCACCACGGCCATCCTGGCCGAATGCCTGGGACTGCCGTATCACGACCGGGACGTCGTCCGGGCGTTGACCGACAAATGGGTGCAGAGGCAACGGCTGGCCGAACACGGGGTCGAAAGGATGTGGTCGGCTCTGGTGACCAGCCGCGAGGAGGCATCGGCGATCCTGGCTGATCGGCCCGGCCCGGTCGTTGTCAAACCGAAACGGAGCCAGAGCAGCAGCGATACCTATCTCGTGGGTACACCCGAGTTGCCTGATGCGGTGCAGCCGAGCATAGAGCGACCCTTCGTGTTCGAGGAGTTCCTGTCCGGCAGGAGCTCCGGGGACTTCGGTGATTACGTGTCCGTGGAGTCCCTCGTCGTCGACGGAGAACCGGTCACGCTCGGCGTCACAGGGAAGTTCCCGCTGCTGTCCCCGTTCCGTGAACAGGGCCAGTTCCTACCGGCCCACCTGCCGGAGGAAGAGATCGCCGAGGTCTCCCGCGTGGCGTCCGCGGCGGTGCGTGCACTCGGCGTACAGCGAGGCATCACCCACACCGAGCTGAAGCTGACGCCAGACGGACCGAAAATCATCGAGGTTAACGGCCGGATCGGCGGGTTCCTCGGTGACCTTTATCAGCGCGCGACCGGGCTGGACCTGCTCACCCTCGGCCTGGCCGCGAGCTGCGGCATGCCGATCGCACCGATCACCGCGCCGGAGATCGACGGCGTTCACTTCCAGTACTCGAACCTCCCTCCGATAAGTGGCGGGGCACTGCGCGACATCACCGGAGCGGCGCGGGTCCGGCAGGAGTCCGGGATCGTCGGCTACGCCGACCGGGTCGCACCGGGCGTGACCCTGACCCCTGGAGTGATGACCTTCTTCATGGATCTGCTGCGTGGTCATGCTCCCGACTACCGCTCGATGCTCATCGTCATCGACCGCTGCCTGGCCCACCTGCGGTTCGGGATCGAGCGGGCCGACGGCGTCCTCACGTACTGGCAGGCCGGTCGAGACGGCCTGCGCCCCGTCCCCGACGACCTGTGATCCCACCACCAGAGAGGTAGCGACGATGAAAGGTTCGGTCAGCGTCAACCACCCGAGGATCCGGGCCGCCACAAACTGGATGTTCCTGCGGGCCGCCGGCGGAGCGAAACGGCCGCGAATCTTGTCACAGAACCAGTACTTTCCCGAGGTCCGCGCGCTTGAGGACAAGTTCTCCGAGCTCAAGGCCGAGGTCGAGAAACTGCTCGCCAGCCGGGAGATTCCCCGGTACGGCACCTTCGATCCGGTTCGGGCCGCCCAGGTATCGCAAGACTGGAAGCTCTACTACGCGTACATGTTCGGGCAGTCGAACGAACTCGCCCGTACCGAGTGCCCCACACTCCTGACGTTCGCCGAGTCTACGCCGACCGTCGTCAACGCCTTCATCTCCATCCTCGAGCCGGGGGTCCCGCTGCCGCCGCACCGCGATCCGTACGCGGGCGTGCTCCGATACCACCTTGCGATCCGTGTGCCCACTGACAAGCCACCGCGTATCCGGCTGGAGGACGTGTACTACACCTGGCGCGAAGGCGAGGGTGTGGTGCTGGACGTCAACCACGAGCACGAGGTGATTAACGAGAGCGCCCAGGATCGCGTCATCGTCATCATCGACTTCCACCGTCCGCTCGGATTTTTCGCCCGCCGCCTCAACCGCTACATGCTCCGGCAGAAGCGGAAGTGGGCACCCCAGTTCGTCGAGGCGTCCCGATACGACGTCATGCACGCTGCCTGACCGATCGGTCGGGCCACCGCTCCAGCGCTGATGCCGGGTCGTCGAACAACGCATCTGGGTTGACCCCGGTGCGAGCGCTCTCCCGCCGCTTCTCGTCAGTCGACCTTTGGCGAGGCGTGCCCTGGCGGGAGCCGGGGCACGCCTGAAGCTCGTTCGTTGCTTGCCGGTGTGAGTCCGGTCAGGGTAGCTGCCAGGAGCCCTGATCTGGAGTGGCAACAACAAACCGTCGAGATTGCAGACGAACGAGTTAGGGCTAGGAACGAGGCGCAGTAACCGCAACCCCGCGACCGCCGTCAGCTCGCCGACGCGGCCGGCGTGCACTCCCTCACGCCGCGCGGTGCTCGCCGCGCGGCCCGGCCGGCTGCCGGCCCACCAACCCCACTGGGCAACTACCTGTCGTCATGCGGCGGCCCACCGGGCTACCCACCTCCGCGCCAGCCACCGGGCATCCTGCGTGACCGAAGTCGGAGCGCCAGCGGAGCGACGGGCACGCGCCCGGCTACGGCGGCCACTTCCTTACCAAGGCCCGCCGCTACTCGGTCACCTTCGGCCTGCTCCGCGACATCCGCGTCGCCTACCGCCGCACCGAGCACGCCGGCACCTCCGGCAGCAACGACACCGTCGGCGCGGTCACCGTCGGCACGCTGGCCTTCGCCGGCTGTACAAAGCATTAGAGGGCACATCCGTCGATCGGATGTGCCCTCTAACCTGGTCGGGGTGGCCGGATTCGAACCGACGACCTCTTCGTCCCGAACTCTCGGCGGGCCGGCCGGATCGGGTGTCATGCAAGGTCGTCTGGCCTGCTGGGGTCGCTTCGGGTCGGGTTCGGTGGGCTGGGTTGCTGTACTTCGCTGCTGTACTGCTCGTTGGCGATAAACCGCCCGAAGTGGGCGCGCATGCGTAGCCAGTGCTGGCGGTCGTCGCAGGGGTGGAGTCGGCCGCACCGGCACAGGCTCAGAGCCGATTCGGAGTGCTTGATCAGCAGGATATCCGCGTAGGCCACCTGTGCCTGGGCGTACTCTCGAAAGGCCGTCGAGGTGAAGATGACTCCCACCGGTCACCGCCCCGCCCTGGGGATGTGGCGGTGGCGGTGGCGCCAGAGGAGTTCGGCGACGGCGTCCACGGGGTCGATGTCCCCAGCCGCCAGACGCTGGCGGGTAACGGCGATCCAGGGCGGCGAGGCGGGGGTTGCTTCACCACAGGCGGTTCGCATCCCCTCCTGGGCGAGTTGGGCCAGCCGGCAGGGATTGCGTTGGTTCTCATGCCAGCAGCCGGCGACCACGCAGAAGCCGGCGCTGTCTGGCCGATGGGCCTCCCAGAGGGCGCGGGCCAGTCGCCACAGCAAGCGGCGCCGGCACTCTGCGGGCGGCTCAACGGGCGGATTGTCGACATCGAAGAACATGCGCCGACCATCCCGCCCGGCGACGGACCGCTCCATGGCCAGCGGTCATGTCACGGTGACATGGGACGGCTCGACCAGCACGAATCGCCGCTCTAGGCTTTCGGTCGTAACACCTTGAGTAGTCGGAACGCGACGCTGGGAGCTGCCGTGCTGCTCGATCCACTGCGAATACCGGAGGATGCGTGGTCGCACGGCGAGGTGCTGGCCGCCTTGGCCGCCCGCGACATCGGCGCGCTGTTCCGTTTGATCGCCAGTCTCACCGGGGCGAGTCAGAGCCAGATCGGGGCCGCCGTCGGGCTGGAACAGGGCTACGTCAGTCGGATCATGGCCGGCCGCAAGGTCACCTCAATCGACGTCCTGGAGCGGATCGCCGACGGCTGCCGGATGCCCAACCATGCGCGAATCCACATGGGGCTGGCACCCCGACAGGCCACATCGCCGGCCGTCCCCGGCCGGCTCACCCCCGATCGGCCCAGCGAACCGCCGGCCAACCGGACCTGGCAAGACGACGTACGCAGTGCCGCAGAGCTTTGGCGAGGTGACGTGAACCGTCGAGATGTACTCCGGCAGGTGGCCTTCCACTCCGCCGGCTACACCCTGCCCGCACTGCGCTGGTTCACCGCACCCGACCCGGCTCCGATCACCCAGCCCGGGCGCAACGCGGTCGGTCAACCGGAGATCGACACCATCCGCGCCATGACCGGCACATACCGCCAGTTGGACAACCAGTACGGCGGCGGACATGCCCGCGACACTGTCGCCCGCTACCTCCACCAGGAGGTGACCCCACTACTCACCGACGGCCGCTTCGACCACCCCACTGGCCAACAACTACTCAGCGCTGCCGCCGAACTGGCCCAACTCGCCGGCTGGCAGGCGTACGACACCGCCCAACACGGCATCGCCCAGCGGTACCTCACCCTCGCCCTGGACTTCGCCCACGCCGCCGCAGACGACGGCCTCGGCGCGGAGATCCTCGCCGCGATGAGCCACCAGGCCACCTACCTCGGCCACACCACCGCCGGCCTCGACCTCGCCCGCGCCGCCGGCCAGACCGCCCACCGCGCCGGACTTCCCGCCCTGACCGCCGAAGCCCACGTCATGCAAGCCCACGCCCTGGCCAAAGCCAACGACGAACGAGCCTGCGCCACCGCCCTGCACAAGGCAGAACAAGCCCTCGACCGAGCCGACCGCAGCACCGACCCGCAATGGCTCAGCTACTTCGACGAGGCATACCTGTCCGCCAAGTTCGGCCACTGCTTTCACGCCCTCGGCCGCAACACCCACGCCGAACGCTTCGCCGCCCGATCCCTACGCATGAACGATCGCTTCGTACGCGGCAAAGCCTTCAACCTCGCCCTACTCGCCAACATCCACGCCCACCAGGGGCAACCCGAACGAGCCTGCGCCATCGGCGCGCAAGCCCTGACCCTGACCACCCAACTCCGCTCCGCCAGAGCCGTCCGCTACCTCCGCGACCTGCAAACCCCACTCGCCCCGCACCGGCGACTACCCGCCGTCCGGCACTTCACCGGCCGCGTCAACGCCGCCCTCGGCCCGCGACGCTGACCATCACAGTTCCCCCCGGGCCTTACGCGCGACCAGCTCCAGCACCGCGATCACCGTGCCGGCACCGACGATCTCACCCTGGGACACCAGCTCGTACGCCTCGTCGAGCGGAATCCACGCGACCTGCTCCGCCTCGTTCACGTCCACGGGCGCACCGATGTACTCGGCCCGCTGGGCCAGGAACAGCAGGTTCTCGGCGTCGGCGGTCCCGACCCAGGGCTGGAAGGACAGCAACGGCTCGACCGCCTGGGGCCGCCAGCCGGTCTCCTCCTCAACCTCCCGCACCGCGCATTGCGCCGGGTGCTCGTCGTCGTCAACATAGCCGCCGGGCAGCTCCCACACCCACCGGTCGAACACGAACCGATGCCGCCGCATCAACAACAGGCGCTCCCGATCATCGAGCACGGCGACCATGGCCGACCGGGGAGCCCGGATCACGTACTGCTCGAAGCGAGCTCCATCCGGCAACTCGACCTCGGCGATACTCAACCGCGCCCGCCGGGTGTCATCCACGACCCGCTCGCCGTGGATGGTCCACCGGGTCAACTCCGTCGCCTGCTTCTCCACCACGCCAGTATCCGCACCGAACCCCACACCCTGCGCGGCAGGCGGCACCTACTGGCCGCACCATCCCGGTTCTGCCAAGCCGCCCGACCCCTCGCTTGTAAGTCCTGGGCGCTCCGTCCATGCGCGTCCGCGCACGTCTCTGACGTCGGGTACTGATCCACCACTTTCCGTCCTTGGCCCTCCCCGCCTGGCCCTGTTGCTGTCATCGTTGCTGTCGACAGCAGCAGGGCTACCGGCGCTCCTCGAACTGACGCCAACCGACTACCGTCGACCCGTGCTCGATCCCGCAACTGTCTTCGACGGATCCGGCCCGCTCGAGAACTCGCTCACCGACGAGATTCTGCGGGTGGTGGAAGCGCAGCTTGGGTACGAGCTACCCACGGCGTACGTCGACCTGGCCCGTCGGCACAACGGCGGCTCGTTCGCCCGGGACGCCCACCCTGCACCGAGCCGAACCTCCTGGGCTGAGGACCGCGTCGGCGTGTACACGCTGGCGGCGATCGGCCGAACTGCTCGGTTCAGCCTTTGCGGCGATTTCGGCAGCACGTTCTGGGTAGCGGAATGGGGCTACCCCGACATCGGCATCTACATCGCCGACTGCCCGTCGGCGGGTCACGACATGGTCGCCCTCGACTACCGCTCGCCTGGTGAGCCCGCCGTCGTACACGTCGACCAAGAGTGGAACTACCAGATCACGGTCCTCGCCCCCGACTTCGAGACCTTCGTGACGGGCCTGGTCGACGAATCCGAGTACGACGTCTACGACTGATCGCCAGTCCGCGACGGAACAGCGAGTCGGTCAGACGTTGAAGCGGAACTTAAACCGTCTCGCCCGCGACCTGCGGCAGCCTGGTCGACGCGCTGCTCACGCTCGCTCCTGGGCTCACGTCATTGACGGCTGGTTGCCGGTTTGACGCTGTCTTGCGCCCCGCGTGTGCCCCGGCGACTCCTTGACCTCCAGGCAACCAACACGGCCCCCTGAGCTGCTGTTTCATGGCCCTTGACCTGGGGACGCGGCCCGCCATCGCTCGTGCTTGTCCACTGAGCCTTTCCGCGTAACAGGTCGTGGCGGTGTGTGATCACGTGGTGCGGGCGTGGTCAATGTGCAGGAGGACCAGAGCGGCTGCGGTGATCTTTCCGATGTTCCATGGGCAGAGGCTGACGTTGCGCAGCGCTTTGAAGGTGGTCTTGAGCAGGGAGTTTCCACGTTCGGCGATGGCGCGGATGCCGTTGTGGGCGCGGTTGAACTGCTGCTGGACGTCGGTGCAGGCACCGTTCTTGGGCTTCTTGAACGCGACCGTGATCATGGTCGCTTCGCCTTCGTAGCCGAGGTCGCCGAGCACGCGCAGGTCGTCGCCGGTCCAGG
>NZ_JCANTD010000020.1:0-96832 GCF_059570675.1 Salinispora goodfellowii | reverse complement strand
GTGGCGACGGTGTCGTCGGTGGCGGTGGCCTCGTCCGTGGCGGTGGCCTCGTCCGTGGCGACGGTGTCGTCGGTGGTGGCCTCGTCGGTGGCGGCGGCGTCCACATTCGTGACATCGTCCGTGGTGGCGTCCCCGTTAGTGCTGGCGTCTCCGGTCACCGCGTCGCCTGACCACTGTGCTGGTCCTGCTGTGTCGACGGGGGTCTCCGTGTTCGCCGTGGGGTTGGCCGTGGCGGCCGGGGTCGTGGTGTCGGCTCCCGCAGCCTGTGGCTCGCCCTGGAACAGCGGTAGGTAGGGCTGGCCCGCCTTTGCAGCCTCTCCCGCCGCGACCGAGTTCGAAAAGCGTGACCACATCGCCTCAGGGCTGTTCGGGCCCCGTTTGTCCGCAAGGGTCTTTCCGCCCTTGATGGTCAGGCCCTGGGCCTTTAGATGTCCACCCCGGCCGACGTTGAGGATTCGGAAGAACTCGGCCTGGCTATCCCGGACGATCTTGGTGTTCTGCCCGATAAGCGTGATCGGTTCCTTGATGATCGGCAGGCCGTTGCCGTAGCCGTCGGACCGGGTCAGCGTGTAGGTGCAGTCCTTCGCCAGCTTGAGTACGCCACCCTGGTTGCTGTTGGCGTAGATGATCGCCTGGATCAGCTTGTCGGTCTTGCAGGGCACCTCCTTCCCGTGCTTCTTCCCGGCGTTCTCCTTGTTTTGCTTGCCGTCCCAGCTGCCCCTGTGGTTGGCTTCCCAGTCGCCCTCGCCGCCCGTGCCTCGGTCGTCGGCTGCCTGCTCGTTTGTGGTGATCTGAGCGGTGTTCCGGGCCAGGTCCCGGGCGCCGGCTCCGGCCCCGGTGAAACCAACTGCGGCGATGCTGACCACGCCGGTGAGGCCGGCGACGCCGCTGGCGAGCCAGAGTTTGCGTCGTCGTTTCGACGCGGCCTCCGGGCCGGCGGCGCTGTTTGGATCTTGGTAGTTGGACATTGGAGCTCTCTACCCTCTCCTCATACCAGACAGGGGCGCCTCGCTCGAGAGCGAGTGTCCCTACTACAAATCGGTTGTAGCTCCCAGAAACACCGTATGGGAATCATTCTCACCTCGAGGGCTTTTATGAAAGAAGCCCACATTCGGCTTGCAGGGGACAGATTGCGACGTCCACTTTCATTACGCGTAACTGCCCCTATGTGCCCTGGTAGGTGATCTAGAGGATGAGAGTGGGACTTACCGGTCGGATAGCGTGCTCCGGCACGTTCGGCCAGATGCGGGGCTCCTCCGGCCGCACCCGGCCGGAGGAGCCCGATCTATGTGGTGGTGCATTCAGGGGTGACTCATCCGAAGCAGCGTTTCGGAACGACCGGGCTGCCCATGCAGTTCGTCGGCCGGTTCTTCTTGACCGCGGACTTCTCGTCGATCTTGACTCCGTTGTTCGTCGTGAAGATGCCGCCCGGCGGTGTGGTGGCGAAGTTTTCGGTCACCGTGCTCTGGATCAGGGATACCTGGCCGTAGTCGTTGACCACGCCACCGCCCACCGCGAAGGGGCCGACCGCCCGGTTGCCGACGATTTCGCTCTTCCGCAGGGTCACGAAGGCATTTACGTTGAACAGCCCAGCGCCGCCCGCGCCTTCGGCGACGTTCTCCTTGAGTACGCTCTCCTCCACGACCGCGGTGGAGTTGTTGGCTACCGCGAGGCCTCCCCCAACGTCCGTGGCGACATTCCGTTCGATCTTCACGTGTTCCAGGTACAACCTGGACTTGTCGACGCCGAGCATGCCGCCGGCATCCCGCCCTGCGGTGTTGTCCGTGACCTCGCTACGGGTAACACTCGTGTTGCCGGAGCGGTCGAGGATGCCGCCGGCCAGCCCTCGGGTTTGGTTGTGGCTGATCGTGCTACTCCATACCCAGACGGTTCCTCCCTTGGCGCCGGGCTTGAACGAACCGTTGGCGAAGCCGCCGCCACCATGGCGAGCGTTGTTCTGTTCGATCTTCGAGCGTTCGATCCGTAGGATGCCGGTGCTGAAGACGCCGCCGCCGAACTCGGTGGCGCTGTTGCGTTCGACTGCGGAGTCCCGGATAGTGGTCGTGCCGTAGTTGGCGACGCCCCCGCCGTTGCGGCCGTGGTTCAGCACGATCGAGCTCTTCTCGATGTCGGCCTTGCCACCACGTTGGACCAGGATTCCCGCGCCGTCGCCGTCGCCATAGCGGCTGACCGCCGTACCGGTGGTTGTTGATCCAACTGCCGCCTGCTCGGTTGCCTGAGTAGCTTCCCGCGTCATCGAGAGGTCGAGCGATGGCAGCGCCTCGGGCGTTGAGTAAGCCCAGCGGGGCGTCGTCTGTCCGCCCTTGACGGTAATGCCCTTGAGGGTCAGGTGACCATCGCGCCCGACGTTGAAGATCCGGAAGTGCGCGGCGTTGGCGGCCCGAGCGATCGTGGTGTCGTAGCCGTCGAGAACGATCGGTTCCTTGATCACCGGCAGTCCGTTACCGTGCTCGCCTCGGGTCAGCTCGTAGGTGCAGCCCTTGGCGAGTGTCAGCACGCCGCCGCGGTTCTGGTTGGCGTGGACGATTGCTTGGATCAGCTTGTCGCTGTTGCACGGGACAGCTTTCGCGTGGTCCGCAGTGTTCCGGTGCTCCTCTCGGCCGCTGTCGCCGCCGCCCCACTGGCCTTGACCTTGGTCTTGGTTGTCGCCGCCGCCCCACTGGCCTTGACCTTGGCCTTGGCCTTGGCTGTCGCTGACCGCGCCGCCCTCGGCGGGGCTGGCCTCGGCGGGGCCGGCGTCGCTGACCTTCTGCTGGATGTTGGCCTGCGCCTCCGCCCGGCCGGCGTCTTCGGGCGTCTCGTTGTCTCGAGCGGCGACCCCACCAAGGGCGGCCAACCCGACGACACCGGTCAGGCCAACGACACCGGCGGCGACCCACAGTGTCCGCCGTCCCCGGTTCGGGGGGTCGGCGTTGTTCCCGCCGTAAGGAGTTGTTGTGTCAATGGACATCAGAGCATTCCGCCCTTTCGACTACCAGACGGTCCGCACCGAACGAAGGTGGCGCGAACTGCTACAAAACGGTTGCAGCCTCCGATGACCACCGTATGGGAAGATGTTTCATGGAGAGGATGTATCCGAAAAATCCCCGCATTCAGCTCATCTTGGGGCGGCTAGCGCAGCTGGCGCCGGGCGGCTCCAAAAGGAGGCCACCTAGACGAAAGGCCCCGCCGCTGGGCCGGGGACCGTACGGTCCCCGGCCCAGCGGCGGGGCCGAAGCGTGGTCGTCGAGGTTTAGCCCGGCAGACGGGGTCCCGCCTCCCGCTGTTCAGCCAGCCAGGTCTCCACGTCGCCAGCGGTCCGGGGGAGTCCGGCGGAGAGGTTCACCGTGCCGTTCGCCGTGACCAGGACATCGTCCTCGATCCGGACGCCGATGCCGCGCAGCTCCTCCGGCACCAACTCGTCCTCGGGCTGGAAGTACAGGCCCGGCTCCACGGTGAGCACATAGCCCTCGCCCAGGGTGCCGTCGCGGTACGCCGCACTGCGCGAGTTCGCGCAGTCGTGGACATCGATGCCGAGCATGTGCCCGAAGCCGTGCAGGGTCCACCGTCGGTATACCGCCGACCTCTCGTCCATCGCCTCGTCCACGCTGACCGGCAGTAGGCCCAGTTCAGCCAGACCTTCGGCGAGGACCCGCATACAGGTCAGGTGCACCTCCTTGAACGCCACGCCCGGCCGGATGAACTCGATGCCGGCCTGCTGCGCGGCGTACACGATGTCGTAGATCTGACGCTGTAGCGCGGTGAACCGGCCACTCACCGGGAGCACCCGGGTCACGTCGGCGGTGTAGAGGTGGTCGTTTTCCACGCCCATGTCCATCAGCAGCAGGTCACCCGGGCGGGTGGTGCCGTGGTTGTGCACCCAGTGCAGGATCGTGGCGTGCTCGCCAGCGCCGACAATCGAGCCGTAACCGATGTCGTTCCCGTCATGTCGGGCCCGCAGCGCGAAGATGCCCTCGAGTAGCCGCTCGGAAACCCCGCGGTCGGCCGGGAGTACCCGGGCCACATCCTCGAAGCCGTGCACCGTGGCATCCACCGCGTCCTGGAGCTGGGCGATCTCCCACTCGTCCTTGACCAGCCGTAGCTCGGAGATCGCGCTGGCCAGTTCCTGGTCGCGGGGCGGCTGTCCCCGCTCCCGCCGGCCGCCGTACGGGCGCAGGGCCGCGTCGACCCGGGCGTCGAAGCCGCGCAGCACTCGGGTCCGGGCCGGGGCGAGGTCGGCCAGGGCGGCGTCCAGGTCCGCGAGGTCGGCGGTGGGCAGGCCCAACTCACTCGACTTCTCCGCAAGGGTGGGCCGCCGGCCGAGCCACAGCTCGCCGTGCCGACTCCGGAAGAATTCGTCGGTCTGCCGGGACGCGTGGGGCCGCAGGTAGAGGAGGGGCTCATGTCCGGAGCCGGTCGGACGGAGTACGAGTACGCTGTCCGGTTCGTGGTCGCCGGTCAGGTATGCGAAGTCGCTGCCGGGACGGAACCGGTGGGCGGTGTCGTTGGCGCGTACCTGCTCGCCGCCGGTGGGGATCACCAGGGTCTCGCCCGGGAAGGCCGCGGAGAGGGCCGCCCGGCGCCTGGCGTAGTTGGGCGCCGCCGGGTGCGGGACGACCGGTAGCGCACTGTCCCGCCAGCCCTGCCGCATGAACGCCAGGAGCGCCGCCGGGAATTTCGGATCATGCGACTCCGTGCCCCCTGGATCGCGGTGAATGCGTTCCTCGGTCATCTCCGCTCCCTTCGCGTTGTCGCTGGTCCCGACGGTATCCGACGGGGCCGGGTCGGCGGCTGAAGCTGGTTGCGCGGACGGCCGCTACGGCCGCCACCAGGGCGTGAAAAGATGACAACTATGTGCGGACTCCTAGCCTTTTTCAGCGCGCGCGGAGACGCCGCGGCTCACCGCGACCACATCGCCAACGCGTTGGAGTGCCTGCACCATCGTGGCCCGGACGAGACCGGCGTGGAAGTGGTCGGCGACGCATCCGGCCAGTACGCGGATGGCGTCTTCGCCCACAAGCGGTTGGCGATTATCGATGTGGCGTCCAGTCAGGAGCCGCTGCCCTACGCGAACGGGCGCTACCTGCTGACCTTCAACGGCGAGATCTACAACTACATCGAGCTGCGGGAGGAGCTGGCCCGCGACTACGGGACGCAGTTCGCCACCTCCGGTGACGGGGAGGTGATCGTCGCCGGCTACCACCACTGGGGTGAGCAGGTGCTCACCCGGCTGCGGGGGATGTTCGCCTTCGTGATCTGGGACCGGCAGGAGCGGCGTGCCTTCGGTGCGCGCGACTACTTCGGGATCAAGCCGCTGCACTACCTGGAGACGGCCGACGGCCTCTACCTCGCCTCGGAGAAGAAGGCCCTGCTGCCGTTCGCGCCGGCCAACTACCAGGGTGACGCCGGCATCGACACGGCCAGCCTCAGCCACTATCTGACGTTGCAGTACGTGCCGGAGCCCGGCACCCTGCACCAGGGAATCCGCCGAATCGGCTCGGGGGAGTACCTGACCTGGTCGCCGGGCGGTCGAATCGATGCCCGTCGGTGGTATCAGCCGATGTTCCGGCCGGCTCCGGTGCCGGACGAGCAGAAGCTCTACCACGAGATCCGGGAGACGTTGCGGGACAGCGTCCGGATTCACATGCGGTCGGATGTCCCGGTCGGCTCGTTCCTCTCCAGCGGGATCGACTCGACCGCGGTGGTGGCGCTGGCCCGGGAGTTCAACCCGAATATTCTGACCTTCACGGTCGGCTACGACGTGCCCGGCTACTCGGAGATCGACGTGGCCCAGGAGTCGGCTCGGCACCTCGATGTCACCACCATTCCCACCAAGATCGGGCCGCAGGACATGATGGCGGCGCTGCCGAAGATCGTCTGGCACCTGGACGACCCGGTCGCCGACCCGGCGCTGGTGCCGCTCTACTTCGTGGCGCGCAAGGCCGCCGAACACGTCACGGTGGTGCTCTCCGGTGAGGGCGCCGACGAGTTCTTCGGCGGCTACACCATCTACCGGGAACCGCTCTCGCTGAGCTCGGTCAACGGCCTGCCCGACGGCGTGCAGAAGGGGCTGCGGGCGGTGTCGAAGGCGATCCCGCAGGGGGTCAAGGGCAAGAGCTTCCTGGAACGCGGCACCACCCCGATCGAGGAACGCTACTACGGCAACGCCCGGATGTTCACCGAGGAGGAGAAGCAGCACCTGCTACGCCGCTATGACCCCTCGGTGCGCTATACCGACATCACCGCCCCGATCTACGCCGAGTGCACCGAACTCGACGACGTCACCAAGATGCAGTACGTGGACCTCTACACCTGGCTGCGCGGCGACATCCTGGTCAAGGCCGACCGGATCTCGATGGCGAACTCGCTGGAGGTACGGGTGCCCTTCCTGGACCGGGCGGTCTTCGACGTGGCGTCGAAGATCCCGGTCGACCTGCGGCTGCCCCCGCGTTCCGACGCCACCAAGTACGCGATGCGCCAGGCGCTGCAGGGGGTGGTCCCGCCGGCCATCGTGAACCGCCGGAAGCTGGGCTTCCCGACCCCGACCCGGGTGTGGCTGCGGGGGGAGATGTACGAGTGGGCCCGGCACCTGCTGGCCACCTCCGGCGCCGGTGACCTGATCGACCTGCCGTACGCGCTGCGGCTGCTCGATGAGCACAAGCGGGAGGAGGCCGACAACTCCCGCAAGGTCTGGACGGTGCTGATCTTCTGCATCTGGCATGCGATCTTCGTCGCCAAGACGCTGGACCCGGGCATCCAGCGCAACCAGTCGGCCCTGCTGACGAAGCCGGTCGTCGGCAGTATGGTCCGTTGAGGGCTGCGGAGCCACGGGTCAACGCCCGGGTGTTACCGCGGCGCCGGCCGGCTTAGCGTGGGTTCGTCGGGGCGGCTCAACGAGCCGCCCCGACGACCTCCCGGGCCGAGCTGACCTCCCTCCGCGAGGCCACGACGGTCAGCGGACCGACCAGCCGGGACCGGTCTCAGTAGGACAGCCCTGGGCAGTACACCCCGCCCTCCGGTGTGGTGTAGCTACCCAGCGAGATCAACGTCTCCAGGCGGAGCAGTGCGATCCCGCGGGTGCGGGCGGCCCAGCTGAGCAGGTCTGGTGCCAGCCGCCCCGGGATGCGCAGCCGGGGGGCCGGGCCATCGGGATCCTGGCGGCGCATCAGCTCACCCGCCCCGGCGTACAGCGCCCACGCCGCCGCCTCTGACGTGGCCGTCAGGTGACCCAGGTCGGCCAGGCCGGTGGTGTAGCCGGCGAGCCCCCCGTTGGTCTTGTCCAGCACCACGTACGGCATTGACCACTCGAAGGCCCGCTTGGCGGCCATGTGGACTTCGCTGTCCCGGGAGTGACCGTTGATCTTGCGGTACAGGGATTGGCAGCCCGGAACATCCGCCTCGGTCATGGGACGCACCTCGAACCCCGCCAGGTTGCCGGGAGTCGGCGGGGCGTACCCCACCATCAGGGAGAGCTGTTCCTGCGGCACAAAGCCGAGCGATGAGTACAGCCGGTAGCCCAACGTGTTGTTGGTGACCTGGACGCCGCGCACGGAGTGCCAGCCAAGCCGGTCGCTGGCGGCGATCATGGACTCCATCAGTTTCCGGCCCACCCCGCCTCCCTGCGTGTCGGGGGCGACGCTCAACGGTCCGACAGCGGCCACCTCCTCACCCAGCACCAGGAAGTTGGAGCCCACCACCGCTCCGGTCGCATCGACCGCCACCTCACACACGCAGCTCGGGGAGGCGAGTCGCCCCTGGAGCATCTCCAGCACCGCCTGCTCGGAGGACCATTCGGGTGGTAGACCCAGCGCGGCGTTGGTGTCCTCGAATGCCTGGTAGCAGATCTGGGCCAACCGCGGCAGGTCGGCGGTGGTTGCCGGCCGGATGTGGAGGCGACCGCCGGCGGAGGGCGCCGCCGGGTGTGCGCCGGGCTGCGGGAAGTAGCCCACCCGGACGAAGAAGTCGACGTACTTCTCGAACAGGTCCTGGGTCATGGCCGGGCAGTCGATGCCGGTCCCGGTCAGCAGGGCGCGGGTCTCGGCGGTGTCGACCGTCAGGTAGTGATTACGTCCGCTGTAGATGGTGGACTCGAACCCGTCGACCATCGCCACCATGGAGTTCTCGGGGTTGGACCGCACCCGCCTGACCCAGGGGTCCCAGCCCAACTCGTCGAGGCGATAGCCGCGCGTCCGCAGTGCGTCCATCATCTCGGCGAACGGCAGATGCGTGTGGTTGGCGAGGTGGTGGTTGCGGTTGACGGCGGCCGGGTTCCGGGACAACCCCAGGATCGCCGAGCTGACGTAGTCGACGGGCACGAGGTGGAAGATTCCGGCCGGGTCGGCCGGAACCGCCTCCGCCTGCAGGATGCCCTTCATGCTCAGCCAGACGAAGTCGTGCGTCTGGCAGCGGCCCAGCTCCGAGTCGCCGGAGATCTCATCGACCCGGTAGATCGACACCGGCAATCCGCGTTCCCGGGCGACTTCGATGATCTGCTCCGCGACCAGCTTGGTCTGTCGGTACCCGGAGGAGAGGGCCGTGGCGGGCCCCGGCGGGTCGGACGGCCTCAGGGCGACCCCGGGTACGACCTCGGCGGAGAAGACCCCCGTGGACGACACGTGGTGGACCGGAACGCTGCGATGCCGGGCGGCCAGCCGCAGTATCTCCTCGGTGCCGGTCACGTTCGCGGCCTTCAGCGAGGAGTACGGGTAGAGACCGTTGACGGTGGCAGCCGCGTGGTAGACCGCGTCGACCCGGCGGGACAGCTCGTCGTACCGCTGCTCCGACAGGCCGAACCCAGGAGTGGCCAGGTCGCCGACCACCACGGACAACCGACTCGGATCGATCTCGTCCCAGAGTTGGTACCACTGGAGGTTGTCCCGCAGCCGGTCCAGCGCCGGCTTCTCGTCGGTGGACCGAACGAGGCAGTGCACCACGGCGTTCGTGCTCCGCATCAGGTCGCGGAGCAGGAACGCGCCGAGGAAGCCGGTCGCTCCGGTGAGGAGGACCTCGCGGGGCTCGGTGGCGGCGGTGAGGACCTCGTCCGCGCAGACGATGTCCGCGGCCAGGGCTACCTCGGCGGCGAAGTCCACCCGGTCCTCATCGGCGGCGGCCGGGCGGAGCACCCGGCTCAGCAGGTGATCGGCGAGGACTGCCACGGTGGGGTATTCGAAGACCAGCGAAGCAGGGAGGTTGACCCCACTGAGGTCCCGGATCTGGTTGCGCAGCTCCACCGCGGTGAGCGAGTCGAAGCCCAGATCCAGCAGGGACTCGTCCGGGTCGAGCTCGTCCGGGTCCGCGTGACCGAGTACGGCGGCGACCAGAGTCTTGACGGTCTGGACCAGGTCCAGGAACTGCTCCTCCTCGTCCAGCGCGCCGAGTCGGGCCGCGAGCATGGCGCCCGCCAACTGCGCGCCGTCGGCTGCCGGGGTGGCGCCCGCCGGGGGCGTGGTGCCGGAGGACTGCTGGGTAGCCGCCGCTGGGGGGCGGGACGAGCCGGCCCCACCAACCAGCTCGCGGCGGGCCGGGCCCGGGCTGGTGGGCGGCGACACGGCGGCCGGTGGGAGCCAGTAGCGCCGTCGTTGGAACGGGTAGGTGGGCAGGTCCACCTCGGGTCCGCCGGTTGGTGGGAAGAAACCCTCCCACTCCACCGGGAGACCGAGGGCGTGCAGGGCGCCCAGAGCTGCGACCTCGGCGCCCGACCGGCCGCGACGGCACAACGACACCGCGTGGTGCTCGTCCGCACCGAGGGTCTCCCGCACCAATGCGGTCAGTACCCCGTCCGGACCGAGTTCGACGAAGGTGTCGGTCCCCTGCCTACGGATCGCGTCCACCGCTGGTGCGAAGCGAACCGGCTGGCGGAGTTGCCCGACCCAGTAGTCCGGGGTGAGTAGCTCCGCACCTGCGGCCGCGCCGGTGGCGGTGGAGACGATGGGAATGCTCGGTCGCTGGTAGGTCAGCGACTCGGCGACGGCACGGAATTCGTCCAGGACGGGATCCATGTGAGCGGAGTGGAAGGCATGGCTCACCCGGAGGCGGGTGGCCCGACGCCCGTGCTCGGCCAGCCGGGCGGCGAGCGAGGCCACGGCCTCCTCGTCGCCCGAGACGACGACCGACCGGGGTGCGTTGATCGCGGCGATTCCGATCCGCGCCTGCTCCCCGGCGAGCAGGGGCAGCAGCTCCTCCTCGGTGGCTTTGACCGCGAGCATCGCCCCGCCCGGAGGCAGCGCCTGCATCAGGGTACCCCGGGCGTTGACCAGGCGGGTCGCGTCCGGCAGCGAGAGCACCCCGGCCACGTGTGCCGCGGTGAGCTCGCCGATGGAGTGTCCGGCGAGCACGCTCGGGTGCACCCCCCAGGAACGCAGCAGGGCGAACTGGGCGACCCCCAGCGCGAAGAGGGCCGGCTGGGCGAGACCGGTTTGGTGGATCGACTCGTCGTCCGTCGCCTCGGCGGGGGTCAGCAGGGCCGACCGTACCTCCGGTGCCAGATAGCGGCAGACCTCGTCCAGCGTGTCGGCGAAGACGTCGAAGCTGTCGTAGAGGTGCCGGCCCATGCCCTGGTACTGCGCGCCCTGGCCGGTGAAGAGCGCAGCCACGGCCCGACCGGGCACCGCGCGTGCCTTCGTCAGCGCGGCCGACGGCGTACCCGAGGCGAGGGCCTCCAGGCCCGCCAGGAGTTGCTTGGTCTCCGTACCCACCACGGTCGCCCGATGGTCCAGACCGGCGCGCGAGCGAGCCAGCGCGCGGCCCACGGCCGCCGGGCTGAGCTCTGGCGCGGAGCGCGTCATCGAGGCCAGCCGGGCCGCCTGCGTCCGCAGCGCCACCGGCGACTTGGCGGAGAGCAACCAGGGAACGACGGGGGGGCTCCGGTGCTCGGCGACGCTCGCCGACACCGGCGGCTCAACCGGGCTCTCCTCCACGATCACGTGCGCGTTGGTGCCGCTGATCCCGAAGGCGGAGACCCCCGCCCGCCGGGGCCGGCCCGTCACCTGCCAGGGCTGCGGCTCGGTCGCCAGGCGTACCTGGCCGGAGGTCCAGTCGACGTGCGGCGATGGTTGGTCGACGTGGAGCGTGGCCGGGAGGGTCCGGTGGCGCATCGCCTGCACGACCTTGATGAGACCGGCAGCACCGGCAGCGGCCTGGGTGTGGGTGATGTTGGACTTGATGGATCCGAGCCAGACCGGCTGCTCCGGCGCACGCCCTTGCCCGTAGGTGGCGAGAATCGCCTCGGCCTCGATGGGGTCACCGAGCGCGGTTCCCGTGCCGTGCGCCTCGACCAGGTCGATGTCGGCGGGGCCGAGCCGGGCGGCGGCGAGCGCCTGCCGGATCAACCGCTGCTGGGCCTGGCCGTTGGGGGCGGTGAGTCCGTTCGAGGTGCCGTCCTGGTTGACCGCGCTGCCCCGGATGACGGCGAGTACCTTCCGTCCCGCCCGGCGCGCGTCCGAGAGGCGTTCCAGCAGCACGACCCCCGCACCCTCGCCGAAGGCGGTGCCGTCCGAGGCCGCGGCGAACGCCTTGACCCGGCCATCCGCGGCCAGGCCGCGCTGCCGGCTGAACGTGATCAGATCGTCGGGGGTGGCCATCACCGTGACCCCACCGGCGAGGGCGAGGCGGGACTCCCCGGAGTGCAGCGACTGACAGGCCAGGTGCAGCGCCACCAACGACGCCGAGCAGGCGGTGTCCACCGTGATGGCCGGACCCTCCAACCCGAGGGTGTACGCGACGCGGCCGGACAGCACACTGCCCGAGGTGGCGAAGCCCAGGTAGCCCTCGTACTCCGAGGCTGCGGTGGCGAGGGAACTGTATGTCTGCCCCTTCGTGCCGATGAAGAGACCGGTCGGCGAACCGGTCACCCGGGTGGGATCAATTCCGGCCCGCTCGAACGCCTCCCAGGCGATTTCCAGGAGGATCCGCTGCTGTGGGTCCATCGCGGTGGCCTCCCGCGGGCTGATCCCGAAGAAGGCGGCGTCGAAGCCGGCGGGGTCGGCGAGAAACCCACCCCGGGTCACATAGCTGGTGCCGAGATGGTCCGGGTCCGGGTCGATGAGGGTGTCCAGCGGCCAGTTCCGGTCCTCCGGGAGCTCCGAGGTGGCGTCCCGTCCCTCGGCGATCAGCGTCCAGAGCTGGTCTGGATCCTCGACTTCGCCCGGGAAGCGGCAGGCCATCGCGACGATGGCGATCGGCTCGTCGGCGTTGGCCCAGCCGGCCCGCTCCGGAGTAGCGGTGGGGGTGGCCGGTGTGTGCGCTCCGCTCACCTCGGCGACCAGCCGGGCCGCCAGGGCGGCAGGCGTCGGATGGTCGAAGACGATGGTCGCCGGCAGCTGCAGTCCGACTCGCGCGCAGAGCCGCCGACCAACCCCGACGACGGCGAGGGAGCCGAGCCCGAGGTCAACGAAGGGCTGGTCGGGCCGGATCTGACCCGGGGTGTCCAGCCCCACGGTACGGGCCACCTCGGCGCGAACCAGCTCCAGGACGTGTCGGGTTCGCTCGCTCGGCGGCAGCTCCCGCAACTGTGCTGCCCACTCCGTACCGTCGATCGGCCCGGCCTCGTCGGGCTCGCCGTCCGGGTTGGCGACGGCCAGCAGTTGGGGGCTCGCCGCCGCCAGCAGGTGTCGGGTGACCTTGCCGGTACTGGTCCGTGGGACGCGTTCGATGGTGTAGAGCTTGTCCGGAACCTTGAAGAAGGAGAGCAGTCGCCGGCAGTGCGCGAGGATCGCCGCCGCGTCCACGCCCTCCGGGCCCGGCACCAGATAGGCCACCGGGACCTCACCGAGCACGTCGTGCGATTCGGCGCCCACCGCCACGTCGGCGACCCCGGCGGCGGTACGCAGCACCTCCTCGACCTCGACGGGGTGAATGTTCTCGCCCCCACGGATGATCAGCTCCTTGCGCCGGCCGGTCAGGGTCAGGTGTCCCAGGGCGTCCCGTCGCCCAAGGTCCCCGGTGCGGTACCAGCCGCCGCGCAGGACCGCGGCGGTGGCATCGGGCTGCCGGTGGTAGCCGAGCATGAGGTTCGGTCCGGCGACCCAGACCTCGCCCTCCCTTCCGGGCGGCACGTCCTGGCCGGTGTCCGGGTCGACCAGGCGGATGTCCACGCCGGGCAGCGGCGGCCCGACGGAACCGGGGATCCGCTCCCCGAACGGCCGGTTCGAGGTGATGGCGCCGGTCTCGGAGGACCCGTACTGGTCCACCAGGGGAACACCGAACGTCTCCTCGAAGCGCCTGCCCAGCGCGGCGCCGCTCGCCGATCCCGCCACGAAACCGAGTCGTAGTGCGGAGCGGCCGGTGCTGGCGTCGACGCCCTGGTCCAGTAGGTAGTGGTAGGTGGTCGGCACCCCGGCCAGGAAGGTGATGGCCTCCGCGCGCAGCAGGTCGCGGACCTCGGACGGTGCGAAGCCGCTCATCAGCCGCGCACTCGCGCCGACCGCGGTAACCCCCAGCACGCAGAGGTTCTGCCCGAGCCCGTGGAACAGCGGCATCGGCCACAACAGACGATCCTGCTCCGACAGCCCCAGCACCGGCGCATGGCCCGCCGCCACCAGCCACAGCGAACTGCGCAGCGAGTACAGCACCCCTTTGGGCTGGCCGGTGGTCCCGGACGTGTAGAGCATCCACGCCGGGTCGTCCAGTGGGGCCTCGTCCGGGACCGGTCCGCTCGGCTCGGTGCCCATCAGCTCTTCGTAACTCACCGCTGCTGCCGCGGCGAGCTCCGCCGCCGCGGCCTCGCCGGTGCAGATGATCCGTGCTGGTTGATCCGGGCGGTGCCGCCGGTCCACCTGGTCGAAGCGGGCCGGGTCGCACACGATGACCGTCGGTTCGGCGTCGTCGAGGAGATAGTCGATCTCCGCCGTGGATGCCTGTGGGTTGAGCGGTACCGCGATGCCGCCGGCCCGGATCACCGCGAGGCAGCTCTCCACCGCCTCGACGCTGTTACCCATCAGGATCACGGCTCGCCCACCGGTCGCCAACCCCAGGGCGGCCAGGTGTCCGGCCAGTCGAGCGGTTCGCCGATCGAGGTCGGCGTAGCTGACGCCACGCTTACCGTCGGCGAAGGCGATCTTGTCTCCGCGTTGGGCGGCGTGTCCGCCGAGTAGCTCGGACAGCGGTCGGATCAACTCGCTACGCATGTCTTCGTACCTTTCGGCTTCGTACTCTGGGGGGTGGGGGTGGGCGGACGATGCCGGTCAACGGAGGGCGCCGGTCAACGAAGGGCGCCGGTCAACGAAGGGCGCGGATCGTCCGGGTCGGGCAGGAGAACTCCAGCGAACCGTCGGAGCCCGCCAGGCTCCGCAACGCGGTCCGGGCCGCATCGGTCGCCTCGGTCCGTCGCTCCGGCGGTACCAGTTCCCACTGCATGCGCGGGGTGACCGTCCAGGTCCAGGCGAGGTAGTCGTCGATCGACTCGAATCGGGACCTCGCTGGTACGTGCTGAATCTCGACATCGGAGAAGCCCGCCGCCAGCACCGCTGCGGCGGTCGACTCCTCGGAGACCAGCGGTCCGTCGAGACCGAGCACCAGCCGCCACGGATCGTCCACGCCCTCCGGGAGATGGGCGGACAGCACCTCGGCCAGAATCTCCGCCGACTCCCAGCCGGCGGCGAGTCGGCCGTTCTTCGTGGGAAAGGTCGTCGCGACCAGCCGTCCACCGCTGCGCAGCGCCGCCGCGGCAGCGGTCAACGCCTGCTGCGGCGCCGGTAGCAGGAACAGGACCATACCGGCGCTGATCGCGTCGAAGGACTGGTCAACGGTGAAGCTCTGGATATCACCGAGCCGGACCTGTGCCCGGTCGGCCAGTCCGCGGGCCGCAAGGTCGGCCGCACACGCCTCCACCATGCCGGGCGCCTGGTCGATGCCGAGCACGAAACCCTCGGGACCGACCTGGGCGGCGATGGGAAACAGGCAGGCGCCCCGGCCGCAGCCGAGGTCGAGCACCCGCTCACCCGGGGTCAGCTCCAGCCGGTCGGCCACCATCTTGCCCAGTGGGTGGAAGATGAGTTGGCCCGCGGAGTCGTACTGGTCAGCGGACTTGTCGTAGGCGTCCCGGACCTGGGCGGTAAGGTTGCGCTCCCCAGTCATGATCTTCTCCTTGGTTGTGGTTGTGGTTGTGGTGATTACGGGTGCTGGGGGACGACATCGTCCTCGTCCGCGCGGGCCGAGGCCGTCGGTCGTACCACCGCACCGAGGCGGAGCTCGGCGCAGTGCGGCTGGTCGTCGGGGCGCCACCACAGCTGCTCCGGCGTGGGCAGCATCTCGGAGACCACGACATCGGCCGAGGTGAGACGGGCGAGGTCGAGCACCGCCATCGGGTCGGCGAAGTCGACGTACAGCGGCTTCGGTTCGGCGGGATGCCGCACATAGACGTGGCGCGGCAGCCGGTGCTGCGCCCGAATGCGGTGGAGCGCCAACCACTGCCCGTACGCGTCGTCGGCGCGTTCCGGGAGCCGTACCCGCCACCGGGCGCGTTGCAGCACGACACCGCCGACGACGATGCGTGGCGTGTAGCTGCCGAGGTCGATCGGGACCGGGCCGAGCGCCGGGCGGGAGAGCGCCCGGTGCAGGGTGGAGGAGAGGTCTCCCGGCCACAGCAGCCGACGTTCGCCCTCGATCAGGACGGCGTCTGCCGTGGCGGGGACGTGGGCCTCGGCGATCGGCACCACCTCGGCGCGGTCCTTGCTCGACAGGCCACTGAGTTCGATCGCCACCCCCGGCAGCTCCGGGGTGACGTGGGCGCTGCGGCGGCGGGAGACGATCGTCGCGGCCGTCCGCGGCGACACCGCCTGTTCGACCCGGGCCGCGAAGTCCGCCCAGAGCCCGTCCGGATCGCTGTGCAGGGGTCGCTCCAGCCCGCCGAAGATGGAGCTGCAGTCGTCGTGCAGCTCCGAGAGCACCCAGGTGGCGGTGGCGGGGTCCCGGCCGACGACCATCAGGTCGGGGCTGGGCAGGCAGGCGTCGTCCGGGTCCAGGGCGACCAGGTCCCACAACGGGGCGAGGGCATCGGCGAGTACGTGTGGGTCGAGGTCGACGACCGGTGGACGTTCGGCGACCACCGTCAGGTCCCCGACGGCCTTCGTGATCAGCTCGTGCAGGATGCCATCCAGCTGGTCCCGCCGATCGGTACGGGCGGGGATCTCCCGGGCGGCGAGGGCCGCGAGCGGGGCCGACGTGCCCCGCAGTGCGGTACACAGCGCGTCCCGGGCGTCCTCGCGGGCGAGCAGGGCGGCCAGGAAGGTCAGCGGGAAGGCGGCCTCGGTGACCTGACGGATGCGGTCGACGACGGGCGCGCCGAGGCTGACCTGCTCGCTCAGTGGACTGGATCTGTCCTCGTGGAACAGTTCCCGATCGGCGTAGTGTTGCCCACTGTTGCGGGAGGCATCTCCGCCGGCCCGGGTACTGGCCTGCTGCGCCATGGCGAGTTGCGGTACCCGGTCCGGCCACCCGGCCTGGGCGTACCTGTCTCGACAGGTGGCGAGTTCGACAACCGTGGGGGTGGGGTGCTCGTCGGCGAGCCGGGTCAGGGCGTGGAGTTCGGTGGCCGGAAGGCGCCAGGGCGAGACGGTCAGCGCCGGCCCCAGCGCCCGTACCAACCGCGCCAGGCGTTCGTCGGACTGGTCTGTCGTGCCGGTGCCGGCCAGTAGGTCGGCCAGGTGGGCTCCGGGGCTGGCCACCGCCGCCTGCCACAGTGTCAGCGCGGCGGCGGCGACGGTGAAGCGGCGGCCGTCCATAACCCGTTCCAGCACGTGCTCCGGGCCCGGTTGGCGGAACAGGGGACTGGGCCAGGCCCGCTGGGTACGCAGTGGAGTCTCGCCGGCGGCCTGCTCGCGGAGCTGCTCGACCAGCCAGGCGCTGGCCTCCACCACGACGCGCTCGGGCCCGGGGGTCCCGACCCGAACCGCCTGCTCCTGCTCCGGGCGAAGGTTACTGAACAGCACCGGGCCGAAGAACGACACGGTCTCGCACTTGGTGGCGAAGCGGCGCAGGTAGCGATGCAGGGTGTCGAGCTGCCGGCGCAGCGCCCGCGGTAGGTCGGCACCCGCCGCCGGGTTGTCCCAGCCGGGGTGCTCCAGCGGCGGGGTCCGCAGCCCGGCGTGGAAGAAGCCCGGGTTCGACACGAACACGGCGTGCCGGAAGGCATCGGAGCTGGCGGCCCGCGCGGTGCGCAGCCGAGCCTGGCGCAGCGCGGCGTCGAACTCCGCGCGGGCCGTCGCCAGGTGCGCGGCGTGCGTGTCGACCAGGGTGTTCCACCGCGAAGCCCACCGCGGCACTCCGGTGGCTGCCAGGATCTCGCTGCCCCGCTCGTCCAGCCGCGCCCCCGCCTCGATCCGCCGGCGACAGCTCTGCAACGCGCGCCGGGATCGCTGGCGGGGCTCGAGCTCCCGGACGGCCTCGCGCGCGGCGGGCCAGCATTCGTGCAGGAAGTGGACCCGGGCCGCCTCGATCTCCTGCTCCGCGGCGAACACCCGGTCGGCCGCGGCGATGAGGGTCGTGGTGGCGAGCCCCGCCACCAGCTGGATGGGAAAGCCGGTGCTGCGGAGCAGCGCCGACGGTACGGTCTCGACGGTCAACTCTGCCCGCCCGGCCGGCACCGTCCAGGTTAGTGCTGCCATCTCGAGTCTCCTGACTGCTCTCGCTTTCGGCTGCCGGCTCGGGTAGGAACGGAAGGAGCCGGGTACGGCACCGCGGCCCGGCCGGTGCGACGGGAGGGAACATGCCGCGGATGAGGCTCAGCCCCGAGGTCCGGCGTCGGTGTGCCGACGCTGTTGACCAAGCCGAGGACCGCCTGCTCGCCCTGTCGCGCAGCTTGCACGCGGAGCCGGAGACGGCGTTCCGGGAGCATCGCAGCGCGGCCAAGGTCAGCGATCTGCTGCGCGACGAGGGCTTCGCGGTGGAGCTTGGCGTCGGGGGCCTCGACACCGCCTTCACCGCCCGCTTCGGCGACGGTCCGCTGGTGGTCGGGCTCTGCGCCGAGTACGACGCGCTGCCGGGGCTTGGCCACGCCTGCGGGCACAACATCATCGCCGCGTCCTCGGTCGGCGCGGCCCTGGCGTTGCGGGAGGTCGCGGCGGAGCTCGACCTCACGGTTGTCGTGGTCGGCACGCCCGCCGAGGAGGACGGGGGCGGTAAGATCACTCTGCTGGAGGCCGGCGTCTTCGACGAGGTCTCGATGGCCATGCTGGTCCACCCCGCGCCGGAGGACAACTGCACTCCTCGCCCGCTGGCACTGGTCGAGTTGGAGGTCACCTACACCGGGCGGGAGTCCCACTCCGCGCTCGCACCGCAGCTGGGTGTCAACGCCGCGGACGCGTTGACCATCGCCGAGGTCGCGGTGGGGGTCGGGCGCCAGCACTTCGAGCCACGTCAACTGGTGCACGGCATCGTTACCCACGGCGGCGACGTGCCGAACGTGGTCCCGGCGCGCACCCGGGCCCGCTACAACCTCCGGGCGTCCGACATGGAGTCCCTGAGCCGGCTGGAGTCGCGGATCCGGGCCTGCTTCGCCGCGGGCGCCGTCGGCAGCGGCTGCACGCACGAGGTCAGCGCCACCCCCGCCTACGCGGAACTGGTGCACGACCCTTTCCTGGCCGCGGCGTACCGCTCGGCGGCGACCGAGCTGGGCCGCCCGCTGGTCTCCCCTGAGCAGGAGCGGGAGCTGCCCACCGGCAGCACCGACATGGGCAACGTGAGTCGCGCCCTGCCCAGCCTGCACCCGAGCATCGGGATCGATAGCGGCGACGCGGTGAACCACCAGCCCGAGTTCGCCGCGGCCTGCGTGGCCCCCGGTGCTGATCGGGCGTTGCTGCAGGGCGCGGTCGCACTTTCCTGGACCGCCGCCCAGGCCGCCCAGGACCCCTCGGCCCGGCAGCGGCTGCTGGACCTGCACCGGGCGCGCGGCACGTCGACGGCGAGCCCACGGTAGCGGTGGGCGGCCACGAGCGGATCGGCTGCGGCTCATGGCAGTCGCACCACCGTGTCGCCCGCGCCGGTCTCGACCCGGACCGCGGTGATCTCGGGGCCCGCGTCGTCGTGGACCGTCACCGCGAGCCCCGCCAAGCCGGGCCACCGCGAAGCCCAGTCTCGCTCCCGGGCCGGGCCCGTCACCAGCCCCGCGAGTGCGGTCGGCCGCACGCGGTGCCCGGCTGCCCGCAGGTCACCCGCCACCCGATCCGCCCGGTCCGCGGGATTGCCGTAGCTCAGGAAGAACGGCAGCACCCGGCTGCGCCAGGACAGGTCGAACGCGGCCTCCGCCCACGGCACCCGCTGGCCGTCGGCGCGTACCGACTCGCCCCGCAGCAGGCCGGGGTCGGTGTCGGTGACCTGTTCCACCCGCTGCGCGGTGCCGGCGATGTCGTCGGTGAGTACCGCCCAGTTGAGGAAGGCCGGCCCGTCCGCGGTCCGCTCCAGGAAGGCCCGGCCGAAATCGGTGCTACCCAGTTCCCGCTCGTCGTCGGTGACGAGAAGCTCCAGATACTGGACGTCGGGGGTGTCGAACGGCACGACCCAGCTCGCGGTGCCGTCCGGGTTGGGGCTGCCGTCGGTGATCCCGAAGCCGTGCCGTTCCCAGAGCAACTCCCGGAGCGGGGCGATCGTGCGGGCGCCGAGAATCACGTGGTCGATGCGCATCACGCGGTGCCTCCCTGTACGTGCGTCGGGCACATGCGGTACGGCAGCGCGTCCCAGTCGTCGCCGAGCAGCCCGGCCGCCATCCCCTTCGCGGTGGTCCGGGCCGAGAGCAGCCCGTGGCCGGCGTGTCCGGCCGAGATGAAGATCCGGTCCTGACCCGGCAGCGCCCCGGCCAACGGTCGACCCGTGGCGGAGACCGGCCGCAGTCCCGCCCGCAGCTCCAGCGGTACGGCGGCGGCGAGGCTGGGCATGGCGGCGGTGGCGAACCGCAGCAGCGCTTCGACGCCCTTCGTGGTGACGTGGTCGGCGAAGCCGGCGTCCTCCTCGGTGGCACCGACGAGGATGTCGTCGCCGACCCCTGGGGCGAGGTAGTAGGCGGAGGAGAGGATGCTGGCCAGCTTCTCGTCGGTGCGCAGCACCACCATCTGACCGCGTTGCGGCCGGATCCCGGTGGACTCGGCCAGCCCGGTGCCGGAACTCCACGCGCCAGCGGCTATCACCACCCGGTCGGCGTGCAGTGCCCCCTGGCCCGTACGGAGCACCACCCGGTGCCCGTCCGCGCGCACCTCGCGTACCTGGCACCCCTGTCGCCAGTCGACCCCCTGCTCTTGGCAGCGGCCGCGGACCGCGGCCAGATACCGTCTTCCGTCGATCATGAGCCCACCCTCGGCGTACAGGTAGTGTCGGCTGGTGGGGAGCTTCAGGCCGGTCGCGACAGCGGCGAGGTCGTCGCCGCGGACCTGCACCCCGGACCCAGCCTCCGCCAACAGGTGGCCGTAGGTGTCGATGTCCTGCTGGCGCAGGGCGCGCAGAATCGGCCGTACCACGCTGAAGGTGCCGAACTGCGGCTCCAGGCGGGCCACGTCCGCGTCCAGGTCCCGCTTCGCGTGCCGCAGCCAGGAGTAGAACTCCGGGTCGTCCAGGTAGCGAAGGGAGGGCACCGCCACCCCGGCCGCGCGATGGGTCGCGTGTCCGGGCTCCGTGCCGGCGTCCAGCACCAGGACCGAGGCGCCCTGGCTGCTCAACTCCGCGGCCAGGCACGCACCGACTATGCCGCCGCCGACGATGGCGACGTCAGGGGTTGACGGTAACGACTGCATGTCCGGCACCTTCCAGTTCGGCTGCGCTGGCGAGTACCAGCGAGCGGGTGGTCACGTCGCTGTCGCCGTAGACAGCCGTTCGGGGGCCCGTCAGGCCGTGGGCATGACGGAGTAGGTGGATGGGCTTGCCGTGCAGCACGACCACGAAGCTCTCCTCGGGACGGTCCACCGGTCGGGCCACACAGTGGACCCGGACGGTGCCGTCGCCGTGGTAGCGCTGGAGTCCTTCGACACACCACTGCAGCTCGATGGCGTTCGGCGGTGTTACCGCATCGGGCCCGTCGAGCTCGAGCCGGACGACCGGAGGCGGACCGCAGACGGCAGCGTCGTGATCCCAGACCGCCCGGCCCGGGGGAACCCCGTCGTGCCACCGCCCGGGGGGACAGATCCGGCCGGCGTCCACCAGCGTGCTGGCCTCGGCGGGCTCACCGAGGTCGTCCCGGTCGTACCCGGCGGGCGCCACGGGGAGGTCCCGGATGGTCAGCGCGGGGAGCACCCGGCGCCCGGCGAGTTGCGCCGCGCTCCGTCGGCCCCTGCGCGAGGAGAGGGAGAAGGCCGCGCCGGCCACGAGTACGGCCGCGGGCGCGGGGCGCAGGATGAGCGGGCGATCCCGCCAGCCCGCCGGTGGTTCGGCGGCTGGTGGGTGCGCCAGCACCGCCAGGTCCTGCCCGGCGACGGCCGACACCAACTCCAGCGGTGCGCCGGGACCGGCGGTGCCGAGTACGACCGGCCCGGCGTCCGTCTCGACCCGGACCAGCAGGTCGCTGCGGCCCGGTCCCGGCAGGTCGGCATCGGCTCGCCACTCGTGGATCGTGGCGACCGCGCTCTGCAGCCCGTCGAGGGCGCGGCCGATCCGGGCGGCGGCGTCGGTGAGCAGCAGCGCCACGTTCTTGGCTGCCGCGTCGGCGGCGGGTCCGTCCATCCGAACCGATCCGAGCACCCGTCCGGAGGCGTCCCGGCGTAGCTGCACGAGGTCCAGGGACACGGTCAGCCGGGGGCCGGCGGAGGTGGGGGTGAGCAGCCCGGAGGCGCGCAGTCGAAGCTCAGGCATGACGCACCGCCCGGATCCCGACCGATCCCGCGGGGAGCCGGAGGCCCGCGTTGGCGAAGGACACCAGGACCGGGTACTGGCCAAGTTTTCCGCAGCCACCGGTGGCCCGGAGGTACCCGGCGACCTGGTGCGCGTACGGCCGTAGCCGCGCCAGCGCCCGCGCGCCGTCGCCGACGATGCGGAGGGGGCCGAGCCGGGCGGTGGTGCCGTCGGCCCGGTGCAGTACGGAGATCGGCGCGTGGAAGACGAACGCGCCGGAGGCGATGTTCATCATCTCCAGCCGCAGCCCGCGGGGAGCGATCCAGTCCCCGGCCGGCTCCTCGACCTCGACGCCGGGCTCCAGCACCGCCGCGGTGTGCGTCATCCGGGGGATCGCCGGGTGGCGGTAGTTCTGCCGGCGTCCGTGGCCGGTTCGGGTGGTGTTCAGACGCTGCGCCAGGGCCAGGTCGTTCATCGGCCGGCCAACCACCCCCCGGTCGATCAGCCGGCTGGTCACCGAGTCGGCCCCCTCGTCGTCGAAGGCGCTGCGGTAGCCGCCGGCGGCGAGGTGGCCGCCGTCGAGGATGGACAGCCAGGGTGGGGCAACCCGGTGCCCGAGCTGCCGGCCCAGGTAGCTGGTGCCGGAGGCGACGACGTCGGCCTCCATCGGGTGCCCGACGAGCTCGTGGAAGAACGCGCCGGCGAACCCCGGCAGCAGGACGAGGTCGGCTTTCGCGGGTAGCTCCTCGGCCAGCGGCAGACCGAGCCGGCCGCGCATCTGGGTGGCCATCTGCCGCGCTGCCAGCCCCAGCGTGCCGGGGTCGTCGGTCGGATTCCACCGAACCGACTGCGTGTGCCGGGTGCCGTCGTCGCCGGTCAGGGTGAGCAGCAGCGTCGCGACGAAGCGGTGGGTGGAGCGGACCTGCTCCGGGTCGCCGGCGGCGACGTGTTGCTCCGCGACGCCGAGCACGAGTTCGGCGCCGGTCTCGGCGGCGATCGCGGTGAGCAGGGCGCGGTGCTGCGCCGTCACCTCGAACACCGGCCGGCCCTGTACCTCGCGCAGGGCGTCGGCGGCCGGCGCGGCCAGGCCGGCGTAACCGGTCCCGAGCAGCGCGTCGCCGTCGGTGAACCGGTGTTCGGTGCAGCCGTCCCCGAGGTGCCGCTCCACACTCATCCCACGGGCGGTGGAGCGTTGGGCCGGGAACGAGCCGTCCGGTCGGACGTCGACCCGCAGCCGTAGCGAGTGTTCGCTGAACCAGATTGTCGGCGTCATGCTGGCCCGCCTTCGCCGACGACCTGCATCCGCAGCTCGCTGGTGTAGCGCCGTCCTTCGGCGTCGCGGAGCCACAGCCCTTCCGGTCCCGGTGCCATCCGCTCCACGTCGATCTCGTCGCAGCCCCGGGTGATGTGGTTGACCAGGTCTGCAGCGAGTGGGGAGGCGAGATCGATCAGGTACGGCTTGCGTTCGTGGGCGCTGCGGCCGAAGAGGAACCGGACGTTGGTGTCGCGGGCCAACCGACGCAGCCCGAGGAACCGGGTGTGCGGCTCCGCCGCCGCCAACGTCTGGGTCGGTACCCGCCAGCGGGCGCGTTGCAGGGTCACCGCCCCCAGTACGACCTCGGGCAGCGCACCGCCGGTGGCGGCGCGGAAGGTGGGGTGCAGGACCTGCGGGTGTGACAGCGCGGCGATCGGCGCGTACTTGACGAAGTCGCTGAGCGGCACGTACGCGGTGATGGTGCGACCGTCCGGGTCCCGGAGGGTGACCGTGTCGGTGGTGATGGAGACCCGGAGGTCTTCGGGTTTGAGCAGGTCCGTTCGGCCCGCATCGGTCCAGGAGAGCGGACGCATCGCGACCTCCCGGCCCGGGAATCGGTAGTAGCCCTTGTTCCGGCGACCGAGGTCGAGGCCGACCAGGTCGTCAGCCTGTCGGGCGACCCATTCGGCGGCGGCTGCGCCGAACTGTCGCGGATCCGGGTGCATGGTGGCGAGCCAGCTGTTGACCAGCAGATGGTGGTGGGCGCGGGACAGCACCAACGGCGCCTCGTCCAGCCCCGCCACGTCCGCCGCCGCCGGGCAGAGGTCGATGACGGCGTACCGTGCGCCGGTGAGGGCGTTGGCTTGGTCGATGAGCTGGGCCAGCTCGGACCGCCAGTCCGCGCCCGGGTAGCTGGGCGCGTAGGTCGCCTGGTAGGTGCTGGTGGAGTCGGACTGATCCGCGGCGGCCCGGGTCGCGTACTCGAGGAGGTTCAGTTCGAGTTCCTGGCCGTTGCCGGCGAAGCTCTCGCGGACGGCCTCGGTGGCCGCGGCCTGGGTGGCGTGACCGTGCGTGACGCAGGCCTCCAGGAGCGGGGTGAGCTGCTCCTCCCAGCGCCGGATCAGCTCGGCCCCGATGGTCAGGGCGAAGGGGGACGCGCACTCCTCGAAGAAGACCGCCCGGTCGGCGTAGGCGGCGCCGGCGCCCCGACGGGCCGGTTTGCCGGTGATCTCGGTGAACCGGGCCTCCACCGTGGCGACCGTGGTGACCTTGCGCTCCAGCGGCTGTTCGCCCAGCTCCGCCAGGAGCGCGGCGAGATCGCCGAGCCGGGCGAGCCACTGGTCGCGGGCGGGGGTGGCCGGCAGCGCGGCGAGTTGTTCGCGCAGCGTCGTGAGCGGGTCCAGGTCGTAGTCGCCGCCACCGAGCCCGATGGTGAGGTGCTCGGTCGCCACCAGCTTCATCAGGGTTCGTACCACCTCGCCGGCGGGGCGGCCCGAACGCTGGATCAGCTTCCGCACGGTCGTGCCGCCCGGGAGTACCTGGGCCAGGATCGGCTCACCCGGGTCGGCGCCGCGGCCGGTGCGGTGGAAGTGGAGGTGCGGCAGGATCGCGGAGTCCCGGGCGATGGCCAACGTCAGGGCCCGCGCCGCCCAGTGGGATAGAAACACCCGGCGGGTACGGGGAACGTCTCGGCGCAGCTGGGCATCGTCTCCGGCGCCTACCGTGCCGTACGCCATCGGGCCGAAGAAGCTGACGGTTTCGTTCTTGGCGCAGAACCGTTGCACGTAGGTGTACATCTGTCGGCGTACCCGCCGCCAGCGTGAGTTCAGTGCACCCTGATACGCCAAGAAGGGTTGCAGCATGTTGCGGTGGACATCCGGGTTGGACAGGAAGATCGCCTCGGACACCTGGGACGTTCCCAGTAGTTCCCGGAGTTCCTTGCCAACCTGCTCGTCCGCTTCCCGGTAGGCGCGGACGTACTGGGCCAGTGCCTCCCCCCAGGCATCGACCGCCGCCCGCCAGTCCGGCCCGGCGGACCGGGGCAGCTGGTCGATGCGGCCGTGCAGCACGTCGGCCCGGATCCCGGCGGCGCGATCGCCGGTGAAGTGCGTCGAGACGCTGGCCAGCAGGACATCCTCCCGCCGAACCACCTCGTCGGCCAGCTCCAGCAGGTCGCCGGGGGCGCCCAACTCCTCCAGCCAGTCGAACGGCATTCCCGCGTGGCGCACGATGAACTCGCGGCCAATACGCCAGTTTCTTGTCATTGTGGACTCCGGATTGCCCCGGCCCGGACCAGCTGACCGGACAGTTTTGTACGGACCGTGTCACTGAGGTGCTGCCAGACGGCGGCGTCGCCGCTCGCCAACCGCCGTACGACCGGCGTCAGTCTGGGGTGCAGCCGAAAGGCGCTACCCGTGCGCAGGTTCACTACGAAGGATCCGGGTCCGCGCCCATCTGGCCCGGCCCCGCTGGCCTCGACGACCGCGGCGGAGGGTTCCCACGTGGCGGGGGGCTGGCCTCCGGGGGCGAGCGCGCAGCAGGCGAGCCGACCCGGATACAGCTCGGTTTCGGCGCCGAACTCGGCGGTCAGGGCGCTGGTCACGCGCTGCCGGTCGGCGTCGTCGAGCGACCCCGGCCCGTGAAAACGATCCCAGCGCGGGAGATCGTGCCGCGGCGTGTCCTTTCGGGTCAGCGGCACCCCACCCCACATCGTCGATCTGCGTGGACCGTTCCGGCTGGTCAGCCGGAACGGGCTCAGACCCGCCAACCGGGGCCCGGGCCCGGAGCGCAGCCGGCGGGCGGCGGTCGTGGTCGCGTCGGCATCCAGCCCGGGGGCGCCGACCAGTAACTCGACGGCCAGCCGCTCGTCGCCGACGAGCCGGCGTACCGTCTCCAGGTCGGTGTCGACGCCACTCGCCCCCGTCACCGCCGACCAGGCGGAGAAGCGGGCCACGGTCAGCGCCACCCCGCGGCAGTCCCGCCAGGCTCGGGCCGGCAGCAGCACGGCCTGCTCGGGGGCGAGCCAACCCGCCCAGGGCCGCCCGGGGTGCCACTGGTGGGCGTCGCGTACCCAGCGGATGTCCTCGCCCGCCGACGCCCACTCCCGCCGCAGGCGCCAGGACGGCGTCCAGTCCTCGATCTCGGCGCCGGCGAACGGTGCGAGTGCGCGTAGCGCCCTCCGGTGCGCGGCGGCGAACCGCCCGCAGAGCGTGACCCGGTGCGCACCCAGCGCCACCGCCAACGTGGCGGCGGCCGGAAGCTGCTGGTCGGTTTCGACCAGTAGGTGCACCCGAGCCCCCGGTGCCCAGGCTCGGGCCCGGTCGGCCTCCGGCGCGAACAGGACAGACCCGGCCGCGGCGGACACCACGTCGGCGCCCGACTCGGTGGTGCCGTTGACCAGTTCGACATCGTCTACGGCCAACCGGATCGTCGGATCTGCCTCGGCGGTCAGCCGCAGGGCCAGCCCCGTCGCCCGGAGCCGGCCCCAGTCGTAGCGCCCGCGGTCCAGGATCGTCGCGGCGCCCGCGGCGAAGAGTGCCCTGGTGGCCGTCTCGGCGGTGGCCACACCAGACGTCGGCCGCGCCGCGGACTCGGCCCACCCGCGCAGGCGCACCGGAGCGCAGAGCCGGTCGAGGAATTCGGCGTTGGCGTCGAACAGCTCGTCTCCGGGTCCCAGGATCGGTTCGAGGCTCAGGTCGTACAGGGGCGGCAGGATCACCCGGCGCGTCACTGTGCACCACCCCGCAGGTAGACGCAGCGCAGCTCCGAGGCGAACCGCAGCTCACCGTCGCGAAGCCAGGCGTCGGTCGGCGCGGGCAGGGCCTCGGTGATGGCGAGGTGGTCGGCGGTGGCCGCCAGCCGCGCCATCCCCTTCAATAGGTCGGGACTCGCGGTGTCGACATACACCGGCTTGCGTTCGGCGGGCGACTTGACGAAGAAGCGGTTCGGCAGGACGCGTTCGGTGACCAACCGGGCGGCACCGAGCAGCAGGTCCAGGTCCCGCTGGCCGCGGAGCACCGTCTGTACCTCGGCGCTCGGCACCAGCCAGCGGCGCCGGGAGAAGACCGCGTTGCCCCAGCGCAGTCGGGGCAGGTACGGCAGCGGCGGGAGGACGGCGCGCCGAATGCGGGGCAGCGCGAGCGCGGTGTGCACCGCGGTGTCGAGTTCGCCGTTGTGCAACAGCAGGCTTTGCCCGGGGAAGCTGGCTCCCCGAAGCACCACCTGCTCCCCGTCACTGTCGAGCCAAAGTTCGTCCAGACCGATCCGGTCTCGACCCGCGGTGGCGGAGCCGCCCAGTTCGAGTACGACGCCGGGGAACTCCAGCGGCGGCAGCCCGGTCGTCCGCCGGGAGATCACGTTGACGGCTGTCTGGTCACCGAGGGCCCGCCGGACGGCGGCGTCGCGCTCGGCCAGCAGCGCCGCCGCATCCGGATGAAACTGAAGGGCCCACGGGGTGAGTAGCGCCGCGTCGTGGATGTCGCCGAGCACCAACGGAGTCGTAGTCGGGTCATAGTCGGCCAGGTTGGCGGTGCCGATCAGGACGTCGATGGAGCACAGAACTGGTGCGGTGGGTGCGGGCACCGGGGGCAGCAGACCGGCGACGTCGAGCTCGCTCGCCGCCGGTCCGGCTTCGCCGACGACGCGGGCCAGCTCCGTGCTGAGCTGACCGCCGTACTCGATGGACATGTCCGCGCAGGCGCTCAGCGCTCGCAGCAGCGGAGTGCGGCCCGGACCGAGCCGCCGCGCCACCGCCCGGTTGGTCTGCACCCGGGTCAGCTCCGCCTCATGCGCGAGCAGGTCCAGGACGGGGGCTGCCGCCGCCCGCAGGTCGTGGGCGAGCCGCCCACGCAGCTCCAGCTGGGCAGTACCCACCGCGGCCTCGTGGATGATCACCCGGTCGTTGTAGAAGCGGCTGCGGTTCGTCGGCCCACCGGTGGGGAGCAGGGACTCCACCTCGGCCTGAATGGCCAGCTTGCGCTCCGGCGCGGACCAGGGGTAGCTGTCGAGGAGGTCGAGCACCTTGACCAGCAGCGACCGGACGGCCGCCGCGCGGCTGGCGGTCTCGGCGCCGGCCTCGTCGATCCGCTCCAGGGTCCAGCGCAACGGATCCACCGTCGTCGCCGGCGGGCACCAGGAGTGCGTCAGCACCCCCTTGGCCACGGCCGTGCGGAACAGCCCCACCGTACGGGTCACCTCGTCGCCGCCGGCCGCGGCGAGCTCAGCGATCGTGCGGTCGCCGTCCACCGCCCGGATCAACCCGGCTGCCGGGTCGTCCCGGCGCGGCGGACGCGCCGTGGTCTTGCGGATGGGCACCAGGTGCGTCACCAACGAGTCATCATCGACGATCATCGTCTGGACCGCGTCGTTGACCCGGGCGGCACAGTGCGCCTGGCGAACCCGGATCTCCAGGTGGCCCGCCCACGACAGCGTCGTCGCCGCGTCCGAGCCGGCGTCCACCCGGCCGTAGTTGATCGGCCCGAAGAAGCTCATCGTCTCGCTCTTCGCGGCCAGCCGCTGCGCGTACGCGGCGAGCTGGCGGCGGATCCGGCCCCCGGTCGCCCCCCGGACCAGATCCCGGTGGACGGCGGGGGAGGAGCAGACGATGGCGTCGTTGATCCGCGGGTCGGTACGGATCTCCGCCAGCGCGGCATTGACCGTCGCCGCGTCCGCCGCGACGGTCGGCTCCAGTCGGTCCCGGGTCCGCGTTGCCTGCTCGGCGATCTCGTTCCACTCGGCGAGCCAGTCGGGCTCGAAGATGTCCGACGGGGGTAGCGGGCGGACGTTGCGTAGCTTGCTCTGCTGGCCCCGGGTGAGGCGCGCCGAAGCTCGCATCCGGGCGGCCACCCCGGCGGCCCGACGCTCCAGGGTGGCCAACTCGCCGAGCAGCGCTGCGGTCTGTCGGTAGGTCAGGGACTCGATCAGTTGCCAGGGGAAGCCGGCGCTGCGCAGCACGAGTGCGGGCAGCAGCTCCCAGCTGGGGTCGGCCGGGCCGGCGCTGGTGGGGACGGTCACGACGAAGCCCTTCTCATAGCGATCCGGAACTCGGCGGTCACAGGTCTGTCGCCGTGGCGCAGCCACAGGGCGTCTGGCGCGGGCCGCATCTCGGCCAGCGAGACCTTCCCGTCGCCGGCCAGGGTCAACGCCAGCAGCGCGTCCACGGCCAGCGGATTGTCGAGGTCAACACCGACCGGCTTGGGCTCGTGCGCCGCCGAGACGAAGCAGAAGCGGGGCAGTCCGTGCCGGGCGCGTAGGGACTGCACCGCGAGGAACGCGGTGGCGGCGTCCCGGACCTCGGCGACACCGAGGTCAGCGGCGCTGAACCACCAGCGGGCCCGCTGCACGATGACCTCCCCCACGCGAATCCGGGGCGCGAAGTCACCGAATCGGATCAGGGGCAGGGCCACGCCCGGTGCGGCGAAGGCCCGGAGGTGGACGTGGTCGTCCTCGCCGGCGTAGAGGGTCAGCTCACCGTCGGGTGCGTGCAGCCGCGGCACCCCGTCGACCAGTACGGCGGTCAGGTCGGCGAGCGCCACGGTGCGCTTCCGGTCGTCGGTGGCCACGGAGGTGACCTCGACGAAGCGTCCCGGAAACCAGTCGGCGACCAGGCCCTTGTGCCGCCGTCGCCGGATGACCGTGGCAAGCTGGTCGGGGCCGCCCCACGGCTCGAGCCCCGCGGTGAAGTCGGCCAGCATCCGCTCCTGGTCGTCGCAGAAGAGCCCCTGCGAACCCCAGGCGAAGACGTACGGGTGCAGCTCGCCTAGGACCAGCAGGTCGGAACCGTCCGGCTGCCGCTCCAGCATGAGGTCCGGGCTGACGAACCGGTCCCGGCCCGGGCTCGGTGCCAGGGTCGCCAGGGCGGCGGTGGACAACCGGGCCTCCTGCCCGCGTAGGACGGTGCGAACCAGCTCGGTGTAGGTCTGGGTGAACTCGCGCACCGGGCCGGCGAGCGCCGTCAGCGCCCCCGCCTCAACCGCTGCTAGCACCCGGCGGATCAGCTCGTCATAGGGCAACGAACCGGTCCCCGTCTCGCTGATCACCCTGGCGCACACCTGCGCGGCGACCTGTTGCTGGAGCTCGCCATAGCGGGCCGCGACATCCAGCACCGGGGTGAGCTGCTCCTCCCAGCGCCGGGCGACGTCGCCGCCGACCACCACCGGAGACTGGTCGCCCTTGGCGTCCAGCGACACCACCAACCGGTCGGCGTACATCTGCCCGCCGGCCCGGCGGGCGTCGGTCGCCGTCAGCGCGGAGAAACCCGCCTCCACCTCGGCCAGCACGGCCGCCCGGCGGTGGTGCCCGGCAGCGGCCGCGTACCGGTCCGCCAGGGCGGCGAGTTCGCGCAGCCGCGCCGGCCACTCGGTGTCGGCGGCATGCTGCTGCGCGAAGCCCACCAGCCAGTCCAGCGGACGGGCGGTGGTGGACGGCGGCTCGGGCCACAGCCGTACCGCGCCGACCTGGCGAAGCCGATCCAGGACCGCGCGCGCCTCGGTGACCTCCGTCCCGGCGAGGTCCGCGAGGTCCCGTACCGAGCGGTGGTCGTTGACGTCGCGAACGAGTCGCCAGTGGGTGCCGGAGAGCCGGATCCGCCGCCCGGCACTGGTCTGCACGGTGCCGGTTCCGGCTTCGGCTTCCGCCCGCCGGCGGCAGGCCGGCACCCAGGTCACCGGCAGTTGGTCCCGGACGGCAGGATCGGCGCCGAGGTTGCGGGCCAGCTCGCAGACGGCCCAGAACGCGGTCTGCGCCTCCGTGGTGTGGACTCCGGACCCGGTCTCGGGGCCCAACCCGATCCCGGCGGCGGCGTCGTCGATCCGTCCGTGCACCAGCGGACCGAAGAAACTTGTCGTCTCGTTCTTCGCGGCTAGGCGCTGGCCGTAGAGGTAGGCGCGGCGGTAGAAGGCGCGGTCCTTGGCCCGGTTCCGGTTCGCACCGGCGCCCCGGGTGGCCCACCCCTGCCGCCAGCGTAGGACCTCGCCGTAGAACGAGGGTGAGAGCTGAAGCAACGCGTCGCAGACCCGATCGTTGGTCAGCAGCGCGCGCACCCGCTCCGGTCGGCGCAACGCCTCTTGGGCGAGGACGTCGGTCAGCCGTTGGCCCGCCTGCTCCAGCTCGGCCTGCGCCGTGCCGTAGGCCGCCGCCGCGCAAACCAGATCCGGGTCCAGCTGTTCGGGGTTCACCGACAGGCCACGTCCCGCCCGGCTGCGGGCCCGGGACAGCGCCCGAAGCCGGGACCGGTCCGACTGCCGATCGGTCCGGGCGACAGCCCGGGCGATGCCCTCGATCAAATCGGTACGGCACTGCCCGAACTGTTTCGCCGCCGTGCGGTACTCCGCGGCGCCTGCTCGCGTCGGTTCGTCGGCCAGGGCGGTCAACAGGTCGATGCCGAAGCCCGCCCGCCGGAGGAGTAGCCGGGGGTAGAGCTGCCAGGGGGTTGGTTGCTCAGTCATCGTCAGTCCTGAAAGTTGATCAGGTCGAAGGGACGGTTGAGCTTCGTGCGGGGCTTCGGCAGGAGCTCGGCGAGCTCCGCCGCGCCGGACACCGCCTTCGCGAGGGCCGTCGCCTCGACCGGACGGGTCAGGCTCAGTTCCGCGTTCGCCACGGTGGCCGGGACGTCCGCGCCGGCTCCACCCGCCATCACCTGTCCGGCCTGGGCGAGGGCGATCCGGTAGGGGTCGCCGAGCCGTCGCGCGTCCTGCTCGGCCAGCTCGTACTCCGCGACGGCGGCCTCGCGGTGACCCGCGGTGGCGTGCAGCATGCCCAGCTCGAGGCGGACCTCGGTCTGGTGGAAGATGTCGTTGAGTCCGGCGGCGTTGGTGAGGGTCGTGTCGATCTCCTCGACCGCGGCTTCCCGGTCACCGACCAGCAGCCGCAGCCCGGCGCTGCGATACGAGTGGTGCTTGGCGAAGCCCGCCGTCGAGGAGCCGGTGGCCTGCCGGAACTTGTCCCAGGTCGCCAGCGCGGACGAGTATTTGCCGGCCTTCTCCTGCAACACGCTGATGTTGGAGTACAGATTGATGCGCAGGTGGGCGGAGCTGGCATCGTTGAGGCCGGCGAGGCAGGCGAGGGCCTTCTTCTCGTGCTCGAACGCCGGGCCGAGTCGTCGCTCGGCGAAGAGGGTCAGCCCGCGCAGGTTGTGCAGCCAGCCCCGTTCCCGGCGGACGCTGTCGGCCTCGTTCGGGCGCTCCCGGACGACCTCGAACCCCTGTTCGACCTCGGCCACCGCCTCGCCCAGGCGGCCTTTGCGCTTGGACAGGGTGAGGGCGGTGTACAGGTGGGACTGGGCGCGGATCTCCGGCGAGAGGCCGTGGTCGTGCTCGCGAATGGCGCGGAAGGCGGTGACAGCCGCGTCCTGGTCTCCGCGGAAGCCGGCCTGGATGCCGATTACCTTGAGGAGGAAGCCACGGATATCAGCGGTGCTGCGCAGGATTGTGGTTTCGAACTCGATGGCGTGGACCAGGCTGTCCTCGCGTTCCGCCTTGGCCAGTAGCTCGGGAAGGGCCGGCGTGGGTACCCCGGGCAGGAGCTCGATCGCCTCGCTGGCGACGAGCGCCATCCCTTCCCAGTTCGCGGAGAAGAATGCCCGCCGGCAGTAGGCCAAAGCGGCGGCTACCCGGTCCACGGCGGTGCTGTCCTGGTCGCGTGCCCGCTGGTAGAGCTTGCCCTCCTCGGAGGCGGGCGCTACCGCGGTGGCCGCAACCGACGGCAGGTCCAGCACGAGATCGTCGACCGTGATGGGCAGGTCCATGCGACGGAGGCAGCGAGCCCGCTCGCCGCGATAGTCGGCGTGCGGTCCGAGCGGCGTGCGGACCGACTCCGGTCGATCCAGCAGCAGTGCCGCGCCGGGGTGGACCCGGGAGTGCTCCACGGCCCGCATCAGCCCGCGCAGGGACGACAGGTCGGTGCCGCCGGCGCCGCTGACGAGCAGCGGACGACCCAACTCCGCGGTGCCGGCGCAGAGCGCGGCGGCAGCGACCGAGAGGACTCGGTACACCTGCTCGCTCTCCCGGTGCAGTCGCCGCTCGGAGGCGGCGAGGGCGATCTCGCCGAGTGGCAGCGGGTTGTCCTGTGGCGTGTCGTCGGGGGCCAGCTCCGCCCACTCGGCGGCGTGGCGGTGGGGCAGCTCACCAAAGCTGGCACCTGCCGCGCGAAGCGCGGCGATGCATTCGCGCAGCCCGACATAGGAGCTGGCGGGGCCGGTGTTGATATCCACCCGAACGGCGGCACCGGCGGCCACGGTCACCGGCGCCACTGGATCGCCTCATTCGACGCGAGGGCGAGCGGTGCGATCTTGTTTTCCACCTCGTCCAGGTCGAAGTCGACGTTGTCCAGGTCGTCGAGCCCCTCCACGTCGGGATCGATCGGCTGGGCGCTGGTCTGCTGGCTGTCGACGGATACGGCTGCCGCCGGGGCAGCCGCCAGCGGCGGGCTGTCGACGGTGCCGTCGGCTACGTCCGCGGTTGCGGCGGAGCGGTCGTTGTCCAACATGTCGTACTCCACTTCAGATCGGGCTGGCAGTCAGGCGGTGGTGGCTCGGGCGAGGGCGAACTCGACGACCTGCTCTCCCATCAGGGACAACTGGGAGGAGACGTGCGCATCGCTGCTGGTGCCGTCGGCGGCGAAGGTGACGTGCTCCGTGTTGACCGCGACGCCGAGCGGCGTCGGCCAACCCCGGAGTGCGTGTACCACCGCGCGGAGGCTGGTGAGGGTGGTGGCGGCCTGGGATCCGCGAGCGGTGACCAGACAGCCGACGGCCCGACCGTGTAGGTAGGGGCGGGGCGTGTCCCTCAGGTCTTCGATGTAGTCGAGGGCATTCTTGACCAGGCCGGAGATACCTCCGTGGTACGCCGGCGTTCCGATCACGATCCCGTCGGCCAGGCGTACGGCGTTGATGAACTGTCGGGCTGCCGCCGTCCGCCGGCTTTCGCCGGGCAGGTAGAGCGGCAGCTGTAGCTCGGTGGCACCGAGCAGGTGCGTACGGGCTCCGACCTGCTCGGCGGCGGACAATGCGGCCCGGACCGCCTGTTCGGTGGAGGACCCGGGGCGCATGGTGCCGCCGATGCCGACGATGAGGGGACCGGTGCGGCTTCGGACCCTGCTCGTACCATTGCTGGTGTTGGTTAGCTGGAGCACGTTCACACCTCTCCTTCGTCGCGCGTGGACTCGAAGCTGCGAGCTGTCCGGCGCGATGGGATGTGTTGCGTTCGTCGTCCCCGTGCGGTTCCCCCGTAAGAGAGGGTCCGAGGCGCGTCTGATGCATGCGGTCCATGTCGCGAAGGCGACGTATCAGATTGGCGCGTGATTGCTCGCTCCGCTGTGGATTGACGGAGGGTGTTCGTGCAGGGGCAGCCGGGTAGTCCACGGCCTGCCAACCGGGCGGGCTGGTTGGCGCGGCCGGGCTGGGGGAGGTCGGTCAGCCGGCGCCGAAGCAGACGAACGAGGCGGCGGTGGCGGTGCCGGCGTCCAGCCCGGCACCGAATTCCGCCTGTGCGCCGGCGAGGGCGAGCCGCGGTGTGTCGCCGGTGGCCAGCCGTCGATGCATCTCCACCATCAGCTCCTGCGCCGCGGAGTCCAGCGCTGGCAGGACACTGGCCAGTACCGTCGCCGTTCCCAGCTGGAGCAGCGCGGCCGACAACCCCATCAGCTCCTCGCCCGGGTGCACCGCTGACAGCCCCACGTCGCAGGCGGAGAGCACCACTGTCCCGGGCGCGCAGGCGAGCCGCTCCAGGTCGTAGACGGTCAGCGGACCATCGGCGAGGCGTACGTGCGAGAACATGGGGTTGTCGGTGCGGAAGGTGCCGTGTGCGGCGAGGTGGGCAAGGGGGGCGCCATCCAGCGCCGCGAGTGCTGCCTCGGCGGTCGCGTCGGGGCCGAGGAGCATCTTGACGGGAGCGAGTGTTCCCGCCAGCCGCTGCACCTCCGCCTCGGCATAGGCGAGGCCGGGGCCGGCGACCAGCACCGGGTTCCGTCGATGGGGCGGAGTGGTCGTCGCCGGGTGGGTGGCTCGGCGGCGGGCCGACGCGGTGAGCCACTCCGATGCTGACGGCACCACCGTGACCGGACGCCCGGCACAGGTCGGTAGCAGGGCCCACGGCATGGCGTGCAGGGCGCCGACCGGCACCAGGACCAGTCCGCCGGCGCCGAGCCACGGCTGTATCGCGCCGAAGATCAGGTTGTCCAGCTGGTGCACCGCGAACCGGGCAGCGGTCGCTGCCGCCGCCCGGGAGTCATCGGTGCCACGGCTGGTCAGGATGCGTCGCAGCGCAAACCGCAGTGCCTGAAGCTCGTCGGTTACGGTGGCGAGCGGACCCAGCGCCCGGGTGTGAAATCGGCCGCCGTGCACCACGACGATGTGGAGCGTGCCGTCTATGTCGATCAGCTCGACCAGCGTCTGGTCGGCCAGCTCCACCGCGATCCGGTCCAGTGGAATCCCGCTCGCCGTGCCGGTCTCGGTACCGCTGGCCTGCCAGCTACGGGTCCGGATCCGTTCTTCGATCGTCCGCTGTTGACGCAGCAGGGTCGATCCCAACGCGGCACTCGTCTGGGTGGCTTCGTCGACGGTGCGGCGCAGCTCGGCCAGGTCGGCGGCGAGCCCGGCTTCGTCCGGCGGCCGGGCGGGGGGCAGCCGCAGCGTGGCGGCCCGCCACCGCTCACTCCAGCGTAGGATCGCCCGGGCCTGCCCGCCCCGAACCGCTAGGCGAAGGCCGGTGCTGGCCAGGTCCAGGGCGTATACCCCGGCCATCACCCGCAGCTCTGTGGCGCCGAGGGCTGCCTGGTAGCGGTCCAGGAGTGCCATTCCCGCGTTGAGCGCCCGGCGTGCCCCGGCCGTGTCGCCGGTGGCGATTCGGCGGAGTGCCTCGGCGTGCCAGGCCCGGGCCCGAAGCTGGGCCGGCCCACCACGGCTGGCGGCGCGGATGGCACTCAACTCTCCGGCGATGGCGGCGACCTTCGCGCGTTGCCCGGTGCGCAGCGCCCGGTCGAGGGCGACCCGGGCGGCATAGAGGCGGGCGTCGAGTGCCGGTATCAGCCAGCTACTCGCCGCCAGCGCACGTGCGACGGAGCGGGCCTGCCGCAGGTGCGCCGGCGCGTCCGGCGAGCTGGCCCGGAGTCTGACGTATCGGGAGAGCGCCGCCCAGGCCGGTCGGTTCTGTCGACTGAACAGGCGGTACGCGGCCTGCGCCTGCTTCGAGGCGGTCGGCAGGTCGGCCTCGGCCAGCGCGACTTCGGCCAGCATCAGCCGGGCCTGTGCCTCGTAGAGCCCCATCCGGCTTGCCCGGGCTGCGTCCAGGGCGGCCTCGGCCGCGGTGCGCGCCTCCGGCAGTAGCCGGGCCCCCAGGAGTAGTTCGCCTCGATCCATCAGGGCGATCGCCGGGCGGGTGGTCCTGGCGAAGTACTGGTCGGCCAGGTCGTACCAGCGCAGTGCGCCAGGTATGTCACCCGCGCGGGACAGGACGAAGCCGAGGTTGTGGCGGACCTGGGCGAGCGCCAGCTCCTGGTCGAGCTCCGCGTAGCCGCGCTCCGCGGCCCGCAGGTCGGCCTCGGCCTGGCGCAGGCTCCCCCGGTAGGTGTGCAGCACTCCTCTGTTGGTCAGTGCGCGGGCTTGCCACAACCGGTCCGCACTGCGTCGGAACGCGGCCAGCGCATCGGTGTAGCCGGCCATCGCCTCGTCGAACCGGCCGAGGCGGTCGAGGATCAGCGCCCGCTGCATCTGTAGGCGCGCGGCGGGCAGCCCACGGAGGATCGGTGACGCGGCGTCGATCTCGCGCAGCGCCTGTTGCGGTTGGCCCGCCTCGGCCAGGACCAGGGCCAGGCTCATCCGGGCTTCGGCGGCGCGGACCGGGAGTTGGGCGGCCTCGGCCACGCGGCGTGCCCGGCGTAGGTGACGGAGCCCGTGATTCGCGTTGTGTTGTTCTCGCGCGGCGAGCCCGAGTGCCCGCAGCGCCACTGTCTCCTGGTCGGGATCGGCGGCCGCACGGGCAGCGGCGAGCGCGGCATCGGCCAGCTCGGCGGCGCGGGCCGGGTCGGCGGTGACGAGGTGGAGCGCCTTGCCTGCTGGACTGTCGTCCATCTGGTCGGCGCTGTCCATCACCTTTGATTTTGGCACAGCGGTGAACGACCGAGAAGCCGTCCGATGAAGCTTCCCGTGTATCCACTGTGGCTATCCCCAGCTCGGATGAGTCTTAGTCAAATACCTGACTCAACTTCCTGTCCCCGGTTCGTATCAGCGAGCGGTCCACCACCCTCTCTTGTGCGAACGCCCGCCAGCCGATCGCCGACGGGTGGGTGTGATGGATCCCCCTACCGAAGGAGAGATGGATGCCTCCGTCCTCGGAACGTGTCAACCGCTTCGCTGCCCGCCGTCGGGCGCGGCTGGAGCGCCTTCCCAAGCTCGCGCACACCGCTGTCGGCGGTAACGCCCGGGCGTGGTTCGTCGCCGACGAGCTGTTGGTCGTTGAAGACAGTCGCCGCGATGCCGAACGCTATCTCGGACGTGCTCGGGCCGCGCAGCCTGGCTCCGGCGATGAGGAGCTACTACCGGGCCTGCGTCGCTATCGGGCGCCGGGGCTGGACGTGCCGGCTGCGGTCCGCGCGCTGCGGGCGGACCGGCCAACCCGCCGCCAGGTGGTCAGCCCCAACCACGTCTTCCTGGCCAGTCCGTTCAACCACGGAGGTCCGTTCGGGCCGCCGGCGCCCGTCGCCGCATCGACGTTGAAGATGCCGGCCGAAACCGGTCGCGTCGCGGTATCCATCGTCGACACCGGGTTCTGGACCGAGACCCCGCTCCCGGCCGGCTACCTCGCCGCGGACGGCGTGGAGGTGGAGACGGAAACCGATGTCGACGAGGATGGGCTGCTCGACGGCGACGTGGGGCACGCCAACTTCATCGGTGGCGTCATCGCGAATCACACGGACCGCGCAGTGTTACGGGTGATTCGTACCTTGGACACCTTCGGTGTCTGCACGGAGGACGAGCTGATCGCCTCCCTCGGCCGGCTGCACCCGGACACCAAGGTGATCAACCTCTCCCTCGGCGGTTTCACCGCCGACGGATCCGCACCGCTCGGCGTACGCGCGGCGTTGGAGCAGGCCCTGTCCGGGATCGACCGGGTGGTGGTCGCCGCCGCGGGCAACGATGGCAACCGCAGCGACCCGTTCTGGCCCGCAGCGTTCGCCGCGGCCGACGAGTCGTGGAGTGGGCAGGTCCTGGCGGTCGCCGCGCACGACGGCAGCAGCCTCTGCTCCTGGAGTAACGCCGGACCGTGGGTCAGCATCGTCGCGCCCGGTGCGGACGTGCGAAGCACGTACATCGACCACGCGCTGTTTCCGGAGGGGTGGGCACAGTGGAGTGGAACCTCCTTCGCCGCCCCGCGGGTGGCTGCCGAACTCTCCGCCCGGATCGACTCGGAGGTCGGCGCGGTGACCGCTGCCAACCAGCTAATGGCCGACCTGAGGACGGCCAACCAGCGGTTTGGAGGCCACCTCGGGCTGATCTGATGCGCTCAGGTAGCGCTGTACGATTCCTGTCTATGAGCGACGACGACGCAGGTCAGCTGGTGCGTGCCGCTGCCAACGGTGATCAGGCAGCGTGGGAGGCACTGGTCGACCGGTACGCGCGGCTGGTCTATACGGTGGCGCGAGGATTCCGGCTCGATGACGCTGACGTCGCGGACGTGAGCCAGGCGACCTGGTTGCGGCTCGTGGAAAATCTGGACAAGCTACGTGATCCTGGATCGGTGGGGGCGTGGCTTGCCACCACAGCGCGTCGAGAGGCACTTGCCCTGCTGCGCAACCGGTGGGAGGTGCCGTCACCGGAGTTCACGAGGTCAGAGCCGATTGACGAGTCGCAGCCGGAGCCCTGGCAGCGGCTGGTCGCTGAGGAAACTGATGCGGAGCTGTGGCATGCCTACCGTCAGTTGCCGATACGCTGTCAGGAGCTACTGCGGTTGCTGGTGTTCGAGCCGGTGGGCAGCTATGCGATCGCTGCTGCGGCGCTCTCGGTGCCCATCGGCAGCCTCGGCCCTTCTCGCGCCCGGTGCCTGGCGACGCTTCGGGCACTGCTGGGTCAGCCGGCACCGCAGCGACGTACCTAGGGGAGCGTGCGTACGCATGAGTGACGACCGATTAACCACATCAGATGAGGAGTTGCTTGTCCGGCTGGGGAGCCTGCTGGCTGAGGTCGATTCGGTTCCGGAGTCGGTACGCGCCGCCGCGGTCGCCAGCTACAGCTGGCGTTCGCCCGATGCCGAGCTTGCCCAGTTGGTGGAGAGCATGTCCGGGGCAGCCGAGGTCCGCGGCGACGAGGCGCGGCTGCTGACCTTTCGCGCAGATTCGATCACCATCGAGGTGGAGGTCATCCCCGTTCGTGATCGGCTCCGGATCGTTGGCCAGCTGGTGCCGCCACAGCCAGCTCGGGTGCAGGTAGAGCAGCCGGGTTCCGACTCGACCGTCGGCACCGACGCGGACGGTCTGGGACGTTTTATGCTGGACGACACCGCACCGGGGCCAGCTCGGTTGGTCTGCACCCTGGCTGACTCCGGTCCGATCTGTACCGAGTGGACCACCCTGTGATCCGGGTGGCCCGGGTGTAGCGATGTCGGCACCGCCCTGCGCTGCGGATCAGGGCGGTGCCGACCGTCGCCGTTGCCAGCCGGGTGTGGCCTGCGGTTCAGCTGCTGCTGTTGCAGGTCACAGTCGGGGATGTGTTCGGGCCGGCGAGGCTGGCGAGGAAGCCGAGCGTGGTTCTGCCTCCCGGGACCACCGTGCCGTTGTACGACGCGTTGGTCACCGTTACCGCCGAGCCCGAGGTGGTGTGCGTGCCATTCCAGAGCTGGGTTATCGCCTGACCGCTGGGCCAGGTCCAACTTGCCGTCCATCCGGTCCAGGTGCTGGCGGTGTGGTTCATGATCTCAACCTCCCCCTGGAAGCCGTCCGGCCACGCGTTGATCACCTTGTAGACCGCCATGCAGTCGCCGCTGGGCGGCGGTGTGGTCGGGCTCGGTGGTGCGGTGGTGGGGCTCGGTGGCGGGAAGGTGCCACCGGGGCCGATGCCGGTTACCTCACCATTGCCGCCGTCGAAGGTGACGTCCGAGCAGCCGAAGAAGTTCTCCGGGCTGTCCGAACGGACCCAGCGGGAGTAGATGAGGTGTCGGCCGCTCTTGTCGGTCGGCAGCGTTCCGGTGAAGTAGTAGTGCCCGTCGTTGGTGCCCGGACCGCCACGTTGGGGTGGGTTGGTGACGGTCAGGAACGGTTGCTCCTGCAGGTCGTTCCAGGCCAGCGGGCGGGTTGGGCTCCAACTGTCCTTGGTGATGTAGAAGTAGAACGTCCCGGGGTGGTGTGCCCAGTTGCTGTAGCGGAACTCGATGCTCTGGCCAGCGGTCAGGTGCGTCAGTGGCCAGTCGGTGCGGGCCAGGTCGTAGCCGAGGAAGCCGGAGTTTCCTCCGCTGCACAGCTGGCCGTCGGGAATGAAGCCGACGGTACGGCCGGCGGCATCGGAACGCAGCACACTGAACCAGTTGTAGAGCGAGTTGGCCCCACTCTGGTCCACCGCCGCCGAGCAGGCGGGGTTGTACGGCTGGATTTCGCCGGTGGGGCTCAGCCCATCCCGCCAGCAGAGGAAGGTACGGCTGCCGGGGACCATGGCGGCGCCGTGCGCCGCCGCCGGCTCCGACCTGGTGATGAGCACCACGACGGCCGCGAGGAGCGTCATGGCCGCGGTGAGGAGCACGGCTGTTCGGGTTCGATAGGAGGACACGGGATCTCCTGACTCGCGGGGCGCCTACCACCCCGCGTGGGTGACGGGCGCGGGGCGGCACCCGGCCGGCCCGCGGCGACGAGCGGTCACGGTGGTAGGCGGCGTGCGCAGGAGTGGCGGGCACGCGAGCCGGCGGTCCGTCAGCGGACCGATGCCCTCGCGTGGATGCCCGAGCGGACGACGAGTGCCCTGCGTCGTCCGGTGCTGTTATCACAACATGGTGAAGTATTCGACCGCAATAGCCAGCAGTCAATGTACTTTTCAGTTGGCGCAGTTCACGGGATCGGTGGGCGCGAAACCACCCGGGTGCGCGTGGCCGATCAGGGGCGCTGAGGACGGGCCAGGGTGAGTGCGGCGGTGAGCGACAGTGCGGCGGAGACCGCGAGTACCGCCGCCATCGGTACGGCGCTGCCTTCCCCGCCCAGCCCGACCAGGGGCGCGGCGAGCGACCCGATCATCGACTGGAGGGCGCCCATCAGTGCTGCCGCGGTCCCGGCGTGGTGTGCGTGTCGGTCGAGGGCGAGGCTCGTGCCGTTCGGCATCACCATGCCCAGCGACGCGATGAAGGCCAGCAGCGTGGCCGTGAGGAGTAGTTGGCTGGCGGCGATCGCGCCGGCCAGCACACCCGAGGCCGCCACCGCGCTAATCCCGAGCGTGCTGACCAGCAGGGTGCGGGGCGGGAACCGGTCCAGCAGGCGGACGTTGGCCTGCCCGACCGCCACGAAGGCCAACGCGTTGAGGCCGAACAGCAGACCGAATGTGCTCGCCGAGAGGTGAAACACGTCCTGGAAGACGAACGACGAACCGGAGATGTACGCGAACAGCCCGGCGAAGGCGAGCCCCTGGGTCAGCGTGTACCCCAGGTAGACCCGGTCGGTGAGCAGCTCGCGAAGCGACCGGACGATGCCGCGGAGGCCGTCGCGGTTGCGCCGATGCGCGGGCAGGGTCTCCGGCAACCAGGCCGCCACCACGGCGGTGAGCAGTGCGCCGACGACCGCGAGGAGGACGAACAGGGTCCGCCACGACCCGAACCGCAACACCAGGCTGCCGACGGTCGGCGCGGCGATCGGGGCGAGACCGAAGACCAGGGTGAGCCGGGAGAAGTACTTCGCTGCCGCCCGACCTGAGTACAGGTCGCGAACGACGGCACGGGTCACCACGGCGGCCATCCCGCCGGCGAAGCCCTGGGCGAACCGCAGGGCGGTGAACATCGGTGCGCTGGGTGCCGCGGCGCAGGCCAGGGCGAGCACGGTGTACGCCACGAGGCCGATCAGCGCCGGCCGGCGCCGGCCCCAGCGGTCGCTGAGCGGGCCGGTGACGAACTGCCCGAGGGCGAGCCCCACCAGGCAGGTGGTGAGGGAGAGCTGAATCTGGGCCTGGCTCGCGGCCAGGTCCCGGGCCATGGCAGGGAGCGCCGGCAGGTACATGTCCAGGGAGAGCGGGCCGATCGCGGTGATCGCCCCGAGTAGGAGCAGCAGACCAAGTCCACCACCGACCCCTGCTGGCTGCGGCTGGCCGGCGGGAGTGGCTACGGCGGGTGCGGTCGGTGGTGCGGTCTGCGTCACTGAGTTCCTCCGGGGGTCGCCTACCAACCGGGTAAGCTTAGCTCTGTATCCAGAGTCTTTGAGGTGAGGTGGGCGACACCGTGGGGACCGATGACGTACCGGCGCGGCCGGCGCCGTGCCACGACCCCGCTTCGACGGCGGCGCTGGGCGCCGTCGTCGGCGAGCTGCACCGCCGGCTGCGGCGCGCGGCGGCCCGGCACGCCAACTGCCTCCCGTTGCCGGAGGCCCAGGTCGAGCTGCTCCTGCTGGTCCGGGCCCACCCGGATATCAGCGTGAAGGATGCCGCCTGCCGCCTGCATGCGGCACCCAACACGGTGAGCACCCTCGTCCGGGACCTGGTGGCCGCCGGACTGCTGCATCGCGAGTGCGCTCCGGCCGACCGCCGTACCGCCCGGCTGCGCCTCACCGACGCCGCCCACGCTCGGATCGCCGATCACGAGCAGCAGCGCGCCGCCCTGCTCAGCGCCGCGGTGTCCCGCCTGTCCCCCGAGGCCCGCGCCACGGTCATGGCGGCCACCCCGCACCTGGCCTGCCTGGCAGACCTGCTGAACCCCTGAGCCCGCGGGGGAGCTCACCGGCCCGGCGGACCTGGCGGTGCGTGGTCTTCCGGGTAGGCGGTGTGCTGGCCGGCAGCGCGGCCGGCCGGCGTGGGTCAGAGCTCGCCGTTGAGTTCGGCGTAGCCGCGGCGGGTGGCGATCAGCGCGGGGCGGGCACCGAAGGGTGCCTCGGCGGCCACCCGCTCCACTGGTGTCCGACCGGCATGGCCAGCCCGGATCTGCCAGGCCAGGTCGCTGAGCAGGCCGTGCTGGGCGTACACGAACTCGTGGTCAACCAGGTCGCCGTGCCCCGGTACCACCACCGTGGTCGGGGTCGTCATCCGCAGTAGCTCGGCCACCGCCTCCGGCCACCGCAACGGGTACGACTCCTCGAATGCCGGCGGGCCGCTCTGCTCCACGAGGTCGCCGACGACGAGCACCTCCGCATCGGGTACGTGCACCACCAGATCCGCCGCGGTGTGTGCCCGTCCCAGGTGCCGCAGGATGACCTGTCGGCCACCCACATCGAGCACCTCTCGCTCGCCCACCGGATGGGTTGGCGCCAGTACGGCGGTGCCGAGTAACTCCTCGGCGAGGCGGGGCCACTCGCCGTGCATCTCCTCGTACGCTGCCCGGCGTAGCCGGTCCGGGTCACGCTGGGCAGCGGCGGCCAGCTGGTGCGCGTACACCGGGCAGGGCGGATCGCCGGCCAGGGTGGCGTTGCCGAAACAGTGGTCGAAGTGGTGGTGGGTGTTCACCAGCACCCACGGGTGCGGGGTGACGGCCCGCGCCGCCCGCGCCAACTCCGCCGCCTGGCCGGCCGTGGAGAGGGTGTCCACCAGCAGGGCCGCACCATCGCCGACGAGCAGTGTCACGTTGACCTGTAGTAGCGGCTCGCGTAACACATACACCCGGTCGGCGACTTCGTTGAAGCGGAGGGTCATGACGACCGTCCGGCTCGCCCGATGAAGCGCTGCCGGTCAACCAGGAGCCGCTCCACCCGCCCCTCGGCGACGGTGGAGTCGCCCTCGGTGACGGAGATCGCAAAAGCCAGCCGCCGACCGTCGACCTTCGTCAGCCGGGCCCGCGCCACCACGGTCCGGCCGACCGGGGTGGCGGCGTGGTGGTCCAACTCGATCCGGACTCCCACGGTCGTGGTGCCGTCGGGCAGTTGGTGGGCGATCGCCGCGACCGTCGCCGCCTCGGCCAGGGCGAGAATTCGCGGCGTGCCCAGGACCGGCACGTCGCCGGAGCCAATGGCCTGGGCGGTGTCGACCTCGGTGACGATCAGCTCCACCGAGGCGGTTGCGCCCAGGGAGAAGGGTTCCTGCATGGCCACCAGCCTAGGCGTCGGATGGCGGGTCGGTCCCGCATGAGCCGAACCGCCCGGAAGCGTCCGAAGGACCTCCTGCGTCCGCTGCTGCGCCGACCGTCGTTAACCTGGACCGTGATGTCTGCTCCAATCGATTCCCAACAGCCTGTCCGAACTGATGCACCGGTGGTGGCCGACGGCGGGCGCCGACGCGTGATCATGATGTCGGTGTGGGCGGGCGCCTTCGTCCTCGGCTGGCTCGTCATCGGCCTGCCCACCGATCCGGCCTACGCCTTCGTCTGGATCTGGGGGGCGACCATCGCCTGGAACTCCACCCGGCCGTGGCGCAGCCACCTGCGCTTCGCCCGGGACTGGCTGCCGGTGGTGTTGCTGCTCGTGCTCTACAACCTCTCTCGTGGCTTCGCCGACAACGGGGCGACCCCGCACGCCTACGAGCTGATCGTCGCCGACCGGGTGATGTTCGGCTGGGCCACCGGCGGCCAGGTGCCCACGGTCTGGCTCCAGCAGCACCTCTACCAGCCGGAGGTGCGCTGGTGGGACGCGTTGGTGAGTTGGGTCTACTTCTCCCATTTCGTGGTGGCGCTGGCCGCCGCCGCGGTGCTCTGGATGCGGGACCGCCGGCGGTGGGCGGCGTTCATGCGTCGCTGGGGTTTCCTCTGCGCCAGCGGCCTGGTGACGTACTTCCTCTACCCGGCCGCGCCACCGTGGTGGGCGGCGCAGAACGGGTTGCTGGAGGAGGTGGCCCGGATCTCCACCCGGGGGTGGCAGGTCTTCGGGCTGCACGGCGCCGGGAACCTGCTCAACGCCGGTCAGCTCGCGTCGAACCCGGTTGCCGCGATGCCGTCGCTGCACACCGCGTTCGCCCTGTTCGTGGTGCTGTTCTTCCTGCGCGCGACGCGGAAGCGGTGGTGGCCGCTGCTGCTCGCGTACCCGCTGGCCATGACCTTCACCCTGGTCTACTCCGGGGAGCACTACGTGATCGACGTCCTGGTCGGTTGGGTGTACGTGGGGATGGCCTTCCTGGCGGTGGGGCTGGCCGAGCGATGGTGGGCGGCCCGACGTGCGCGGCGTGCCCCGGACCAACCGGTTGCGGCGGCGTCGGATCCCGCGGCGTCGGATCCCGCTGCGGCGGACCCTGCGGCGTCGGACCGGCGGACATCGGACTCTGCGGCATCGGCTACCGCGGCGTCGGCCGATTCGCCGCCGACGGATAAGGCGGTGGCCGCCGGCCGCTGATCGGCACCGAGCCTCGTCACCTGGACCGGCGGCTCGCTACTGCGGCCGGCCGGGTGGCGCGGCCTACTGCTGCCGGCTGGCGCGGCGGGCCTGGTGCGCGCGGGCCGTCAGCTCGGCGGCCAGGTCCCACGCCTCGGTGACCGCTCGGTCGCGGGCGGCTGCCCCGGCGCCGCCCGCGGTGTCCGCGTGCACCGTCGCCAGCCCCAACCGTCGCTGTACCGGCCCCTGCACCACCCGTACGCTCTGGATCCGCGCGTACGGCACGACCACGATGTGGCGGGTGAGCAGGCCGGAGCGAACCGCGAACACCCGCTCGTGCAGCCCGGCGCCGAGCACCGGCTGACCCAACGGGTTGAGCCAGCGAGCCCGGGTTGGGGGTGCGGTCAGCGGCAGGTCCTCGAGGCGTACCCCGGGCAACACCTCGGCGAGGATCGCCTCGGCGACCGGTTGCTGACCGACCGGGAGAAGCTGGTCCGATCGGTTACGCCCGTCGGCTTCCCCCGTCGAGTAGCCGGCCACCTCCAGCCGCAGCCGCAGCCAGCCCTTCGCCCGCCAGAGCAGCGGCCAGGTCGCACCAACCGTCTGTACCCGGTGTAGCGGCACGGTCTGCGCCCGGGTCTCCAACAGTCCGTTGCGGATCCGCAGAGTGTCGGCAGCGCGAGCCAGCTGGAAGTTCCAGTCGTCGAGCACCCGGCGGATGGGCTGGAGCAGCACCCCGGCCATCGCGGTCAACGTGCTCGCCACCGCGACGAACGACCAGGAGTCGCCGGAGAGGAACTGCGTCGCCACGAAGGCCACCCCGAACGGGATCATGAATGCCTGTGGGGTGAGTAGCTGGCTCAGCAGCAGGTCCGCGTTCCGGACGGTGTGCAGTGGTCGATCGGGCGGCGCCGCCTCCGGCCGGACCAGCGATGTGTCCGCTGTCGGGGCGGCCGCCTCCGGTTGCGGACCGGCCAGGGCAAGGAGCCGCTGTCGCAGGGCGGTGGCGTCCGCCACGCTCAGATAGGCCAGTGGCGCCTCGGTCTTGCCGCCCCCGACCACCTCGAGGCGCAGCTCCGCCAACCCGGTGAGCTGGGCGAGTAACGGTCGGACCACCTCCACGGCCTGGAGCCGCTCCAGCGGGATCGCCCGGGTGCGTCGCCAGAGCAGTCCCTCGTGCACCCGGAGCTCGCGGTCCACGACCTGATAGCCGGTGTTGTACCAGCTGACCACCGCGAGCACGGTGGCGCCGAGCGCCAGCACCACCGCCAGCACCACGAACCAGCCGACGCCGACCCGGGACAACGTGGACCAGGAGAGCCCAGCGATCACCACGACCAGCGACTTGGCGCCATGTAGTGCGGGGGAGAGCGGATGTAGCCGCTGCCGGCGTTCGGCGCCGTGCGGCGGCACCGGTGGGGTGGGCACGCCAGCCGGTGGGTACCAGCCGGGGTGCGGTGGTGCGGCGGGGGGATATCCGCCCGGGTGCGGCGGGGACACCCCGGCTGGTGGGTGCCAGCCGGGATGCGGCGCTGGGACGGGTGGCCGGGTCTCTTCTGGATCTCGTGCGGCCGGCTCGCTCACAGGCCCTCCGCCCGGTCGCGGCCGAGCGCGGTGAGGCGGTCGCGGAGGCGGGACGCCTCCGCCGGGCGTAGCCCCGGTACCCGGGCGTCGGTGGCCGCCGCCGCCGTGTGCAGTTGGACGGTAGCCAGGCTGAAGGCCCGCTCCAGCGGGCCGGCGCTGACATCAACGAACTGCATCCGCGAGTACGGAACGATGGAGAGCCGGCGCACCAGCAGACCATGTCGGACCAGAAGGTCATCCTCGCGTTCGGCGTACCCCCACGCGCGTACGGCCCGTACGACGGTGAACGTCCGTAGCGCGGTCAGGAGGAGCACCCCGGCGAGGGCCACCCCGAACGCTCCCTGGCCGGTGACTGTCCACCCCACCGCCAGCCCGGCCAGCAGGATGACGATCAGTACGGCCAGTCGCAGCAGCTCAACCCAGATCAGGTCGGTGGAGACAGCCTGCCAGCGGACGGTTTCCGGCCAGGGTTCCAGCGGACCGGGGGGTGGGCCGGTCGGGGCTGGGGCAGCGGGCGGGAGCCCGGCCGGGTCGTCGCCGGTCACCGTGCGGTTCCGTTGTACGTGCTCACGAGTCGAGAGTAGGCGATTCGGCCGCCGGAACAACCTCGCGGAGGAAGCCCCGGGCGTCGAGGAAGTCGCCGAGCGTCACCCGGTGTTCGGGGCAGGCGAGCCAGGTCTTCCGTCGCGCCGTGTCGTGTAGCCGGGGGTTGTTCCACCGCAGCGCCCACCGGGCGGGGGCTGCACAGCCACGAGCTGAGCAGACCAGGGCGGGGGTTGCGGGGTCATCCATTCCCGCCAGTCTAGGCGGGCTCGCGGAAGAGTCTGAGCGCCGGGCGGCGCGGAAGAGTCTGAGCGCCGGGCGGCCACGGGGGGAGCCGCCCGGCGACGGGATGAATCGTACACGTCCCGTGCTGATCGCTGTCCACCCCGCTGAGGCGAGTCCGGTGGATCGGACCGCGGGGCGGGAATCGGGGCTCGCGCTGCGGCGTACCACCACCGATCATGTCAGTCTTGTACCGCACCACGCCCGAGTAACGATCATGCTGTGGAGGACCGGTGGCCCAGCCGAGCACGCCCGATGTCAGGACCTCCGGCGGGTCGACCCCGCCGGCCGCGCAGAGCACTCCGGCCGCGGACGCCACCCTGCTGGAACAGGCGCTGTTCGAGGTCAAGCGGGTGATCGTCGGGCAGGACCGGATGGTGGAGCGGATGGTCGTCGCGCTGCTGGCGCGGGGGCACTGCCTGCTGGAGGGGGTGCCGGGGGTGGCGAAGACGCTCGCCGTGGACACTCTCGCCACGGTGGTCGGCGGGTCGTTCGGTCGGGTGCAGTTCACGCCGGACCTGGTGCCGGCGGACATCATGGGCACCCGGATCTACCGACAGTCGAGCGAGAAGTTCGATGTCGAACTGGGGCCGGTGTTCGTCAACTTCCTGCTCGCCGACGAGATCAACCGGGCGCCCGCGAAGGTGCAGTCGGCGCTCCTGGAAGTGATGAGTGAGCGGCAGGTCTCGATCGGTGGGGAGACGCACCGGGTGCCGGACCCGTTCCTCGTGATGGCCACCCAGAACCCGATCGAGCAGGAGGGTGTCTACCCGCTGCCGGAGGCACAGCGGGACCGGTTCCTCATGAAGATCGTCGTCGGCTACCCGACAGCCGCCGAGGAGCGGGAGATCGTGTACCGGATGGGCGTGGCGCCGCCGGAAGCCGCCCCGGTGTTCACCACCGCCGACCTGGTCGCGCTGCAACGTAAGGCGGACCAGGTCTTCGTGCACAATGCCCTGGTGGACTACGCGGTCCGGCTGGTGCTGGCCACCCGGACCCCCGCCGAGCACGGCATGCCCGACGTCGCCCAGCACATCCAGTACGGTGCGAGCCCACGAGCCTCGCTCGGCCTGGTCCGCGCGACCCGGGCCCTGGCGCTGCTGCGCGGCCGGGACTACGCACTACCCCAGGACGTGCAGGACATCGCGCCGGACATTCTGCGGCATCGGCTGGTGCTGAGCTACGACGCGCTGGCCGACGAGGTGCCAGCCGACCACGTCGTCGGCCGGGTGATGGCGACGATCCCGCTACCCACGGTGGCGCCGCGCCAGCAGGCCACCCCGGCCCCGGCCGTGCCACCCGGCGCCGGGTGGCCTGGGCAGCAGCCGTGACCCCACCCGCCGGTCGGCCAACTGACGCCACCGGCCGCGACTCCGCCGATGCCACCGCCGGTAGGCGCACCGAGGCCGCGCTGTCCCGGCTGCACCTGCTCGTCACCCGCAAGCTCGACGGGCTGCTCCAAGGTGACTACGTCGGCCTGCTACCCGGTCCGGGGAGCGAGGCGGGGGACTCGCGCGAATACCGCCCGGGCGACGACGTGCGGCGGATGGACTGGCCGGTCACGGCGCGTACCACGATGCCGCACGTGCGGCGCACGGTGGCGGACCGGGAACTGGAGACGTGGCTCGCGGTGGACCTCTCGGCCAGCCTCGACTTCGGCACCGGCCGCTGGCTCAAGCGGGACGTGGTGGTGGCCGCCGCCGCGGCGCTGGCACACCTGACCGGCCGGGGCGGCAACCGGATCGGCGCGGTGATCGGCACCGGGGGCGAGCCGGCGGCCGCCGGCCGGGGCGCGCCGACGGCTGGGCCCGGCCGGTTTGTCCGGCTGCCCGCGCGCTCCGGTCGCCGGGAGGTGCAGGCGCTGGTCCGGGCCGTCGCCGGCACCGAGATCCGGCCTGGCCGCGGCGACCTCGGTGCCCTGGTTGACCGGTTGAACCGGCCGCCGCGGCGGCGTGGGGTGGCGGTCATCATCTCCGACTTCCTGGCGCCACCGGCCCAGTGGGCCCGGCCGCTGCGCAAGTTGCGGGTACGCCACGACGTGCTGGCCATCGAGGTACTCGATCCGCGGGAGCTGGAACTGCCCGACGTGGGTGTCCTGCCGGTGGTGGACCCGGAGACCGGCGAACTGCACGAGGTACGGACGGGCGACCCGCGGCTGCGCCGCCGCTACGCCGAGGCCGCCGCCGCCCAGCGCGCGGAGATCGCCGCGACGCTCCGCGCCGGGGGCGCCACCCACCTGAGCTTGCGTACTGACCGAGACTGGCTGCTGGACATGGTGCGCTTCGTCGCCGCGCAGCGGCACACCCGCACCCGGGGGACGACACGATGATTCGTTTTCTACAACCGTGGTGGCTCCTGGCCGTACTGCCGGTGTTCGTCCTCGCCGGGCTGTACGTGTGGCGGCAGCTGCACCGTCGGGCGTACGCGCTGCGGTTCACGAATGTGGAGCTGCTGCGTACGATCGCGCCGAAGGGCCTCGGGTGGCGTCGGCACGTACCGGCGACCGCGTTCCTCCTCTGTCTGCTGGTGCTCGCCACGGCGCTGGCCCGGCCGTCGATCGACACCCGACAGCCCCTGGAACGGGCCACCATCATGCTCGCGGTCGACGTCTCCCTGTCCATGCAGGCCGACGATGTGGCCCCGAACCGGCTGGCGGCGGCCCAGGAGGCGGCCCAGCAGTTCATCGCCGAGCTGCCGGCCAGCTACAACCTCGGGCTGGTCTCGTTCGCGAAGGCGGCCAACCTGCTGGTGCCGCCGACGAAGGACCGGCAGGCCGTGGTCACCGCCATCAACGGCTTGGCGCTGGCCGAGTCGACGGCGACCGGGGAGGCGGTCTTCACCTGTCTGGAGGCGATCCGGTCGGTACCGGCCGACGGCGCGGCCGGGGTTCCGCCGGCCCGGATCGTGTTGCTCTCCGACGGCTATCGCACGTCGGGCCGGTCGGTGGAGGCGGCCGCCGCGGCGGCGCAGGCCGCCAACGTCGCCGTCTCCACGATCGCCTTCGGGACCGACGGCGGTCAGGTCGACATCGGTGGCCAACGCCAACGGGTGCCGGTGGACCGGCTCGCCCTGGCGGATCTGGCCGCGACGACCGACGGGTACTTCTACGAGGCGGCCTCGGTGCGCGAGCTGAAGCAGGTCTACCAGGACATGGGCTCGTCGATCGGGTTCCGGACCGAACCGCGCGAAGTCACCCAGTGGTATGCCGGGGTGGCGTTGCTGCTGGCGCTCTGCGCCGGGGCGACGAGTCTGTTGTGGTCGTCCCGGATCGTCTGACGCCGCTGCCGGCGGCGTCCGGAACGGACGGGGATGCGGTAGCGGTCAGTGACCGCTGCCGGCTAGGACGAAGAGGACGGCCACCCAGACCGCGGCCAGGGTAAAACCCAGGGGGGCGACGTAACGGCTCATGGGAGTTGGCTCCGGTGGCGACTGGGCGCGGGCGTCAGGGCCCGCGGGAGGGTGGTCAGAACGCACACACAAAGTCGTGGCCGGCAGCTCCGACCGTCCACCGGTGCCAGGTCCGGCGGTGGGCCGGCGCCCGGTGGCGCGAGGGAGCGGGTTTGTCAGCCGTGCTTTCGGGACTCAGCGGGGCTGACGGTCGGCCCGGCCACGACTCGGAGGATCGCTATCTCGCACAGCGATCACCTCCTGCGGTCGGCGGGGCCCAGGGCTGCGAGTCGTAAGGCGAGCTCGCAAAACGGCGCCATCGTACACCCTGGCCGGTGGGGCATCGAAGCGGGCCGGGGCGGGGGTGACGGTCGTCGGGTGGTTGCGGTGGGTTTTGCCCTGTCGGTGACGTTCGCCGTCGTGGCGCGTTAGCGCTTACCTGCCGGTAACCCCTAGGCTCCGACGCGACGTGGAGATCTTCTGAGCTGAGGGGGAATCGTGGCCCGTACCGTGCTGGTGACCGGGGGTAACCGCGGTATCGGTCTGGCGATCGCTTCGGCCTTCGTCAAGCAGGGTGACCGGGTGGCGGTGACCTACCGGAGTGGGGCGGCGCCCGGCGCCGACGCGGCCGACTCGGAGACCGGCGCCGGTCGCCTCTTCGGCGTCCGCTGCGACGTGACGGATTCGGATTCGGTGGACGCGGCGTTCACCGCCATCGAGGCGGAGCTCGGCCCGGTCGAGGTGCTGGTGGCCAACGCCGGCATCACCGATGACACGCTGCTGCTGCGGATGTCCGAAGACCAGTTCACCGGGGTGCTGGACACCAACCTGACCGGCGCGTTCCGCTGCGCCAAGCGCGCCTCGACCAAGATGCTTCGAGCCCGGTGGGGTCGGATGATCTTCATCTCGTCGGTGGTCGGGCTCTACGGCAGCCCGGGCCAGGTCAACTACGCCGCCAGTAAGGCCGGCCTGGTCGGCGTCGCCCGCTCCATCACGCGAGAGCTGGGGAGCCGCAACATCACCGCGAACGTGGTGGCACCCGGCTACGTCGAGACCGACATGACCGCAGCGCTACCCGAGGACCGCAAGACCGAATACCGCAAGGCCATCCCGGCGGGCCGCTTCGCCGCCCCCGACGAGGTGGCCAGCGCCGTCACCTGGCTGGCGGGGGACTCCGCCGGCTACATCAGCGGTGCGGTCATCCCGGTCGACGGTGGCCTGGGCATGGGGCACTGAGAGGAGACATCGACATGTCAGGACTGCTCGCCGGTAAACGGCTGCTGGTCACCGGCGTCATCACCGACGCCTCGATCGCCTTCTCGGTGGCGCGACTCGCGCAGGAGAACGGCGCCCAGGTGGTACTCACCGGCTACGGTCGGCTCTCCCTGGTCGAGCGGATCGCCAAGCGGCTACCCGAGCCGGCTCCGGTAATCGAACTGGACGTGACCAACCGCGAGCACCTCGCCGCGCTCGGCGACCGGGTCCGGGAGCACGTCGACGGCCTCGACGGGATCGTCCACTCCATCGGCTTCGCCCCGCAGAGCTGCCTCGGCGGCGGCTTCCTCGACGCGCCGTGGGAGGACGTCGCGACGGCCGTGCACGTCTCGACCTACTCGTACCAGGCCCTCGCCACCGCGGCGCTGCCGCTGATGGCACCGGGAAGCTCGGTGGTCGGGCTCACCTTCGACGCCACCAAGGCGTGGCCGGTCTACGACTGGATGGGCGTGGCCAAGGCCGGCCTGGAGTCCGCCAGCCGCTACCTGGCGCTGCACCTGGGCCCGAAGGGCATCCGCAGCAACCTGGTCGCGGCCGGGCCACTGCGTACCGTCGCCGCGAAGTCGATCCCCGGCTTCGAGCAGTTCGAGGACGCCTGGTCGGCGCGGGCGCCGCTGGGCTGGAACCTCACCGACTGTGAGCCGGCCGCCCGGGCCTGCCTGGCGCTGCTCTCCGACTGGTTCCCGGCGACCACCGGCGAGATCGTCCACGTCGACGGCGGCTACCACGCGATCGGCGCCTGACCGGACGACGGCCCCTGCCGTGCTACGCCGCAGGGGCCGTCGTCCGGTCACCGAGCCACCGGGGAAGAATGAGGCCATGGCGTACGACGCGGTGGTGCTGGTTTCTTTCGGCGGGCCCGAGCGGCCCGAGGACGTGATGCCGTTCCTGCAGAACGTGACCCGGGGCCGGGGTGTGCCGCCGGAGCGGCTGGCCGAGGTGGCCGAGCACTACCAGCACTTCGGTGGAGTGTCGCCGATCAACCAGCAGTGTCGGGAACTACTCGCCGCGGTGCGGGACGACTTCGCCGCCAACGGCGTTGACCTGCCGGTCTACTGGGGCAACCGGAACTGGGACCCGATGCTCGCCGACACCGTGGCGCAGATGCGCGACGACGGGGTCGAGCGGGCCCTGGCCTTCGTGACCAGCGCTCTCGGCGGCTACTCCTCCTGCCGGCAGTACCAGGAGGACATCGCCGCCGCCCGCGCGGCGGTCGGCGCGGACGCTCCGGTGATCGAGAAGCTCCGTCAGTTCTGGGACCACCCCGGGTTCGTCGAGCCGCACGTCGATGCGGTGCGCACGGCGTTGGCCCAGCTGGACCCGGCCCGGCGGGACAGCACCCGGATCGTCTTCACCGCCCACTCGGTCCCCACCGCCGCGGCGGCAGCGGCCGGCCCGCACGGTGGCCGGTACGAGGCGCAGTTGGCGGAGACCGCGCGGCTGGTGCAGGCCGCCGCTGCCCCTGACCTGGCCCATGACCTCGTCTGGCAGAGCCGTTCCGGGCCCCCACAGGTACCCTGGCTGGAGCCGGACGTCAACGACCACCTCGCCGAGCTGCCCGGGCAGGGCGTCACCGGGGTGGTGGTCAGCCCGGTCGGGTTCGTCTCCGACCACCTTGAGGTGGTGTGGGATCTGGACACCGAAGCCCGGGAGACCGCCAAGCAGCTCGGCCTGGACTTCGTCCGGGCCGGCACGCCGGGCACCGACTCCCGGTTCGTGGCGATGGTGCGCGAACTGGTCCGGGAGCGTACCGATCCGGCTGGCGCGACGTTGCGCCGGCGCCTCGGCGACCTGCCGATGTGGGACACCTGCCCGACAGCCTGCTGCGTTCCGGCCCGCCGCCCCTCCTGACCGCTTCGGCGGCCCGACACCAGGGATCCGAGAGATGAATGATCGTAAGCCTGTCCAGAGCTGGCTCACCGACATGGACGGGGTGCTGGTGCACGAGGGGCAGCCGGTGCCCGGCGCGCCGGAGTTCATCGCCCGACTGCGCTCCTCCGGCCGGCCGTTCCTGGTGTTGACCAACAACTCCATCTACACGCCGCGCGATCTGCAGGCCCGGTTGGTTCGGATGGGGCTGGACGTGCCGGAGTCCGCGATCTGGTCGTCCGCGTTGGCCACCGCGCAGTTCCTGGCCGACCAGCGGCCGGGCGGCACCGCGTACGTGATCGGGGAGGCCGGGCTAACCACGGCGCTGCACGCGGTCGGCTACGTGCTCAGCGACTTCGCGCCCGACTACGTGGTGCTGGGGGAGACCCGTACCTACAGCTTCGAGGCGATCACCAAGGCGATCCGGTTGATCAACGACGGGGCCCGCTTCATCTGCACGAACCCCGACGTGACCGGGCCGTCGATGGAGGGCGCGCTGCCCGCCGCCGGTTCGGTCGCCGCGATGGTATCGAAGGCGACGGGAGTGGAGCCGTACTTCGTCGGGAAGCCGAACCCGATGATGATGCGGTCGGCGTTGAACACCATCGACGCGCACTCCGAGTCAACGGCGATGATCGGCGACCGGATGGACACCGACATCCTCTGCGGGCTGGAGGCGGGTTTGGAGACAATCCTGGTCCTCACCGGCATCAGCAGCCGGACGGAGGCCGAGCGCTACCCGTACCGGCCGTCGCGGATCGTGAACTCGGTGGCCGACCTGATCGACGAGATCTAACGCCCGGCTGCCGGGGCCGCTACGGGCGTAGCGGGGCGTTGCAGGCGGCGGCCAGCGCCTGCCGGCAGGCGCTGGTCAACGGGCGCAGCGCCGCGTCGCGCTGTTGGGCCTCGTAGTTGTTGACTGCGCCCCCTGGGGCGGCCTGCCCCGCCAGGGCGAGCACCCGGTCCAGCACGGCGGCCCGGGCGAAGAGCCGGCGGGCGCGGGGGTCGAAGCCAGGTGGCAGGTCGGTGGTGCCGTCGGGGCGGCGCAGCGCCTCCAGTGCCCCGGCCAGCTCCGGCCGCCACTGGGCCACGTCGAGCCGGGTCAGGGTGGCAGTGGTTTCGGCGAGAGCGGCGGCCAGCTCCACCTCAGCCTCGGCCGCCCCGGGGAGGGCGGCCGACGCGGCCGCCGCGTCGGCCGGCAGCGGGTAGCTCCGCCACAGCACGGTCTCGAAGACGTCCCCGGAGCCGGAGGTGTGGGTGCGCAGCTGCGGGACCAGGCCAAGTGAACCGGCGACCACGCCCTCGCCGGCGATCAGGGCGGCACCGGCGAAGTCGCCCGGGCCGGGCAGCCCGCGCGGGTCACCGGGCGCGGGCAGCACCAAGCGGATCACGTCGGGCGAGAGCTTGGCGAGCGTGGGCAGGGCCGCGGGCAGGGGGACATCGGTCCAGGTCCCGGGCGCGTCGGCGACCAGATGCTCCTCGTCACCGGCGATGGCGTCGGCGACCTCGTCGAACGGCACCAGCCCGGCACGCCACGCGCGTACCCAGGCAACGAACCGGCTGGACCGGCGTGGCGCGAGGGTGGCTGCGCCAGCGGCGGGGGTGGACATGCCGAAAGGGTACGTCCTCCTGCCCGCCTCTGTCTCGGCTGCCGCACCAGCCGTCCCGCGCCCGATGGGGCAGGCCGGTACGGACCTTGGCGCCCTCCGTCGGTGCCACGTGGCGCGATTTCGCCGGGGCGGTGGCTGCCGACGTGCAACCGCACGGAGTCCGATCTCGTCCTGTTTACTGTGACCCCCTCAGAAGAACAGTCGTTCACCCAGTTCGTGCGGAACCACGCTGACGGGCTGCTCCGCCTCGCGCGGCTGTTGGTGCCGGATGCGGCTGAGGCCGAGGACCTGCTCCAGACGGCCTTACTCCGGCTGGCCAAGCACTGGTCCCGGCGGCTCGACTCACCCGAGGGGTACGCGCGAACCGTCCTGGTCAACCTGGTGCGGGACCGCGGTCGGCGTAGCCATCTGGTCCCCGTCCCGGTCGCCGTGCCGGCGGTGGCGGATTGGGCGGCCGCGGGAGCGGATCACGCCGAGGCGATCGCGGCCCGCGCACAGCTCGATCAGATCCTTGCGGTGCTGCCACCCCGGCAGCGGGTGACGGTGGTGTTGCGGGTCATCTACGACCTAAGTGAGAGCGAGACGGCGGCAATCATGCGGTGCTCGACCGGCACCGTCAAGAGCAACCTGGCGCGTGGATTGAAACGGGTCAGCGCCAGCCTGACGAGCACCCGTACTTCTGTGGAGGAGCCCGCGCGATGAACGACACCTCGAAGGTCTCCGGCGAGGCGGCCGAGCAGCTCCGTACGCTCGCCGCGGTGGCCGCGCCCAGCACGCAGTTTCGCCCTGACCTGGCTCGCGTGCTCCTGGGTCGGGTACGACGGCGGCAGCGGGTACGGCGCCTGAGTCGCGCCGCGATTGGCGTTGGCGCCGGGCTCGCGGTGGTGGGTACCGTCGCCGCGGCCACGCTGCTCGGTCGGGGCGACTACTTCACGGTGATCGAGCCCAGCCTCGCCATGGAGCCCACGATCATGGTGGGCGAACAGGTGGTTTTCAACAGAAAGCTCGAACCAGCGCGGGGTGATGTCGTGTACGTGCAGCTCAGCGACGTTGACCCGGGGGGCGACGTCACCGCCACCTTCCGGGTCGTCGCCCTGCCCGGCGACAGCATCGGCTGTCCGCCCGGCCCGGATGGCCGCTGCGAGGCTCTCGTACTCAACGGGGCGCCGGTGCCCGATCCGCACCTGGAGCCGGCGGCGGTTGCTCCCTTCCCCACGGAGACGGTGCCGGCGGAGACGGTGTTTCTGCTCGGCGACAATCGTGCCGCGGCGCGGGATTCGCGCTACCACGGCCCGGTCGAGATCGATGCGGTTGCTGGCGTGGCGGTGGAGATCAAGGACGCGAACGGGACGAGTCGGGCGGTGCCGGGGGCACCGTCCCACAACGGGCCGGGCGACCGCGACAACGTTGACCCGCCCGGCCCGATTCCACCGGCCGGGGTTTCCGTACCGGCCCCTCGCTGAACCCGGCGCGTTCCCTGCGGTGGACCGGCGTGCCGGGTCGGCGGTGGGGGCCCGCCGGGGCTAGCTTGATCGGCATGGCAGGGCGCTACGACCATGACGTGTTGGCGGGGGACTGGCGGCGGCGCCGGGTCACCCCGGAGGTGACCGCGGAGCTCGACCTGGTGGTCGAGGACGCCGACTCGGGGTTCTGCGGCGCGGTGGTCGGGTTTGAGGCCGGCGCGGTGCTGCTCGAGGACCGGCACCGACGGCGGCGTACCTTTCCGCTGTTACCGGCGGCGTTCCTGCTTGACGGTGAGCCGGTGACGCTGCGTCGCCCCTCCCGTCCAACGGTGCCGGCGGCTCGGCGGCGGACCGCCTCCGGCTCGATCGCCGTCGACAACGTCCGCGCCCAGGTGGCGAAGGCCAGTCGGATCTGGGTGGAGGGGGTGCACGACGCCGCGTTGGTGGAGCGGATCTGGGGCGACGACCTGCGCGTCGAGGGTGTGGTGGTGGAGCCGCTGGACGGGATCGACGATCTCGACGCCCGGGTACGCGATTTCGCCCCCGGTCCGGGCCGGCGGCTCGGCGTACTTGTTGATCATCTCGTCCCCGGTTCCAAGGAGAGCCGGGTGGTGGCCCGGGTGACCTCGCCGCATGTGCTGGTGACCGGGCATCCCTACGTGGACGTGTGGCAGGCGGTGCGGCCGGCCGTACTGAACATCTCGGCCTGGCCGGTGGTGCCGCCCGGGCAGCCCTGGAAGGAGGGGGTCTGTGCGGCGCTCGGTGTGGCCGAACCCGCCGAGCTGTGGCGGCGGATTCTGTCCCGGGTGAACTCCTTCGCCGATGTCGAGACGCCGTTGATTAACTCAATGGAGCGGTTGATCGATTTCGTCACCGAACCGGCGAGTTGAGCCAGGAATCGGGCGCCGCGTCTTTGTGGCGCTGAGCCCTGGCGCCGTTGGGTCGTCCGGGCATCGGGAGTCCGGCGGGGCGTCCCGGCTGACCCCGGTTCGGTACCGGACTCGACCGGGGGAGCGTGCGTGCCTATCGCACCAGATGTCGATTCGATGACACGTGCACCGGCATGTCACGATCGTGGGGTGGACGCGGTGCTGTGGATTGTGGTCGGGGCGGTGCTCGCCATCGCCGAGATTTTTACGACGACGCTGTTCCTAATTATGTTTTCGGTCGGGGCCTTCGCGGCGGCCGGCGCGGCGGCACTCGGGGCTCCCGTGGAGATCCAGGCGGTCGTCTTCGCCGTGGTCTCGGCGTTGACCGTGCTGGGTGCGCGGCCGATGTTGCGGCGACGGTTTAACCTGACCCCGAAAGATGGCTCATCGTTCGGGGTCGGAGCGATCGAAGGGAGCGCAGCTCTTGTGCTGGAGCGGGTTGACGCCGAGAACGGTCTGGTAAAGATCGACGGCGAGTTGTGGCAGGCCCGCTCCTATGATGCGACCCAGGTCTTCGCGCCGGGCGACCGGGTGCAGGTGATCCAGGTGCGCGGCGCCACGGTCCAGGTGTGGCGAGATGACGTTTCCCGGCCCGGTGAACTACCTGAAGTGAAAAGGTGAATATGGACACTATTGTGCCAATCCTCCTGATAGCCTTGGCGGTTATCGCCGTGGTGACCCTGTTCCAGGCGGTGCGGATCGTGCCGCAGCAGCGCGAGGACGTGGTGGAGCGGCTCGGTCGATACCGACGTACGCTGAAGCCGGGGCCCAATCTGCTGTTGCCTTTCATTGACTCGGTGCGCACCAAGGTCGACATGCGGGAACAGGTGGTTGTCTTCCCGCCACAGCCGGTTATCACCTCGGACAACCTGGTCGTTTCGATAGATACGGTGCTCTACTTCAAGGTGGTCGACTCGGTTCGGGCTACCTATGAGATTGAGGACTTCCTGCACGCCATTGAAGAGATCACCGTGACGACGGTGCGTAATGTTATCGGCTCCCTCGACCTGGAACGGGCCCTGACCAGCCGGGAGGAGGTCAACCGGCACCTCTCCGGCGTGCTGGATGAGACCACCGGTCGGTGGGGAATCAAGGTCACCCGGGTGGAGATCAAGGCGATCGAGCCGCCGCCGAGCATCCGGGACTCGATGGAGAAGCAGATGCGCGCCGAGCGGGACCGGCGGGCCGCGATCCTCAACGCCGAGGGGCACAAGGAGTCGCAGATTCTCACCGCCGAGGGTGAGAAGCAGGCGGCGGTGCTGCGCGCCGACGGTAACCGGCAGGCCCGTATCCTCGAGGCCGAGGGGCAGGCAAAAGCGGTTCGTACCGTCTTTGACGCCATCCACCAGGCGAATCCGAGCCAGAAGGTGCTCGCCTACCAGTACCTGCAGGCCCTACCGCAGATCGCCAACGGTTCCGCCAACAAGGTCTGGATCGTCCCGGCGGAGCTGACCAAGGCGCTTGAGGGCATGGGAGGCGCGCTGGGGGGCCTGAGCCAGATGGTCGGTGACTCGCCGTTGCCGGAGGCGTCCGACGGGGCCAGCCAGGTCGAGCGGGAGGCCGAGGAGGCCGCGCGGGCCGCCGCGGACACCGCGCGGCAGATCCACGACGAGGTTCGCGTCGCTGAGGCGCAGGCATCCGGAGGCGGAACTCCGGCGGAGTTGCCCGCACCCGAGCCAGTCCCGGCGGAGGGCTCACCCGACGACGCCACCGACCAGCGCCAGCAGGGCTGACCACCAGCGCCAGCGATAACACGAGAACACCTCATGAGGCGCTCCGGTGCCTGCCACCATCGGTCATAGGGCGGGTGGTGACCAGGTTTCGGGGCGCCTCGGCGCGTCCCGCACCGCTCGGGCGGAGCGAGGTGACAGATGAAGAAGGCGGACAGGCGACGCCGCTCCTCGGCATCGGAAGCCGGGACGCACGATCCGGTCGCGCCACTGGGTACCCGTCGTACCGGTGGCGGGTTCGCGGTGTTGCCGTTCATCGGGGAACCGCCACCGAGATTGCCAGCTACCGACGCGACCTGGGCGTGGTCGATCCGTCGGCTGGCCCGCGCGGCGGTGTGGCTGCTACCCGCGTACGCGATCCTCTACGGGATCGTCGCGATGGCAAGCGACCGGGGCATCGGCAACGCGCCGTACCCGACCGATGGCCGCCCGCTCTTCCTGGCCAGCTGGCTGCTGGCGACCTGGTTGGGGCTGCTCGCGGTACTCGCGCTGACTGGTCTGCTGGCGGCGACCCGGAGCCGCCGGGCCGCGGTGACCGGGCTCTTGTTCAGTATCGCGGGCCTGGTTTTGACGCTGCCGTTCGCCGGCTTGGCCGCGCAGACGCCGGTCTTCGGCACCACCGCCCGGGTCCTGGTTCTGGTCGGCTCCGCCTGCTACAGCTTGGGTTGGCTGGCCACCGGATGGGCGGTCGCCCGTTCCGGCATGTTCAGCATGGGCGACGGCGTGATGTTGATGATCGCGGCGCCGCTGCTCGGCCTGGCGGGTTCGCTGCTTGGTTCGTTGCAGCCCTTCGGCGCGATCTTCGCGCTGATCGCCGGCATCGGCATCGGCTACCGTTCCGGCCGCCTGCTGCCAAGGGACATCATTCGCGACGTCACCAATGCCAGCCTTCCGACGACGGCACCGACGGCACCGGCGACGCCGGCCGCCGGTGGCCCGGCCGGGACTGGTGGACCGTTGGCCGCGGGCTGACCTGGCCGTGCCGGGACCGATGGACCGTTCGCCCGTGGGCTTGCCTGTCTCGGCCCGGATCACCGCGGGGCTGGCAGGTCTATCGTCGGGCTAGTTTCAGACACGTCGGTACCCTCCCCGGTTCTGCTCCCGCATGGTTGGTGACAGTCCCCTGGGTCCGAAGGGACCCAGGTCACTGCTGACAGCGATGAGGGAGCACACCGATGGAAGCGCGCATGCCAAGTCTGACCGGTCCCGACGTGATGACAGCGGTGCAGCATCTCGGTAAGGCGATCCAGGCCGGGGGCGTCGCCCCGGGCCTGCTGTCCCTGATTCACCTGCGGGTCAGCCAAGTCAATAGTTGCAGCCCGTGTGTCTTCGGCGCGGTTCGGTCGGCGCAGGAGGCGGGGGAGCCAGCGGAGCGGCTGCACAACGTGACCGCCTGGCGGGACACGCCCTTCTTCACCGAGGCGGAGCGGGCGGCCTTCGCCCTGGCGGAGGCCGCCACCCGAATCCAGGACGGGGCACCGGGCGTGACCGACCAGATTTGGGACGACGCCGCCGAACACTTCACCGAGGAGCAACTGGGTGCGATAACCCTCCAGATCGCACTGGCCAACTTCTTTAATCGTATTAACCACACTATTCGGGAGCAAGCCGGTAAAACGTGGTGAGTGGCGGTGGGGTGCCGCTACTTGCCCGGTTTGTCCGCCTGAACGGCCGCACGGGTGGTTAAAGCGGGGAAATAGCTGGCCGTAGCCGGTGAATTGGCTGACAGTCGTCGTTCAGGCTGGCCGGTCTGCACATTTCCTGGCAATCCTGGACGCCATGGCCCTGCCCCGTACGCCGCTGTCTCGGCTGTTCACCGTGCTGCTCGCCGGCCTGCTCGCTGGTCTTGTCCTGGCGGTCACCGTGCTGCCGGGCAACCTGCTGCTCGGGTTCGCGGCCCGGTCGGCGCTCGGGAGCTACTCGTCGCTGCCGGACGTGCTGCGGACCCCGGCCACCCCACAGCGCTCCTACCTCTATGCCAACGACGGCACGACGCCGATCGCGAGCTTCTACGACGTCAACCGCACCGACGTGGGGTTGGCCGAGATCGCGCCGTCGCTGCAGGCGGCGATCGTGGCGGCCGAGGACCGCCGCTTCTACGACCACGGCGGCGTGGACCTGCGGGGGATGGCCCGCGCCTTGGTCGCCAACGTGACCGGCGGCGGGACCGCGCAGGGCGGCTCGACCCTGACCATGCAGTACGTCCGCAACGTACTCAAGACCGACCCCGGGCTGACGGCCGAGGAGCGCGCCGCGGCCACCGAGCAGACCGTCGAACGCAAGCTGCAGGAGATCCGGTACGCCAACGCGCTCGAGCAGCAGCTCAGCAAGGACGAGATCCTCAACCGCTACCTGAACATCGCCTACTTCGGCTCCGGCGCGTACGGCGTTTCGGCGGCCAGCCAGCGGTACTTCGCCAAGACTCCGGCGGAGCTGACCCTCAGCGAGTCGGCGCTGCTTGCCGGCTTGGTGCAGTCACCCGAGGCGTACAACCCGATCGACGGCGACCAGGAGGCGGCGCTGGACCGGCGGGGGTACGTGCTCGACGCGATGGTCGCCACCGGCGAGATCACCGCTGCCGAGGCCGCCACCGCGAAGGTGGAGCCGCTGACGTTGCGTCCCACCGCCCAGCCGAACGGCTGCACCGCCGCGGCCGGTGGCGAGGACGACTGGGGCTTCTTCTGCGACTACCTACGCCAGTGGTGGCTGACCCAGCCCGCCTTCGGGGAGACCGTCGAGGAGCGGGAGCAGGCGCTGCGCCGGGGCGGCTACACGGTGGTCACCTCGCTGGACCCGGAGCTGCAGGCGACGGCGCAGCAGCAGGTCACCAGCGTCTACGGGTACGACAGCGAGCGCGCGCTGCCGCTCGCGGCGGTGGAGCCCGGCACCGGCCGGGTGCTCGCGATGGCGGTGAACCGGCACTACAGCCTGGCGGCGAACCCGGCCGGGCAGCCGAACTACCCGAACACGGTGAACCCGCTGATCTCCGGCGGCGGCAGCATCGCCGGCTACCAGGCCGGTTCAACCTTCAAGCTTTTCACCATGCTCGCCGCCCTGGAAGCGGGGATGCCCCTCGCCACCGGCTTCGACGCGCCCAGCCAGCTGCCGACCCGGTACGCGGCCGAGGGCGACGGCAGCTGCGACGGACGCTGGTGCCCGGCCAACTCCAACCCGGAGTGGATGGACGGCTACCGGATGATGTGGGACGGCTTCGGCCGTTCGGTGAACACGTACTTCGTCTGGCTCTCCGAACAGGTCGGTCCGGAGCAGGTGGTGGAGATGGCGCAGCGCCTCGGCATCACCTTCCGGTCCGAGGCGGACGCGGCGTTCGCCGAGAACAACGCCGAGAACTGGGGTTCGTTCACCCTCGGTGTGGCCGCCGCCACCCCGCTGGACCTGGCCAACGCGTACGCCACCGTCGCGGCGGAGGGAACATACTGCGCGCCACTGCCGGTGGTTTCGGTGACCGCGCCGGACGGTTCCGCGGTGCCGGTCGGGCCCTCCTGCGAGCAGGTGCTCGATCCGGAGGTGGCGCGGGCCGCCACCGATGCCGCCCGCTGCCCGGTCGGCCAGCAGTCCTCGACTGGTCAGTGCAACGGCGGCACCGCCACCTCGGTGAACCAGATCCTGGGCGGCCGGCCGGTCGCCGGCAAGACCGGTAGCTCCGAGGGGAACGCCACGGAGACCTTCGTCGGCTTCACCCCGCAGGTGGCGGTCGCCGGCATCGCCGCGAACCCCGACGACACCACCGACGCGGTCGGCCAGGCGGTGCAGGCGCAGGTGATCGACGCGGTCGCCGAGGTGATCTCCACCGCCGTGCAGGGGGAGCCGGAGCAGGGGTTTGTCGCGCCCAGCCCGGAGTCGGTCGGTGATCCGCGTACCCCGGCCGAGGGGCCCGAGCCGGACCGTGGCCCGCAGCGGGAGCCCCGCGACGACGGTGGCCCGGTCGGCGAGTTGCGCCGCTGGCTCGACCGGCTGAACCGTGGCTGATCATCAACGTGTGTTGATCGTGAGCTGTACCGCCGACGACTTCTGAGTTGTCACCTGTAACGACGCCCCGCCTGGCCGTGCGGCCAACGGCGGGGCGTCGTCATTCGGATCGGTTCCGGCCGTTCGGGCGGGAGGGTGGTGTTGTGGGCTGGTGGCACCCTTGCTGCTAATTGGGGCGTGTTGGTCGGCGTCGGCGCGTGGCGTAGATCAGGATGACACCGGCCAGGATGGACAGGGCGCCAGCGCCGGTGGTGGTGGTCAGGTTGGAGCCGGTGATGGGTAGGTCGGGCTCGTCGGGTGGTGGGGCGACGGTGACGGTGATGGTGGTGGGTGGGGATTGGCTGTTGGGGCAGGTGTTGGTGCTGGTGTAGTGGGCGGTGAGGGTGTGGGTGCCGGTGGGGAGTGCGGCGGTGGCGGTGGCGGTGGCGTTGGTCAGGGGGGTGGTGGTGAGGGGGGTGGTGTTGGTGCGGAAGGTGATGGTTCCGGTGGGGGTGTCGACGTTGCAGGTGACGGTGGCGGTGAGGGTGATGTTCTGATCCGCTGTCGGGTTTGGTGGTGTGACCTGCAGGGCGGTGGTGGATGCTGGCGGTGGTGCGGTCAGGGCCAAGCTGTGGTTGTCGCCGGCGGCGATGGCGGTGATGGTGACGCCGGTGGGCAGGCTGACGTTGACGGGTGTGCTTCTTTCGGTGTTGGTTCCGTCGCCCAACTGGCCGAAATTGTTGTCGCCCCAGGCCAGGGTGGTACCGGTGGAGGTGACCGCCAGGCTGTACAGGTTGCCGCCGGTGATGGCGGTGATGGTGACGCCGGCGGGCAGGTTGACGTTGACGGGTGTGCTTCTTTCGGTGTTGGTTCCGTCGCCCAACTGGCCGAAGCTGTTGTTGCCCCAGGCGAGCATGGCGCCGGTGGGAGTCAACGCCAGACTGTGTTCGTCGCCGGCGGCGATGGCCGTGATGGTGACGCCGGCGGGCAGGCTGACGTTGACGGGTGTGCTGCGGTTGGTGGTGGTTCCGTCGCCCAACTGGCCGTCGAGATTGTCGCCCCAGGCGAGGACGCTGTCGGCGGACGTCAATGCCAGACTGTGGTCGCCGTGGGCGGCGATGGCCGTGATGGTGACGCCGGCGGGCAGGTCGACGTTGACGGGTGTGCTGCGGTTGGTGGTGGTTCCGTCGCCCAACTCGCCGTCGTTGTTTTCGCCCCAGGCGAGGACGGTGCCGGCGGACGTCAACGCCAGACTGTGGTCGTCGCCGGCGGCGATGGCGGTGACCGTGACGCCGGTGGGCAGGCTGACGTTGACGGGTGTGTTCTTGCTGGTGGTGGTTCCGTCGCCCAACTGGCCCTCGGAGCTATCTCCCCAGGCGAGGACGGCGCCGGCGGACGTCAACGCCAGACTGTGGTCGTCGCCGGCGGCGATGGCCGTGATGGTGACGCCGGCGGGCAGGCTGACGTTGACGGGTGTGCTGCGGGTGGTGGTGGTTCCGTCGCCCAACTGACCGTCGAAGTTGTCTCCCCAGGCGAGGACGGCGCCGGCGGACGTCAACGCCAGACTGTGGTCGCCGGTGGCGGCGATGGCAGTGACCTCGGTGCCCGGGGGCAGGCTGACGTCGACGGGTGTGCTCCGGTTGGTGGTGGTTCCGTCGCCCAACTCGCCGTCATCGTTTTCGCCCCAGGCCAGGAGGGTGTCCGACGCGGCACCGGACGGTGCTGACGTGTTCCGTGCGGCCGCAGGCCACACGCCGGCGACTGCCTGCGTGGCTGTCACCGCCAACACCAGAAGGAACCCGCCGACGATGGCCCGCCCGGCCCGGCCCGCGCCGGCGCTTCGGCTTGGCCGCTGGCAAAACCTTCGCATCACTCCTACCTCCACACCGGCATGCATCGCCAACAGGACAGAAGCTAGTTTCAACCACCCATCCCGCATGGATGCGGAGAAACGCCCTGAAGAGGACATCCAGTGATGCCGCCTTCAGTCGTCGCACCTGCGACGGCGGTGGCCTTGTCGATCGCCTCATCGCTGGGCCTGGCAGCTGACGACGCGATCGTCCTTCAAGCCTCGAACAGGCTCACGCTGCGCCTGCTGCCCGGTGACGTCCTGACCCGCGTGGTCGCTCCCGCCCTGGAGTACGCCGATCAGGCGCATCTCACCCGAGAGCTGAGGCGGTTGACGAGGCGCCGTCCCACGACAACCAGACGGGGTTCCGCTCCGCGACCGTACGGGCACGGGGCGGAACCCCTGGTGTTGCCGGCACGATGGGCCTCAGCCCGGGCAGCCGGCAACGTTGACGCAGTTGTTGGGCCGGTTCTTGATGACGGTCGTGCCAGTAGCCGTGTTCAGCTCGACCGTTCCACCTACCTCGTTGAAGATTCCACCACCGTCGGTGACGGCGATATTCTTCTTGATCGTGCTGTCGTACAGGGCGAGCGCGCCGAGTGCGTCATTATAGATGCCCGCACCACGAGCGGCACGATTGCCGCGGACCTGGGTGTCGAACAGTGACAACTCGCCAGCGTTGAAGACTCCTCCGCCGTCGGTATTGGCGGTGTTGCCCTCAATGACACCCTGCCGGACGACGGCTGAGGAGGCACCGACAATCAACCCACCGCCGCCACCGCGGGCGGCGTTGTCGGCGATGACGACACCGTGCAGGGCGATCTGCGAGGTAATGGCCACGACGCCGCCGCCCTCGACGTTGGCGGAGTTACGGACTACCCGCGAGTCGGTGATCGATGCGGTTCCTCCGGTGACGAGCAGTCCACCGCCGACCACAGATGTTGCCCGATTCCCGATGATTTCACTGCGGGCGGCAGTAACGGTGCCGGTGCTGGAGATGCCACCACCGTTGGTGGCGACGTTGCCATCTACAGCGGAGGAGTGAATCCTGAGCACGCCCGTGTTGAGGATTCCACCCCCGTTCTCACCGGCGATGTTCCGTTCGATGCGGGAGTGCTTGATAGTGGTGGTTCCCAGGTTCCGGATGCCACCGCCCCCCTGTGCGCTGATGTTGCGCACGACCATGGTGTGATCCAGGGTGAGAGCACCGCCGGTGTTGACGAAGATCGCCCCGCCGTTTTCGATGGTCTGCGCGCCGGTGATGGTCAGGTGGTTGAGGGTGAGATCACCGCCGGTGTCGACGGTGAGGATCCGGAACTGGTCAACCGCGGCTGCCCGCTTGATTGTCGTGTGCTTTCCACCATTGAGCGTGATCGGGGCGGTAATCACGGGCAGACCAACACCCCCGAGATCAGCGGTGAGCAGGTAGGTGCAGCCCTTGGCCAGGTCGAGCACGGCACCACCACGCGCATTGCCCGCACTGATCGCGGCAATCAACGTGTCCGCATCGCACGCGACCGGCACACCCTGCCCCTTACCCCCCTTCCTCCCCTTGGCCTCACCCAATCCCTCGACAGCACCCTGGCCGTCGTCGCGGTACCCGCCTCCGGGCCGATCCCCAGCGGACGCCCCCGGCTGCTCCTCGGCGCTGGTGAGGACACGTCCGCCCGCACCGACGGCCGGCGTCGCCACCCCACCAACGACAGCCAGCGCCAAGCCGGTCGTACCTACCAAGCCGACGACCCATCGCCGCCATCGTGGCCGCGAAAGGCCACCACCAAAACGATCTAACTTGTGCCTGCCGTTGTGGTCCTGATATCTCATCCGGTGTCAACGCCTCCTTCCCAGTGAACGGCGAGGAGCCCTGCCAGCCGCGAGGGCGGGACGGTGCTCCTCGGCTACCGGACAGGCGGTAGCAACCAACCCCGGACGCTAAACCGGCACCAGTCCCAGCCGAACGCGAAACCGAAAAAGACGCCGAAACGGGGCAGCGCTATGTCGCGATGAACATCATCATCATCATCATCACCACCACCACCATTGTATGATCGCCGATCTTGCATGCATGATCTCAACGGCATCGATCGCTCCGGTCGCCACCGAAGGTGAGGCGGCGTCACAATCGACACACCTCGCACCCCAGGAAACGTGCTGGCGGCAGAGCGCGGGTGCGGTCTATTGGCCTTGAATGTGTTGCCGTGGAGCTTTCGAATCCGCGCGGAGTGGCGCAGTCGGCTCCGCGCCGGTGCTCGGCAGCGACGGTCGGCGACCATGGTTGGTGCAGGTGCCGCCCAGTGGTTTTGATGTTATCGGTCATCCTCGCTTTCGCGGTTGATGGACTGCCCTGAACTCATTCCGGGTACGGGCGCTTTCTCAGCTCCTCCGCCGAAATTTGGGTCTTCCCCCGACGTGTGTCCATGCCGCACACTCTGTCAACACGCCATGGGATGAGTACACAGCATTTGTGCACGTTGTTGGGACGTCCGAGAACATCCTTGAATGGAGGCAGGATGAACTATGCATTGCAGCGGGCCATGGTCGAGGCGGGGGAGACCGCGGAGAGCCTGGCTGCGCAGACCGGTGTTGACCCGAAAACTGCGGCGCGTTGGATTACGCCGGGACGTGTTCCGCGGCCCCGTCGCCGCCTGCAGGTGGCCACCATCCTCGGCCGGGAGGTCGAGGAGCTTTGGCCGGATGTCGTCAAACGTCGCGAGCCGGAGTGGTTGCGGGAGTGGGTTGACTGGGAGCGCGAAGCGGTCGCGGTGCGCTGGTTCGAGCACACCTGGATTCCCGGCCTGCTCCAGACCGAGGACTACGCCCGCGCGACCCTCGCCGGCGAGGCGCTGACCCCGGGCGAGGTCGACGAGCTCGTCGCCTCCCGGATCAGTCGACAGGCCATCCTCCGCACCGACCGCCCTCCGCTGCTGACCGCCGTCATCTTCGAGGGGGTGCTCTACCAGTCGGCCTACGGCGACCACCGGCTGATGCGCGAACAGCTCGAGTTTCTCGCCGAGCGCGCCACCGACGACACGGTGCAGGTCCACCTGGTGCCCAAGGACATCGGGATGTATCCGGGGCTCGGCGGCGGCTTCATCCTCGCCGAACTGCCCGAGGTCGAGCACGTCGCACACGTCGACAGTCAGGCGCCCGCGCAGATCCTCCGACAGGCCGCCGACGTTGCTACCCTGAGCCGAAGGTGGGAGCGCATCAGGGGCGAAGCCCTCCCCCGAGCTTCCTCCTTGGAGCTGATCAGAGAAGCGGCGGGATCATGGACTTGACCGGTGCGCGATGGCGCAAAAGCAGCAAGAGCGGCAACAACGGTGGCTCGTGCGTTGAGGTCGCCGACAATCTCCCCGGCGTCGTCGGCGTCCGGGACTCCAAGGACCCGACCGGGCCGGCGCTGGTCTTCGGCCCGGCGGCGTGGCGGGCCTTTGTCACCCGACTCCCCGACGGCAGCTGACCGACCCGACACCGACGTGCCCGCCCCCTCGGGGCGGGCACGTCGTTTCTGGAACCGGTGTCACCGGTCAACGGGGTCACGGGTTGTGGGTCACCTCGAAGCCCGCACCGTAGATGTCAGCGGGGTCGGCGGCGTCTCGCGCGCGAAGGTCGGCGAGGATGTTGGCGGAGCTGGTGTATTGGTACGGGGGAGTTTCCAGACTTATCCCCTTGGTAATGCCAGCCCACGGTCCTTCGGCCTGGAATCCGTTCTCCTCGGACGGGTAGGCGCTCCCCGGCACGTGCCAGATCGTGGGACCCCCCGAGTCGCCTACCTTGTGTGGGGCGAAGGACCGGTAGACGCCGTCCCAATTAAGTGCTATGTGGGCATACCAGACGCCGAGCTGACCCGAGACGACGATTTCATTGTTGTGGAACCACGACGTGGGACGGAGTAGCCGTTCGTTATCCAGGGCGGGATTCAATGCGTTCGGGCTGGCCGTGCCGCCCGGGGCCTCCACTTCACCGGTCTGTTTCAGGTACGGCCCCTGTGCGGAGGGTGTCACCTCCGGTACCAGTTCGATGATCATGTAGTCCTTGGTTGGGTGGCCCGTCATTGACCAACCCGGGTCTTTGAAGTAGCGAACGTACCCGATCGGTCCAAACGCTATGTCCTGTCGATGGTAGACGGGAATGACGTTTTCGGGGATCTCGCGATCGGAGTAGTTCGGATCGATGATGCAGCGACCGGCCGAGATCGCTATTTCTCGACCGTAGTCGTCGGAACCTACCGCGCCGATCGTGCAAAATTTGTCGGGCGCTGATTGGCTGAAGACAATCTGCATGGAATTGTGGACGCGCTTTTCTGGCTCCGCGTTCGCGGTGCCAACGCCGAGGGTGCTACCGAGCATCAGCCCGACGGAAATCGCCCCCAGCCATCGGATTTGCATTCGCCTTTTGGGCGGCAGGGCTCGCATGTGGACCTCCTTTGTAATTGCGTGTCGCCCCACCGTACGACACATGCGGTTAGTGGAAATTAATTGTTAGATTACTGACGATTGGCTAGCCATTTATGCCCACGCGGTGTAGGGCGCGGGTGAATGTGGATGGTAGCGCCTACCGCTTGCGGTAGGAGTGGTTGAGGTGCTCCTGAAGCCGGAAGTGGCGGAACTGGTAAACCGCACCACTCTGCCGGAGTGCGCCTTGATGGTAGGCGTGTTCCAGAAAGGCAATCGTGTTCCACGGCAGCCGGCCAGTCAGCGGTAGCCACACCCGGCACAGGATCACCCACTGCCCCCAGGCGGTGAAGCAGAACGCGTACGACAGGGCACTGCCCAGGCCACCGGCAGCACCGATGAGCAACGCGTCGGGCAACTCCCAGCTCAGTGGCCCGAGAGGGCCCTGGAGCAGGTTGACGACCAGCCGTCCACCGAAGGCGATGGTCAGGGTGAGCGCGGGGGCGAGGATGAGGACCTGTTGGCCCACGGTCGTCCGGTTCGCGGACAGGAGGTGGACCGGAGTGGCGGCGAAGGAGACGTCCACCGGCACCTCCAGCGCGGCCAGGAGCCCGAACACCAGCCCGACCGCCAAGCCAAAGATCAGCCCGAAGACCAGCATGTTGATGAGGGTGGCCCGGATCGCTTCGGGAGTCGTGAGCGGGGCGTCCCAGTACCGCGCGCGTACGACGGCGACGGCGACGGCGCAGCCGACGCCCATCACGAATCCGCCCAGCAGGACAACCGCGAACCGGAGCGTGAACGCCCGGGCCGGCGGGCGGGCGCTGCCGCTCCGGCCGCGACGCAGCCGGAGCCGCACGTGGGCCGGTTGGAAGGTGCCGCCGAAAGCGATAATCGCCGCGTAGACAGCCCCGAACGCGAGGCCGGCCGACAGGCCCATCATGGCCCCTTCCACCAGGATCTGCCCGCGGCTGACCTGGGCCGCGACCAGTCCGACAGTCCAGGTTGACCCGGCGATACACAGCGCGGAAACCACGGTCGCGGCGGCGATCCGCGTCGAACGACGAAGGGAGTCACCGAGCTGCCACCACGCGAGGTCTCGCCGAGGCTGGTGGGGCCGCACCAGCTGGTGGGCGAGGTAGCCGAGCCAGTGCGCCGCGCGCTGCGGGTCCCAGCTCTGTCGCCAGCGGCCACCGGCGTTGCGCCCAGGCAACGACGGTCGGTGCACCGTCGAGACGAAGCCGGCCAGCAGGTGTTTCTCGACGGACTCCGCGCTGGGGAAGCGGACGCTGTCCAGAAGCTCGGCCGGATCCCGGCCCGGTGCCTCGCTGTACAGCGTCCGTGCCAGGGCGACCATCAGGGGAGTGGTCAGTACCTTCGTGAGGACCCCGGCCGCCGCGGACTGCCGGGTCTGCAGCTGTTCCAGTACGGGATCCCACCCCGCCCCGGTCTCGTCGCGGCCGGCCGGGCGGGCGGTTCGGGGTAGGTAGGCCGTGAGATCGTCGAGGGTGAGGTCAACGAGTTCGATGCCCGCTGCCCAGTTCAGCGGCGCCCCGGCTCTTCGCACCGCGTCGGCGTACTCGTCCCGGCGGCTCGTCAGCACCAGCGGCAGTGAGGTCGCGTTGAGGGCTTCGAGCGCGTCCCGCCGTAGGCCTTCGGCGATCTCGTCAAACCCGTCCAGTACGGGCAGGATGAGATCTGCGTCGACCAGTGCGGCGGCCAGCGTCGGCCCACCGGGAGTCCGGCGGGCCAAGTGTGGATGGTCCCGCAGCAGCTGACCGACCAGCCAGTCCCGCAAGGTGGTGGCCGTCGCGTCCCAGGTGCCGATGTTGAAGATCAGCGGCACCCGATCGGGAAGGGAAAGCGTCGCCAGGAAGTCCAGGACAAACCTGATCAACAGGATCGACTTTCCCGAACCCGTCCGGCCCAGGATCACCAACCGGCCGGACCGGATCCTCCCGTAGACCTCGGCGATACGGTGCAGCTCACCACCCAGGTCCAGCTCACCACCAAGGTCCAGCTGTGCCGTAGCTCCCGGTGGCAGGCGCTGGATGTTTGCCGCGTAGTCCATCAGCGATTCGGGGGCCGACCGCCAGCGCAACGGCAACGGAAACGGGTCGTGGACCTGGCGCTGCTCCTCCTCACGTTGCCACCGCCGCCGGGATTCCCTCGCCAACGCGCCCGCAGCCGCCAGCACGGCGGCCGGCGGTGCCGACACGGGAGCCCGATCCGACGGTGACCGGGGTGGCTCGCCCGCCGACCCGCTTGGGCCAGGACCCGCGGGTACGGCCTGAGCCATGGCCGCGGCCGGGATGCCGGCTCTCGCCAGCATCGTCGCCAGGTGCTCGCGGTCCGCGGACCCGAGCTCAAGGGCGTCAGCCAACAGGTTCAGCGTTCCCAAGCGGTGATCAAGATTTGTCGCCGACTCCAGGCGGCGAATCGTGCGGACACTCACGCCGGACCGTTCCGCCACCGCCTCCTGCGTCAACCCCGCTTGATTCCGTAGTTGGCGCAAGAGCGGTCCGAGTTGATCCGTCACCTCGCAGCTCCTCCCCAGGCGCAGCTATCGATCAGCGTAACGGTAAGCTCCGGTCATCGATGGCCGGTGCGATGTCCTGTCGCGGCAACCCGGGCGGATGTCATCATCCGCGCCGCCCGATCCGCGCGCCGCCGGGTGGGCCCGACCCGCGGCACTTACGCCGCCCCGGTTGCGCCACCAACTGCGGTGCTCCTCGGGCGGGACGGGGCGGGTGGACGGGGCGCCGGCCGCGGCGTCCGGCAGAATCGTCCGGTGCCCGTCCACCAGATCACCGACCCCGACGACGACCGGATCGCCGACTACCGCGCCCTCACCGACGTGGAGCTGCGGACCCGCTGGGAACCACCGCACGGCCTCTTCATCGCCGAGGGCGAGCTGGTGCTGCGGCGCGCGCTGCGCGCCGGCTACCCGGCGCGGTCCTACCTGGTGGACGCCAAGCGGGTGGAGCAGATCGCCGACCTGGACAACGGGGGCGCCCCGGTCTACGCCGCCACTCCCGACGTGCTGCGCCAGGTGACCGGCTTCCACGTACACCGGGGGGTGCTGGCGTCGTTCCGTCGCCGGCCGCAGCCGACGGCGGCCGACGTGCTCGCCACCGCCCGCCGGGTGGTGATCCTGGAAGATGTGAACAATCACACCAACCTCGGGTCGATCTTTCGGGCCGTCGCCGGGCTCGGCGTGGACGCGGTGCTGCTCTCCCCGACCTGCGCCGACCCCCTCTACCGCCGCAGTGTCCGGGTCAGCATGGGGGAGGTGTTCGCCGTGCCCTACGCGACGCTCGGCCCCTGGCCCGACGCGCTCGCCGAGGTCCGCGCCGCCGGCTTCTCCGTGCTGGCCCTGACCCCCGCCCCCGACGCGGTGCCGATCCAGCGCCTCGAACCGGCCCAGCGGGCCCGGGCGGCGCTACTGCTCGGCGCGGAGGGCGCCGGCCTGACCCGGGAGGCGATGGACGGCAGCGACGTCCGAGTGGTGATCCCGATGCGCCGCGGTGTCGACTCGCTCAACGTCGCCGCCGCCACCGCCGTCGCCTGCTGGGAACTCGGCCGGGACGACCCGCTCTGACCACCGGTAACGGTCACCCCGCAGCGCGCTGCTCAACCCCAGCCCCGCCGCTGGGTACGGGAGCTTAGTGACCAACGTCATACGAGGTAGCGTGTCGCCCGTGTTCCCCACCATTCGGGAAGTGCTCGCGCTGGAGCCGGTGCGCTCCGGCGCGCCCCGCCTCGTCGCCGGTGAAGCCGCGTTGGACCGACGGGTTCGTTGGGTGCACGTGGCCGAGGTGCCCGACATCGCCTCCCTGCTCGGCGGCTCGGAACTGGTCCTCACCACCGGGATCGGGCTGCCCGCCGACAACGCCGGGCTGCGGGCGTTCATCGCGGACCTGGCGGCCGTTGGCGTCGCCGGCCTCGTCGTCGAGCTGGGCCGCCGCTACTTCGGCGGGGTGCCCCGGGCGATGGTCGCCGCCGCCGCCCGGCACGGGCTGCCCCTGGTCGAGCTGCGCCGGGCCACCCCGTTCGTGCGGGTCACCGAGGCGGTGCACGCGCTGATCGTGGACGCCCAGCTGACCGAGCTACGCGCCACCGAGGAGATCCATCAGCGCTTCACCGAGCTCTCGATGGAGGGCGCGGGACCGGGGGAGGTGGTCCAGCAGGCGGCCGAACTCTCCGGCTGCGCGGTGGTGCTGGAGAACCTGTCCCGGCAGGTGCTCGCGTACGACCCGGCGGGGGGCAGCGCCGCCCTGCTGCTCGACGGCTGGGAACAGCTCTCCCGGCGGATAGCACCAGCGGGCCGGACCGCGTACGACGGGGACAACGGCTGGCTGGTGACGATGGTCGGCGCCCGGGGGCAGGACTGGGGGCGGCTGCTGGTGCGGTGGCTCGGTGCCGGCGCGGCGACCCCCGGGGACCGGCCGGACACCCCGCCCACCCGACTGACGATCCTGGTGGAACGGGCGGCGTCCAGCCTCGCCCTGGGCCGGCTGATCCGGCGCGACGCCGAGGGCCTGGAACGGCAGTTGCACCGCACCCTGCTCGCGGCCCTGCTCGACCACTCCCGGCCGGTGGACGAGGTGGCGCTGCGGGCCCGCGCCCTCGGCGTGCCGTTGGCGGGGCGGCACCTGGTGGGCGTGGTGGTCCGGTATCGGGCCGACGATCCGGCGCCGGCCCGGTCCGACGAGGGTGGTCACCTCACCGGGGGAGGCCAGCGGGCGGGCTCGGCCCGGCTGCGGGAGCTCGCCGAGGCGGTCGGCCACGCCGTACACGAGGCGCAGCTGACCGCGTTGACCAGCGCGCTCGATGACCAGACGGTCGGCGTGCTGCTCGCGTTGCCGGACCGCTCCGGCGAGGAACGGGCGCTCACGGCCTTCGTCACGGCCCTGGCCCGGGCCCGCCCGGACGTGTTCCCCACCGACGTCAACGGGCGACGGGGCAGCGGGCGGAGCCTGGGTCGCCCCGACCCGGCCGGCACCGCCGTGATCGGCGCCGGCTCGGGCGTGGGCAGTCTGCGGGAGGCGCGCCGCTCCCTGGTCGAGGCGCGGCAGGTGGCCGAGGCGGCCCGCCGGGACCGGCGGGACCTGCCGATCTACCGGCTGCCGCACGTCGGGCTCGCCGGCCTGCTGCACCTGCTGCGCGACGAGCCGTCCCTACAGACCTTCGTCGAGCGGGAGCTGGGCGCCCTGCTCTCCTATGACGCGCAGCACCCCCGGGAGCAGCTACTCGGCACCCTGCGCGCGTACCTGGAACAGGGCCGGAACAAGTCGGCCGGCGCCGTCGCCGCGCACCTGTCCCGCCCGGCGTTCTACGAACGCCTGGCCCGGATCGGTCGAATCCTCGACGTGGACCTCGACTCGGTTGACGCCTGCCTCGGTCTGCACGTGGCCCTGCTGGCGCTGGACGCGATCCGCCGGCCGGTGGCGGCCAACGTCACCCGGGCAGGTGCCGAACCCGTTCGGTAAGGGAGTCGAGGGCGTCGGCGTACCGGGTGGGGATGAAGCTGGGTCCCCCCGGTGTGAAGACGGCCGAGCTGGCCGCCGTCTTCCAGGCCGACTCCGGGACCGCGTCGACCAGCGCGCGCACCACCGGCGCCGCGCGCCACTGCGACTGCTCCGCGAGCAGGCTGAGCGCCACCACCGACTCCTCGACCTCGCCGACACACTCGAACGGCTTGTGCCCGTCCACGCCCAGCAGCTCCCGGTAGCCGGGTAGCTGCGCCGGGTCGGCCAGCAGGTCGCCACCGAAAACCCCGGTGATCCGCTCACGGGACATGAACGGCGCCAGGGCGAGGAAGACGAACCGGCACTTGGGGCAGTCCCGGCACCAGCGATCACTAGCGCCGCGCAGCTTGAACGCGGCGTTGCAGCTGGTCACCACGGCGTCGTACCCGCCGATCTGGGCGAAGAGCCGGGCGATGTGCAGCTCCGAGAGCTGGCGCAGCAGGGAGAAGTACGGGTCGGTGAGACCGGCGTGCTCCGCCAGCGCCCCGCGCAGCAGCCCCTCCGCCTCGACGCCCTTGGACCACTGGTGATTGATCTGGTGGCCGTCCCAGACCAGGTTCGGGTCCGACGCCGAGCGCTCGTTGGACATCACCACCGGGCCCAGCCCGTTCAGCACCGAGGTGGCCACCGCGATCAGCGAGTTGATCGCGGTCACCGGAATGTGGCCGTTCAACGCACCGGCGGCGTTCAGGTCGAACAACACCGGGTCGATGCGCCGCCGTGCCGCCAGCGCCGGCAACCCGGAGGCGACGTTAACCGCCTCGATCACCCGGTTGGGGTTGACCGAGAACGGCAACGGGTCCAGTCCGTCCCGGCGCAGCGCCTCCAGGCTGACGATCGAGTCCTTGCCGCCCCCGACCGCCGACAGTGGTCGCCGGTCGTCGGTGTCGTACCCGACCGCCGGGGCGACCTCGCCGGCGGGCACCTCGGGACGCAGCCGCAGCACGTGCGGCAGCGCGTTGCGGTACGCGTACTCGCCGAGGCCCTTGGTGTAGACGGCGGTGACCAGCGCGACGGCGGCCGGCCCCAGCGGAGCCGGCAGCACCAGCCGGTGCGGGGCGGCGGTCTTGTAGTAGCTGACCCCGGCGATCACGTGCAGCAGCTCCAGGACCCGCCCCAGGGTGGCTACCCGCGCATCCGAGGGAGGTGACGCGGGCAGCGGGAGGGTGATCACCTCCGTGAAACGTTGCTCGCCGTCCGGCCCGGTGAGGGCGTAGTCGAACAACGCCTCCCCGGTGGACAGGTCGAAGGAGTAGGACGGGAAGGTGAAGGCGTCCATCCGCCGCAGCTGCTCGTTGGGCACACGCCATACTAGGCCCTGGTTCGTCCGCCGTGCCCGAGTGCGCCCGGACCGCCCACCGACGTCGTCGATATTCCGAGGGAGAGCCCGTGCGCCTGTCTGACCTGCGCGGACGCAAAGTCGCGGTCTGGGGGACCGGCCGGGAGGGACGAGCGGCGGTGACCGCGATCGCCGCGCACGGCCCGGCGGACCTGGTCGCCGTGGACGACGGCGGCTCGACGGTCAGCCCGCCCTGGGACGGTTTCCTGGCGACGGCGGCACCGCTGGTCACCGGCGACGCGGGGGCGCAACGGCTGGCCGCCGCCGACGTGGTGGTCCGCTCGCCGGGCGTGCCGAACACCCACCCGTGGCTGGCCGAGCTGTGGCGGCGTCAGGTGCCGGTCACCCAGGGCACCGCGCTCTGGATGGCCGACCACGCCACCCGTACCGTCGGGGTCACCGGCAGCAAGGGCAAGAGCACCACCTCCAGCCTGATCAGCCACCTGCTCGCCGCGGTGGACCAGCCCAACGTCTTCGGCGGCAACATCGGGGTGCCGACGTTGGACCTGCCCGCGGCCGACCTCTACGTGCTGGAGCTCTCCAGCTACCAGTGCAGCGACCTGACCGACTCACCCCGGGTCGCCGTGGTGACCGCGCTCTTCCCCGAGCACCTGGACGCCCACGGCGGCGAACGGGAGTACTACCGCGACAAGCTCAACCTGCTGGCCCACGGCCCGGAGACCGTCGTGGTCAACGGCGCCGACCCCCGGCTCGCCGCCGAACTCGGTGACCGGCCCGTCGTGCGAGCCGGGACCCCCGACACCACCCATGTGGCGGGCGGCCCGGACGGCGCGCCCTGGTTCCACCTCGGCGACCAGCCGCTCTTCCCCCGGGCGGTGCTGCCGCTGGTCGGACGGCACAACGAGGGCAATCTCTGCGTGGCGCTGGCCGTGCTCGACGTGCTCGGCGTTGACGTGCTCGCCCGCCGGGACACCCTGGCGGTGGCCGTCGCCGGGTTCCAGGGGCTGGCCCACCGGCTCACCGAGATCGTTGACCCGTCCGGTTTGACCTTCGTCGACGACACCCTCGCCACCAGCCCGTACGCGGCCATGCACGCCATCGACGCGTACGACGGGCGGGCGCTCACCGTGATCGTCGGCGGTGCCGACCGGGGCCTGGACTACACGCCGCTGCGCGATCACCTCGCCGAGCGGGAGATCACCGTGGTCGGCGTACCGGACAGCGGGGCGCGGATCGTCGCCGCGCTGGCCGGGTTGCCGAAGGTCCGGTGTGAGGTCACCGGCGATCTGGTCGAGGCGGTTCGGCTGGCCCGGCGGGTCACACCGGCCGGCGGGGTGGTGCTGCTGTCACCGGCGGCGCCGAGCTACGGGCGGTTCCGGAACTTCGAGCACCGCTCCGAGGTCTTCGCCCAGGCGGTCCGCGACACCGCCGGCTGAGGGGCGAATCGGGTCGGGCCGGCTCGGCACCGGCAGCTCACCGGCGGTCGGCACCTGGCCGGGGTGCCTGCGCACGACCAGCTGGCCCGGCCACCAGTTGCCGTTGCCGATGACGGCCATCAAGGCCGGCAGGACGAAGGTGCGGATCACCAGTGCGTCCAGGAAGATCGCGGTGGCCAGACCGACACCGAGCTGCTTGAACTCGACCAGGCTCAGCGTCCCGAAGATCGAGAACACCGCCACCATGACGATCGCCGCGCTGGTGACCACCCCAGCCGAGCGGGTGATTCCCTCCTCGATCGCGTTGTGGATGGACATGCCTTGCTGCGCGGCCTCGCGGATCCGGCTGACCACGAAGACGTGGTAGTCCATGGAGAGGCCGAACAGGACCACGAATAGGAACAGCGGCATCCAGTTGATCAGGGTGCCGGAGGAGCTGAAGTCCAGGATGCCCTCGGCCCAGGTGTGCTGGAAGACGGCCACCAGCACGCCGAACGCTGCCGCCGCCGAGAGCAGGTTGAGGAACACCGCGGACAGGGCGATCGCCAGGGAGCGGAACATCACCGCCATCATCAACATGGTCAGTAGCAGGACGAAACCCACCACCCAGGGGAGCCGCTCCTGCAGGTGGTTGGTGAAGTCCTCGCTCCGGGCGACCTTTCCGCCCACCGCGTACTCGACGCCGTCGATGGCACCGATCGCATCGGGTAGCCAGGCCCGCAGCGTCACGAGCGACTCGTGTGCGCCGGCGGCCTTCGGCGCGTACGGAGTGCCGACGGTGACGGTGTGCACGCGCTGGTCGGGAGACTCGCGGATCCGCGGCTGCTGGTCCCTGGCGAACAGCGGATTCGCCTCGGCCCTGGTGGCAAGTCCCTGCAGCGCGGTGGTGACCTCCTCGGCCCTGTCGGCCGGTGCCCGTACAACGACCTGGTGGGTGGTGCCCTCGCTGGGGAAGTGCGTGGTCAACCGGTCCATCGCCCGCACCACCGCGATGTCCCGGGACAGGTCTTCGATGCTGGACTGCTTGAGCTTCATGTCGAGGGCGGGCAGCGCGAGCGCCAGCAGGGCACCGATCGATAGGGCCAGGGTGAGCACGGGGTGTCGCAGCGAGGGCCGCAGCAGCGCCGGCCAGACTCGCGAGCGGCCCGTGCGCATGGTCAAGCGCCACAGGATCGGCACGCGCGGCCGGTCGACCCACCTGCCGAGCTTGGCCAGCAGCGCGGGCAGCACGGTCAGCGAGGCGAGCACCGCGACGGCGACGACCATGATGGAGCCCGTCGCCAGCGAGGTGAAGGTGGCCTCCCGGGCCAGGTAGAGCCCGGCCAACGCGACGATGACGGTGAGGCCGGACATCACCACGGTGTGCCCGGAGGTGAGGGCCGCGATCTCGATGGCGTCGAGGCGGTTCCGCCCCTTGGCCCGCTCTTCCCGTTCCCGCTTGATGTAGAAGAGCGAGTAGTCGACGCCGACCGCCATCCCCATCAGCAGGATCACGTTGGTGACCGTGCTCGTGGCCGGAATGAGATGCGAGACGAGGGCGGACAGGCCGATCGCGGCCGCCACCGAGGAGAGGGCCAGCACCACCGGTATGCCGGCGGCGATCAGCGCGCCGAAGACCACGAGCAGGATCAGCAGGGTAATGGGCAGACTGAGGTACTCCGCGCGTTTGAAGTCCTCGCCGAGCGTCTCGGTGAGGCCCTTGGCGGTGGAGCCGGTGCCTACCTGCTCTACCCGGAAGCCGGGGTGCGCCTGCTCGACGGCGGCGCTCTGGTCGAGCAACGGCTGTACCCGGGCGTCGGCGGTCTCGGGGTCACCGGTCATCGTGACCGGGATCAGGACCGCCTCGCCGTCCGGCGCGGGGATGGCGTCGCCGACCTCGGCGACCTCGGGCAGCGTCTTCATGCGGGCGATGAGGTCCGTCGTGACCGCCTCGGTGGCGGCGGTGTCGAGCTTCCCACCGGCTGCGGCGGTGATCAGGACGCTTTCCTCGGGGGTCTCTGGGAAGTTGCCCGAAGCCTCCAGCCGCGTCGCCCTGCCGGACTCGCGGAGGCCGGAGTCGGCATCACTGATCTTGTTGGTACCGAGGGCGCTGCCGGCCAGGAAGCACACGATGACGAAGGCTGTCCAGAGGGCGATCGCGGACCACGGATGCGTAGCACTCCAACGCGCGATCCGCACCGTTGTCGGGTTTTTCCTCACGCCGTTCCTCCAGAGCCAGACGTTTCGGTCCCGGTTGACGCTAGTGATCGACGGTGCCGACGCCGACCCGATAGACCGTAAAGAAAGAGGAGGTGAAGCACAGCGGAGGACTGCGGTAAACCTTATTGTCACGAGCCCAGATATTGGAGAACGGCCAGGACCCGCCGGCTGTACCCGCTCGTGCGGGTCAGGTCGAGCTTCTCGAAGATGGTGTTGACGTACTTCTCGACCGCGCTCTGCGAGACGTGCAACCTCGCCGCGATGGCGGCGTTGGTGAGCCCCTGCGCCATCTGGCCGAGCACTTCGCGCTCCCGGTTGGTGAGCCTGTTCAGCGGGTCCATGTGGGTGGTGCGGGCGAGTAACTGCCGTACCACCTCGGGGTCGATGGCGGCACCGCCGCGGTGCACCCGTTCCAGCGAGTCGAGGAATTCCTCCACGCGGGAGACCCGGTCCTTGAGGAGGTATCCCACTCCCGTCGAGTCTGCGGCGAGCAGCTTTGTGGCGTAGTGCTTCTCCACGTGCTGCGAGAGCACCAGCACGCCGAGCCCGGGCCAGCGGCGCCGGATCTCGATAGCGGCCCGCAGACCCTCGTCGGTGTGCGTGGGAGGCATCCGGATGTCGACGACGACGACGTCCGGCAGGTGCGCCTCGACCGCGCGCAGCAGGGCGTCCCCGTCGCCGACAGCGGCTAGGACCTCGTGCCCCTCCTCGGTGAGTAACCGGCTCAGGCCCTCCCGGAGCAGGATCGAGTCCTCGGCAAGAATTATTAGCATGGGATCTCCACAATGATCTCGGTAGGTCCGCCGATCGGGCTGGTCACCGTCATCTGGCCGTCGAGTGCGGCGACCCGTAATTGCAGCCCGAAGAGGCCGCTGCCCGCTGCGTCGGCACCGCCGACGCCGTCGTCGGCTACCCGGACCTGGAGATTGTCGGCCGTACGCCCTACCCGGACAGTGACGGTCGAGGCACCAGAGTGTTTGGCCGCGTTGGTCACTGTCTCCGACACCACGAAATAGGCGGCCGTCCGCACCGGACGGGACAGGCTGATCCCCGGCTCCACGCTGACCTGCACGGGGATGACGGAGCGCTCGGCGACGCCGGCCAGCGCGGCCGATAGCCCCAGGCTGTCCAGCGCTGACGGGAACGCCCGCCAGGCCACCTCGCGTAGCTCGACCAGCACCTCCTCGACCTCGCGGTGCGACTGCTCCAGCAGCTGAGCAGCCTGCTCCGGACCGCGCCGTCGGGCGCGGCCCAGCAGCATCGCCAGCGCGACGAGCCGCTGCTGCAGGCCGTCGTGCAGGTCGCGCTCGATCCGCCGGCGCTCGTGGTCCACGGCCTGCACGACGCCTGCGCGGCTCACGGACAGCTCGGTGATTCGACGCTGGAGCAGTTCCCGCTCGGAGGGACCGAAGTGGCGCCGGACCAGCCGACCGTCCAGCGCGGCCAACGCCAGGATCCCCTGTAGATTCAGAAAGAGCAGAATCCCACCGAGGAACACCTGGGTGACCAGTTCCACCACGCCGATCGAGCCGCGGACCAGGCCCCAGATGATCAGGGCGGCCAGAATCAGGCCGACGCCGAGCAACGTGAGCACGACGTCGGCCAGGAGACCCGCCGCGGCACGCGCGGCGAGGTACGTCAGCGCCCCCTCCTGGTTGCGCAGGGTGGGGAAGGCGTCCCCGAAAAAGTAGGCCCGGCGGTGCAGTTCCAGGTTTACGAGCCGGTTTGCGCCGGCCCGGTAGCGGCGCCGCGCCCCGGCTTGAGTCCGGGACCACAACATCGCCGGACCGAGGATCACGCCGCCAACAAGGAGGTAGGCCGTCGCGACGAGGGCGGTGACGGTCCCGAGGAGGAATCCCGCCGCGCGCAGTAGCGGTGGCTTTCTCACCGTGGCTGTCGCGTCGATTCCTAGGTCGGAGGCTCCGGGCGGAGAGCTGCCGGAGTTATTCAGGGCGCCGGGCACGGGTAGCCACGTTACCGGTCATGATCGGGAGCGGAGACATCCGAATTGACGGTCGCCCCCGGCTGGACTGCTGTGCAGCAGGTTTGCGTGGCGAATTCGAGCTGAGTGCTGGTTGGTCAGACGGTGGGCCGGTCTGGTCGGGGTGTCCAGGTGACGCGGTCGGTCCACGCGCTGGCCCCGACCTCGGTGGCCGGAAATGGCGTCGCGTCATGGCTGCGGGTGCCGAGGTCCGGGCGTTCCTTGCGTTCCTGCTCCTCAACCCGGAGGCACGGGCGTTTCAAGATCATGCTGTGATTCCGAGGGGTGGTGCGATGCGGAGTTGCCGGTACTGCCGTCGATGGTCGGCGACCGCAGCTATCAGCGCGGTGCGGACCTCAGCGGCAACCTCCTCTTCGGTGCAGCGGCGCAGCAGGCCGGGGCGGATGCGCACATCAAGCTCCCCGTCGTGGTGGCGGACAACTTCCACCCATTGATTGGTGAGAGACCGACGGCCCGGATGCGGGAGAAATCGGCGAAGTATCGGGTCAGACTGTTCACCGGGTGCCTTCGTCCGTAGTCGTCAGGGTCATCGTGAAGCTGGCGATCCGTTGCACGGTGTCGTTGGTGTAGGAGAAGGTCTGCTCTTCCGGCCGGTCGGGACCGGTCAGCGAAACAAGGACGTGGGTAAAACGCCGCTCCGAGGCCGCGTAGATGCTGGCGAGGACCTTGTCGTAAATTCGATCCGAGCAGGACCTCGTCGCCCGGTATCGCTCGGCATCCCGAACAGTGACCTCTCCGCCGTAGCAGGGGCTTTCCGTTACCAATTTCTGTAGCATCGCCGCGTCGTCGCTATCAATGATGACTATCCGAACTTCGCCCGCGTGCGCTTGGTCGGCGGAGGTCAAGTCGAATTCGCAACTCAGGAAATGGTTTCGGTCCGGCTGGGTGTGAGTCACCGTCCACGACCCCCGGGCACCGTGTCCGGCAGCATCGAGGCCACTTCGTCACAGGACGGCAACGCGGCTCGCTCGCTCCAGGGTGCCCACTGCCACAGTCCGAGGATTCCCAGACCCAGAGCAGCGACCGTGATAACGGCTATCAGCCGCTTCTTTCCCACCGGCTACTCACCTCCAGCCAGGGCGACGCCGGTCCTGACCAGACTGGTCATCCTGGGTCGGCTGTTGCAGGTGGGCCAAGGCCAACCGGGCTGCTGCCCGTACCTGCCGGGCCAGCGATTCCTCGGTGTGGCGGTGCAGACTCCGTACCCGTACGTCTACCTCCCCGTCCGGGGAGGCAATGATCCGGATCGTGTGGTCTGGTGAGTGCACGTCCGCACCGGCCTCGACTTGCCCTCGGGGTTCGGCTGTCATCGGACCCGCCCTTTTCCTGTGTTGCCTGCTGCCTGGGTTCCGGATCGGAGCCTGGGGCCTCGAGTCGTGCGGGGCTCATTCAGCTGATCATAGCAACGTTGATCAGTATCGGTTCGCTCCAAAGAGGAGGTTGCGGCAAGCGTCGCCTGTCCCTGAACGCCGAGTCGACCGGCGCGGGTCAGGCCGGGTCGATCAGCGCGTACGCCCGGACCGGGAAGGTTCCCATGCCCGCCACGGCGACCGGAGCGGCGGAGAAGCGGAAGCCTCCTGCTGGCAGCCCTTCCAGCCCGCGCAGGTGCTCGACGATCGGAATGTCGGCGGCCAGCAGCTCGGTGTGCGCCGGACGGCGCAGGTCGGCCGTGTCGTCGATGTTGACCGAATCGATTCCGACCACCGCGGGATTCTGCGACGCCAGCCAGGCGGCTGCCTCGGCGGTGAGGAACGGATGACCGCCGGCGCCGTAGGTCGGAGTGCCCCAGTGCCGGTCCCAGCCGGTGCGCACCAGCACCGCTCGTCCGGTCACCACGCAGCCGGCGAACGCGTCCGCGCCGATGGCCGGCGTCGGGGCGGCGCGGACGTCAATGAGTACACCCGGCACGTCCACCAGGCGTGACAGCGGCACCTCAGCGAGGTCGGCGCCGTCGGCGTAGCGGTGGAAGGGGGCGTCCAGATAGGTTCCGGTGTTGGCCACCAGGGTCATCCTGCCGATCTGGAACTCGGTGTCCGGCGCGTAGTGGGTCCGGGACTCCTCGCGTGACAGGTGGTCCTCGATGTGCGGTCCGGGCAGACCCGGGTAGGTCGTCATGCCGTGCCGCACCACGTGCGACAGGTCGACGAGCCGGGTGGTGGACCCGGATCCGGTGGGGGCGGGCGGTGCTGTCGGCCTACTCATCGATCTCCGTCCGATGTCAGGGGGTGCTGGCCCAGGGCCAGTGGGCGGGCTCTCCGGTGCCGCCGGCGGCGGCGAACCCGGCGGCGATGGCGTCGCGGTCGGCGCTGACGGCGAGCAGGGTGTGCAGCAGGATACGGGCTTTGTAGCTGTCGAGGAAGCCCGCGCCGATCAGTCCTCGTTGCCGCAGGTCGCTCTCCGAGCCGGGGAAGGCGTAGGTGGCTTCCAGGACCGGCCCGGCGCCGATGCGGGAGGTGAGCACGACCGGGATCCTCGCCGTGAGAGCGGTGAGTTGGTTGATCAAGAGTTGGGGTACGTGGCCGACACCGAAGCCGGCCACGACCAGACCGTCCAGGTGTTCGGCGCCGGCGAGTAGGGCGCCGTCGTCGCCGACGGTGACGGTGTGCAGCCCGACCCGGGGCGTCCGGGTGATCGCCGCCAGCGGCACGGTCAGCCGGTGGGGCGGGTAGGCGAGCAGCCGAGCCACGCCCTCGACGACGTGGCCGAGCGGGCCGGTGTTCGGCGAGCGGAAGGTGCCGCCACTGGTGGAGTGCGTCTTGCGGACGTACCGCGCGGCGTGGATCTCGTCGGCGAAGACCACCAGCGCGCCGAGTCCGCGGGCGGTGGGGCTGGCGGCGGTGTGGATCGCGGCGAGGACGTTCGCCGGTCCGTCGGCACCGGCCTGGGTCGGGTTGCGCATCGCCCCGGTCACCACGATGGGCGCGTCGCCGCCGTGCAGCAGGTCGAGCAGGTAGGCGGTTTCCTCGATGGTGTCGGTGCCCTGGGTGACCACGACGCCCTCCACGTCGCCGGTGGTGGTGCGTTCGGCGATCAGGGCGGCGAGCCCGGTGAGGTCGTCGAGGCGCAGGGAGGCGCTCGGCAGTTGGCAGAAGGTCTGGACCTGTACGTCGATGCCGGTGTCGGCGGCACCGGGGACGGCGGCGATGAGGTCTTCGGCGGTGAGGGTCGGCACGACGCCGCCAGCGCCGCCGGTCATGGCGATCGTGCCGCCGAGGGAGAGCATCAGCACCGATGTCGGTTGCTCCGTCACCGCACCTCCTCGTCCGGGTGTGCCGGCGGCAGCCTGTCACAGTTTCCAGGTGAAGCCGAGGCGGCTCGACCGATCCACTTGACCTTGACACCGTGACAGGGTCTTGACTGTGCCGGGAGGTGGTACTACCCATGAACCCGGTCCAGAACACCCACCGTGCGGTGGCGGCCCTGGGCGCCGAGGCGTCGTCAACCCGGCTGCGGGCCATGCTGCTCGGCAGGCACCCCGACCCGAGTGTTGTCACCGCGCTGGTGCAGCGGTGCGCGGTCGAGCCGGACTTCTTCGTGCGGGACATGCTCACCTGGGCACTCACCCGCCTGCCGGAGGCGGTCACGCTGCCCAAACTCCGCGCCGAGCTCACCTCTGAGCAGGCCCAGGCCCGTAGTCAGGCCCTGCACTCGCTTTCCAAGATCAATAACCGGAGCGTGTACCCCTCGATCGTCGGAACTCTGCTGCGCGACCCCGACGACGAGGTCGCGCGGGCCGCCTGGCGGGCCGCGGTCGCTCTCGCCCCCGAGGGAGAGCAGAGGGCGCTGGCCGCGGAGTTGGTCACCCAGCTCGGTCGCGGGGACCGGGACGTGCGGCTGAGCCTCAGTCGGGCACTGGTCGGCCTCGGTGCGGCGGCCCGGCCGGCCCTTGCCGCCGGCGTCAATAGCCCGGACCCGAGGACGCGGGAACACGCCCACGCCACGTTGCTACTTCTGCGCGACCCGGAGGCCGACTACGCCGAGCTTGTCGAGGAGGCGCGCCGGCTCGTCGCCGGCAGGCTGGACCCGATGGGGAGGGAGAAGGAACCGCCATGCTGATCGGCGACGTGGCACGCCGCTCGGGAGTGAGCACCCGCATGCTTCGGCACTACGACTCGCTGGGGCTGGTACAACCGACCGGTCGCACTGCGGGCGGCTACCGGGAATACTCGGACGAGGACGTACGGCGACTGTTCCACGTGGAGAGCCTGCGGTCGCTGGGACTGTCGCTGCGCCAGATCACCCGGGCACTCCAGGACCCCACCTTTACGCCGGCCGGTCTGGTCGGTGACCTCATCACCTGGGCTGAAGAGCGGCTGGACCGGGACCGGGAGCTGCTCGACCGGCTGCGTACGGTCGCCGCCTCGGCGCCCACCGGATGGCCGGACGTCCTGCGCATCACCGAACTCATAACCGGGCTCAACTCACCCAGCGCCACCCTGCGTCAGCGAAGCGCCCTGGCCCCCGCCGAGGAGGTACGGGTGCCCGCTGAGCTGCTGGCCGGCGCGGTCCTCGCCGAGGCCGACCCGAATGTGGCCGGCGCGTTGCGGTGGGCGCTCGGGCGGGCGGACGGGGACGCCCTGGCAACCCTGGCGTCCGGTGCCCACTCCGGGAACGTGGACATCCGCCGCCGCGCGACCCAGGCGGTTGCCGAGTTGACCGGTGACGAGGCGACCGCAGTGCTCGTGGACGCCCTCGACGACCCGGACCCGACGGTCCGCCGACACGCGACCCTGGCGCTGGGTACGTACGGCGAGGTGGCGGCCGTACCCGCCCTCGTTGCCCTGGTGGTCGAGGGCGGCCATGACGTCGAGGCGGCCGAGCACCTGGGCGCCCTGGCAACGGACTCAGCCTGCGCTGAACAGATCGTCAACGCGCTCTCTGACGAACTCGCCGCCCCCACCGCGGACTCCGCCGCCCGCAGCCGCCTCACCCAGGCCATCCTGGAGCTGCCGCCCACCGTCGCGCAGCCGGTGCTGCGACGGTTGTCCCACGACGACGACCCGGTGGTGGCCCGGACCGCCGCGGCCTATCTGGAAGAGGAGGGCTCCACGTCTGCGGGACGCGGCACGCCAACCGCTTTCGAGGAGTGGCTTGAGGGCGAGTGGCCGGGGTAGATTCGCCGCCGCAACGGTCTCGACGGGAAGGTCACGGGGGCGTGGACGCCAGGACCGATGAACTGCGGGACGCGCACGACGTGCTCTCGGAGTGGTACGCCGAGAACCTCGTCGGAGTGCTCGACAGCATGCCGGTCGAGCGGGCGATGCTGGACCTGTTCGCCGAGGTGACCCTGGCCGTGGGCGCGGAGATCGCGGATGTCGGCTGCGGCACCGGACGGCTTCTTCCCTATCTTGCGAGCCGAGGCCTGTCGCCTCGCGGCGTGGATCTGTCGCCCAAATGATCGAGGTGGCACGACGGGAGAACCCCGGCTTCACGTACGAGGTTGCCGACCTGCGTGACCTGCCGTTCGAGGACGCCTCGCTGGCCGGGGTGGTCTGCTGGTTCTCGCTGATCTACCTGGCGCCAGCAGCCAGGGTTCCGGCCTTCGCCGAACTCGCCCGGGTGCTGAAGCCCGGCGGATACCTGGTCACCACCTTCAAACACGGTGATGGCACCGCGCACCGTAACCCTCCCGGCAGCCGGGTCGAGAGCTTCGGCATCGACTTCGACCGGTACTGGCTCTCCGCCCGAGAGATGGAGGAACGCTTCGCCGCGGCCGGATTCGGCATGATCTTCCAGGGCAGCACGCCACCCGAGGAACCGGAGCCCGCATACGGGTACATGCTGGTCCGCAAGACCGACCGCGGACGTGTATAGCTGTCGCCCGCTGCGGTTCGATCGCCGTTTCGGATCTGGATGATCCCGGGTTGATAGGCCGGTCGCCGGTGCCCAGCGGGATCAGGAAACCCTCGAGTTGCCGCATCAGGTGGACGTCCAACCGGGTGGGACCTACCTGTCGATGGTGGTCAGGAACCTCTTGAACTCGATCGCGCGGAGGCGTGCCGCGCCTACACCTCCCTGGGTGATATCGTGATATCACCCAGGGAGGTGTGGCATGCCCAATATCCTCGTCCGCGATCTCAGTCAAGAAGCGGTCGACCACATCGACGCGGCAGCCGCGAGCCTCGGGCTGTCTCGTAACGAGTACCTACGCCGCAAATTTGAGGAGAACATCAGACCCGCCGGTGAGCGGAAGGTCACCGCCGAAGACTGGCAACGGTCCGCAGAGGCATTCGCTGATCTAGCCGACCCCACGGTAGTGGAGGCTGCGTGGCGGTGACGAGCTGGCTGATCGACAAGTCCGCGTACGTGCGGCTCCACCTCGGCCAAACGGCGAACCGCGACGAGTGGAGCGCACGCATCAGCCGCGGGCTCGTCCGGCTCTCCACCATCACCCGCCTGGAACTCGGCTACTCGGCACGCTCCGGAGAAGTGGGGCGCCGGCAGTTCGCCACCCCACCGTTGTCCCTGATGCCAGTCGAACACCTCACACCCGCCATCGAAGACCGGGCCTTGGAGGTGCAGATGCTGCTCGCCGACCACGGCCAGCACCGCGCCCCGTCAATCCCCGACCTGCTGATCGCGGCGACCGCTGAAAAGACCGACCTGACCGTTCTGGCCGTCGACAAGGATTTCGACCTCATCGCAGCGGTCACCGGTCAGCCGATCGAAACCCTACCCGGCTGAGCCTGGACCGGAGGTCACGCCCGGACCCAGATGCCGGTGGCCGCGGTGCTCGTGGCGTAGTCGGTGAAGTCGCGGGGCGGCCGGCCGAGGGCTCGCGCGACCCCGTCAGCGACCCGGGCGTTGCGCCCGTCCAGCAGGGTCGTGAAGAGGTACGTCAACAACTCGATCGTGCCGGCCGGGACGCGGGCGGCGGCGAGGCTGTCCGCGTACTCCTCGGGGGAGACCCGCACGAGGTTGATGGTCCGACCGGTACGGGTGGCGATGTCGGCGACCGCCTCGGCGAAGGTGAGCAGCCGGGGCCCGGTCAACTCGTAGAGCTGCCCGGCGTGCCCGCTGCCGGTGAGTGCCGCCACGGCCACCTCGGCGATGTCGTCGGCGTCCACGAACGGCTCGGGTACGGCCCCGACCGGGAGAACGACCTCGCCGCCGCGGACCGGCTCCAGGAGGTAGTCCTCGCTGAAGTTCTGGTTGAACCAGCTCGACCGCAGGACCGTCCACTCCACCCCGGCGGCCTGGACGTGCTCCTCGGCGGACCGGGCAATCTCCTCCCCGCGCCCGGAGAGCAGCACCAGCCGGGAGACCCCGGCCGCCACCGCGAGATCGGTGAACGCGGCGACCGTCTTCAGCGCGCCCGGCTCGGCGAGGTCCGGGTGGTAGGAGAGGTAGACGGCGTTCACGTCCCGCAGGGTCGGTGCCCAGGTCGCCGGGTCGGTCCAGTCGAAGGGCGGTCGGGCGGTGCGGGAGCCAACCCGCACCGGTACGCCCTGACCCCGTAGCCGGGCCACGATGCGTCGGCCGGTCTTGCCGGTGCCGCCGAGGACCAGGGTGCGCTGCTGCTTCCGTTGGTCTGTCATACACCCAGTGAAGTGCGCCAGCCCGAGACGGGACATAGCTAATCCGCGCGAGCTTGTGTTCAATCGTCTACATGGACGCAGTCGTAGGTCTCCTGGATGGACCCCGAGCCCAGGGTGCGTTCCTGCTGCGCTCGGTCCTGACCCCGCCGTGGTCCCTGGCGATCCGGGACGAGGCGCCCCTCACCCTGGTCGCCCTGGTCCGAGGTGACGCTTGGGTCGCGCCGGAGGAGGGTACGGCGGTCCGGCTGACCCCGGGGGACACCGCGATCGTCCGCGGCCCCGCCCCGTACCGGGTCGCCGACGACCTCTCCACGGCACCGCAGGCCGTCATCCATCCTGGCCAACGCTGCACCGGCCCGGATGGCGGGGAACTCTGCGGAATGAGCGAGTGGGGGGTGCGGACCTGGGGCAACGGCGCGGACGGCCCGACGATGCTGCTGACCGGTGCGTACGCGATGCGGGGTGCGGTCAGCCAACGGCTGCTGACCGCACTGCCGCCGGTGCTCGTCGTGCCCGGCGACTCCTGGGATTCCCCGTTGATTCCACTGCTGGCCGACGAGATCGTCAAGGACGACCCCGGTCAGGAGGCGGTCCTCGACCGGCTGCTTGACCTGCTGCTCATCGCGGTGCTGCGGGAATGGTTCGCCCGTCCCGGTGCCGAGGCCCCCGGCTGGTACCAGGCGCATAGCGACCCTGTCGTCGGCCCCGCCCTGCGCATGCTGCACCACGAACCGGCCCGGCCGTGGACCGTGGCGTCCCTGGCCGCCGAAACCGGAGTCTCCCGGGCGGCGCTGGCCCGGCGGTTCACCGCGTTGGTTGGTGAACCGCCCATGTCCTATCTGACCGGCTGGCGGTTGAGCCTCGCCGCCGACCTGCTCCGGGAGCCGAACGCCACCGTCGGCACGGTCGCCCGCCAGGTGGGCTACGGCAGTTCCTTCGCGCTGAGTACCGCCTTCAAGCGCCGCCGTGGCGTGAGCCCTCGTGCACACCGCTCGGCATTGCCCCGGGTCTAAACTCCGCATACTTCTATTGAGGGTGGTAGTCCGCACCACCGAAGAGGAGCGTGAGATGGGACGACTGAACCACGTTGCCAGGATCCTCGCATTGGCCGGGGGCACCTTCGGGACCGTCTATATGGTTTTAAATGGAGGTAGGATAACCTGGCTTTTCGTTGCTTCGGGTGGAGTAGTCGTAATCGGTGGCGTTCTCATGATTGTCGATGGAGAACCGAAAAGGCGGCGGGAGTGATAGGAACCTGAGCAGCCCGGCGTATACCTCCGCCCAGGGTCAGGACACCGCCACGGGGTGCCGCGGCGGTCAGGAACTCTTGGGGAGTTCCGCGGGCCACCGCTGGCGGTCGACGTTGGTCTCCCACTCGGCCACCGGGCCCGACCCCCCAGCACTCGCCGCGGCCCGGTCGACGACCGGGACGTCCGCCCCGCCCACCAGCTGATGCGTTCCGCGTCCCTGTTCCGTCTTCGCGGCCAGCACGTAGGTCGTGCCGGGCCGCAGCAGGGGCTCGCCGTCGACCCGCCAGGTGTCCTTGCCGAGGGTTCCACCCAGCTGGACCACCCGCAGCGTCTTGACTGGCTCGCCCTTGAGGGTCTGGTCCACGGTGACGTCGAAGACGGTGTAGGGCGTGCCGTCGCGTTCCTGCACCTCGGCGATACGGTCCACCGTCGCGACGACGACGTAGTCGGCGAACCCCGCCACCTTCGTCCCATCCTTCACGTCGAACGCGTAGGACGAGTGCACCGAATGTGTCTCACCGGCGCGCAGCGAGTCGTAGGCCAACCACCCGCCAGCGGCCGCCGCAACGGCGGCGGCACCTGCGACCAGCGGTCGAACAAGGCGGCGGTTCATGCTCAGGACCCCCCATGCCGTACGAATTCTCGTACACCCGCATTGACGTGGTGTCAGGTGGACGGTGCGGTGACGCTACACGGTGCCAGTTGTTCGCGGTGCGCGGTGGTGAGAGCGTGCCGTCATCACCCGCTACGTTGAGAGGTGTCGCTATGACCACCGACGATCTGCTGGCCCGGCACCGGGCGGTGCTCCCGTCCTGGATGCCGCTCTACTACGACGAACCACTCGAACTCGTCGCTGGCCAGGGGCGCCGGGTCACCGATGCGCAGGGCCGCACCTACCTGGACTTCTTCGGCGGCGTGCTGACCAACAGCATCGGCTACGACATTCCGGAGATCCGCGAGGCGGTGGAGCGCCAGTTGCGTACCGGGATCGTGCACACCTCGACGCTCTACCTGATTCGACAGCAGGTGGAGTTGGCCGAGAAGGTGGCCCGGCTGTCCGGCATCCCGGACGCGCGGGTCTTCTTCACCAACTCCGGCACCGAGGCCAACGAGGCCGCGTTGCTGATGGCCACCAACTACCGGCGTTCGCAGCAGATCCTCGCCGTGCGCAACAGCTATCACGGCCGGTCGTACGCGACGATCGGGGTCACCGGCAACCGGGGCTGGTCGGCGAGCCCGCTGAACCCGCTGCAGGTGGCCTGGCTGCACTCGGGGGAGCGGCTGCGGGGCCTACTCGCCCGGCTGCCCGAGGCGGATCGGATCGACGCGGCGGTGGAGGATCTGCGGGAGGTGCTGGCCACCCAGACCTCGGGTGATGTCGCCTGCCTGATCGCGGAGCCGATTCAGGGCGTCGGCGGATTCGTGCACGGCCCGGACGGGCTGCTCGCCGGCTGGCGCAAGGTGCTCGACGAGCATGGCATCCTGCTCATCTCAGACGAGGTGCAGACCGGCTGGGGGCGTACCGGCACGCACTTCTGGGGCTACCAGGCCCACGGGGTGACCCCAGACATGATCACTTTCGCCAAGGGGGTAGGCAACGGCTTCGCGCTCGCCGGTGTGGTCGGGCGGGCCGAGGTGGTCGAGTCGGTGCCGGCGATCAGCTTCTCCACCTATGGCGGCAACCCGATCTCCACCGCCGCCGGCAACGCCGTGCTCGACTACGTGCTCGACAACGATCTGCAAGCCAACGCGGACCGGGTGGGCAGGATCCTCAACGAGGGGCTGCGTGCCGCGGTCGGCGGGCTGCCCGGGGTCGCCGAGGTGCGCGGCAAGGGGCTGATGCTCGGTGTCGAGTTCGTCCACCCGGGCACCGCTGACCCGGATCCCGGGCGAGCCGCTCGGGTGTTCGAGGCGTGCCGGGCCGGTGGCCTGCTCGTGGGCAAGGGCGGCCTGTACGGGAACGTGGTGCGGATGGGCCCGCCGTTGACCCTGACCGAACAGGAGGCCCGGGAGGGCCTGGCAATTCTGGTGGACGCGATCCGGTCCGGCGGGACCGCGGCGGAGGTGGCGGCGTGAGTCTCATCGGGCACTTCGTGGACGGCAAGTTGCTCTCCGGCACCGCGGTGCGCCGCGGCGACGTCTTCGACCCGGCCACCGGCGCGCGTACCGCGGAGGTCGAGCTGGCCTCCGCCGCGGAGGTGGCGGCAGCGGTCGAGGCCGCCGACCGGGCCGCGCGGAGTTGGCGAGACGCCTCCCTGTCGCGGCGCGCGGCGGTGCTCTTCGCCTTCCGGGAGTTGGTCCATGCCCGGCGCGACCGGCTCGCCGAGGTGATTACCGCGGAGCATGGCAAGGTGCTCGCCGACGCCGCCGGCGAGGTGCAGCGCGGGCTGGAGGTGATCGAGTACGCCTGCGGCATCCCCGCGGCGATGCGCGGCGGGTTCAGCGAGAACGTCTCGACCGAGGTGGACTCCTACAACCTTCGCCAGCCCCTCGGGGTGGTGGCGGTGATCAGCCCGTTCAACTTCCCGGTGATGGTGCCGCTCTGGTTCGTGCCGGTCGCGGTGGCGACCGGCAACGCGGTCGTGCTCAAGCCCAGCGAGAAGGATCCGAGCGCGGCGCTGCTGCTGGCGGAGTGGTTCGCTGAGGCGGGCCTGCCGCCCGGGGTGCTCAACGTGGTCAACGGGGACAAGGAGGCCGTGGACGCCCTGCTGGATCATCCCGCGGTGCGGGCGGTGTCGTTCGTCGGCTCCACGCCGGTCGCCCGGCACGTGCACCAGCGGGCGTCGCTGGCGGGCAAGCGGGTGCAGGCCCTCGGCGGGGCGAAGAACCACATGGTGGTGCTCCCCGACGCGGATCTGGACCTGGCCGCCGACGCCGCCGTCAACGCGGGGTTCGGGTCGGCGGGGGAGCGCTGTATGGCGATCTCGGCGCTGGTCGCGGTGGAGCCGGTCGCCGACGCGTTGGTCGAGAAGATCGCCGAGCGGGTGGCGGGGCTGCGTACCGGTGACGGCCGGCGCGGCTGCGACATGGGCCCGCTGGTCACCGCCGCACACGCCGAGCGGGTGCGTTCGTACGTCGAGGCGGGCGTGGCGGCGGGCGCGGTGCCGGTGGTGGACGGGCGGGACGTGCGCCCGGACGGGGACCCGAACGGCTACTGGTTGGGGCCGACCCTGTTCGACCGGGTCACACCCGAGATGTCGGTCTACACCGACGAGATCTTCGGGCCGGTGCTGTCGGTGCTCCGGGTCGGGTCGTACGAGGAGGCCGTCCACCTGGTCAACACCAACCCGTACGGCAACGGGACGGCCATCTTCACCAACGATGGGGGTGCCGCCCGGCGCTACCAGCACGAGGTGGAGGTGGGCATGGTCGGGATCAACGTACCGATCCCGGTGCCGATGGCGTACTACTCCTTCGGCGGCTGGAAGGCGTCGCTCTTCGGCGACCTGCACGCGCACGGGGAGGACGGGGTGCGCTTCTTCACCCGGGGCAAGGTGGTCACCAGTCGTTGGCTGGACCCCCGACACGGTGGGGTCAACCTGGGGTTCCCCACCCAGACCTGAGTAGCCGCAGGGCGCCCGCCCCGGCCAGGTACGCCACCAGCGCCGGGACGGGCAGCCCGAGCAGCAGCGGGGCGTCCCGTGGGGCGGTCGCGTTGATGACGAGCGCGGCGACGACGGCGACGAAGGCGGTGACGGCGAGCACGCCGCGGCCGGTGAGCCGCCAGTGATCCGCCCGGTTGTCCGATGGCGGGGCGGGCCCTCGGGCGGCCGGGGGGCGGCCGGTGCGTGCCTCGATCGGACCGAAGACGGCGACCAGCGCGGCCAGGAACACACAGATGATCAGCACCCAGGGGATCCGCCAGGCCAGCCAAGCGGTCGTGCCGGCAGCCGGCGTCGGTAGCAATCCCACCGCGTCCAGGGCGCCGATCGCCAGGATCGCCGCGCTCAGGTGCCACAGGAAGACCGTCAGTACGACGCTGTTCACCGCGATCACCGCCATCCAGGGGCGGTCGCGGCGCAGCCAGCGCTGCGCCGGCCCGCGCAGCAGCAGGAGGAGCCCGAGCTGCGCGGTGCTCACCGCCAGCAGCGCGAGGCTGGGCGGGGCGGCGTTGTTCAGCCGCTCACCCGGAATGTTGATCATGCTGACCGGGTACGGGCCGGGGCCGGTCAGCAGTACCGCCACCGTCAGCCCGCCGAGCAGCGCCGTCCACCCGGCCCGCCGGGACAGCGGTAGCCGTCGGGTCCGGAGCCCAGCCCAGCGGCCGCGCGGTGCCGTTGCGTCAGCGTCTTTCTTGTCCGCGTCGTACCAGGCGAAGCCGAGCTGGTGAATGGCCAGCCAACCGAAGAGGTAGTTCGGCAGGGCGGCGTCGTGCAGGCCGAGTTCGCGCGTCAGGTCGCCCGCCGTGACCAGGATGGCCAGCGTCACCGGTACGCGCAGCCCGTACCGCCGGTGCAGCGCGTACATCACCGGGGTCAGTGGCACCACGAGGAGGTACGCGGCGAGGAACCACAGCGGGATGGTGGCGAAGTAGACCACGGTCCGGACCAACGACGGGTCGGCGCCGGCGAGCCGGGCGGCGAAGCCAGCGGCGGCGAGGACGAGCACCAGCACACTGGTGGGCCGGAGCAGCCGGGCACTGCGGCCGAGCAGCCAGCCGGTGGCGTCCCCGCCGCGACGGCGCTGCGAGGCCAGGGACGCGGCGTTGGCGTACCCGCCGACCAGGAAGAAGATCGGCATGACCTGGACCGCCCAGGTCAGTGGGTAGGCCCAGGGCAGGTCGGGCAGCGCGGAGCGGGCGGTGGGTTGCCCGGAGGCGTCGTGCCCGATGTCCACGACGCTCCAGTGACCGAGAACGACCATGACGATGGCGAGGGCCCGGAGCAGGTCGAGGTAGCGGTTCCGGCTCGCCGGTGTCGCCTCGGCGAGTCGGCGCAGGCGGCCCATGAGCGCAAGCGTAGGGGACGGTGCTGCTCACCGTCGGTGTTCGCCCAGACGTGGCTGTTGGCCGGCACCCGGTTCGGGTGCCGGCCAACAGTTTCTTTCCCCCTGGTGTGGGTTAGGTCTGTGGGTGGGGGTTTGTTTGTGGGTGTCGGTGGGTCAGCTGGTCCAGTGCTCGGCCACCAGGTCGGCGGCCTGGGTTTCCCACTGGGCGTAGTGGAACGGGTACGCCGACACCTGCACCTTCTGCGCGGCCTCGGTCAACGGCAGGTCCTGCCAGCCCTTGACCTGCTTCAAACCGTCCAGGAAGGCGGTGGTGGAGTAGGCGGGGTCGGTGATCTGCTCCACCGTGCCCCA